>NZ_REBW01000203.1 GCF_007692535.1 Thioalkalivibrio sp. | reverse complement strand
GCGACGCTGGATGCACAGCAACCGCTGGAGATGGGCTTGATCGGTAGCGAAGGCATGCTGGGCGCGACGCTGATGCTGGGGGTCGATACCGCCCCGATGCGCGCCGTGGTGCAAGGCCCTGGCAGCGCATTGCGCATCTCGCGCGCGGACTTTCGACGTGAACTCGAGGCGAGCTCGGCCTTGCGCAAGCAGCTCGCGCGCTATCTGTACGTGCTCATGTCCCAGCTGGCGAAATCGGCAGCGTGTACCCATTTCCACGAGACCGCGCCCAGGCTCGCACGCTGGCTGCTGATGACGCACGACCGGGCGCATGCCAATCACTTCCATCTCACGCATGTGTTTCTCGCCGACATGCTTGGCGTGCGCCGCAGCAGCGTCAGTGTGGCCGCTGCCGAGATGCAGCGCGGCGAGTTGATTGCTTACTCGCGCGGCGAGATCACCATCCTCGACCGCGCCGCGCTGGAACGCGCCGCGTGCCCGTGCTACGAGGCGGAGCGTGCCGACTATGCGCGCCTGTTCGGACCCGGGAGCCCGCGCGGTACGTAGCGCGCTCGCGCGCGATAGCGGTGTGCTTCATGCGTTCGCCTCGCGGGCGCGGTAGGCACCGGCGCCTTCGTTCCGCCCATCAAGGATCGAGCCAGGAGGATGTCATGGCCAGCACAGCGTTTGGATCGTTTGCGCGCATGCGGAATGCGGTGCATGACGACCAGGACACGGAGTTGCTGCGTTCGGAGCTGTTCAGCATCGAGCAGCTGAAGCGTCACGCGGTGACGCTGGCGGGTCAGCATCGAGTCGATCCGCGTCCGGGGCCGGACCGGTTGCTGCCACGGCTGGCGGACAACGCACGCGTTCTGCGGGAGGCGTATGACGTGGTAACCGCCGTCAGGACGCAGGGACAGCGGATCGTACCGGCAGAGGCCTGGTTGCTCGACAACTTCTACCTGATCGAGCAGCAGATCACGCTCGCGCGCCGGCACCTGCCGCGCGGATACAGCCGCCAGTTGCCGCGCATCGCCAATGGCCCGTCGGCCGGTTTCCCGCGCATCTACGCCCTGGCGCTGGAGCTGATTTCCCACATGGATGGCCGCGTGGACAGCGGCGACGCCACCCAGTTCATCGCCGCTTACCAGACCGTGGAACCCTTGAAGCTGGGCGAATTATGGGCGTTCCCCATCATGCTGCAACTGGCGTTGCTGGAAAATCTGCGCCGCGTCGGGATGCGTATCGCCCAGCGGCGCGAGGAGCTCGATGCGGCCATCACCTGGGCGGACCGCATGCTCGACGCGGCCGAAAGCGAACCGAAACGGCTGATCCATCTGCTGGCCGAGTTTGCGCATGCCGATGTTCCGCTGACCGCGCCGTTCGTCGAGGAGTTTTACGGCCGGCTCCAGGCCCAGGGGTCCGCAATGGCCTTCGTGCAAACCTGGGTCGAACACAAGCTGCTCGAACAGGGGGTGACTGCAACCGAGTTGTCGGAGGCGGCCGGCCGCACCGCCGCGGCCAACCAGATCTCGATTGCCAACAGCATTGGCAGTCTGCGTTTCATCGGCGCCACGGACTGGAAGGAATTCGTCGAGGCACTCAGTGTCGTCGAGAAGACATTGTGCGAAGACCCGACGGCGATGTACGCCCACCAGGATTTCGCCACCCGCGACCGCTACCGGCATGTCATCGAGGACGTGGCGCGACGCAGCGCACTTGGTGAAATGGCGGTGGCACGCGAAGCCGTCGCGCTTGCGCAGGCGGCGGCCGTACAACGGGGCACGCAGGAGCGCAGCGCGCACGTCGGCTACTACCTGATCGATCGGGGACGCAGGCAGCTGGAGCGCGCGGTCGGCTTCCGGCCGTCGTTGCAATCCCGGCTCAGCCGGGCAAGCCCGCATCTTCGCCTGTCCCTGTATGTCGGATCCATCCTGGCGCTCACACTCCTTGCGATCGTGGTCGTCCTGTCCGTGCTCGAACCGGGTCCGGGTGGGGTCGATGCGGGCGACTGGCGCCTCTGGTTGCTTGCGCTCCCCCTCGTCGTCGCCGCCTCGGCGCTGGCGGTCCCGCTGGTGAACCAGCTGGTCACGCTCACCCTGCCGCCGCACGCCTTGCCACGAATGGATTTCTCCACAGGGATTCCGAAGAACCACCGCAGCATGGTGGTCGTGCCCACCCTGCTGACCAAACTGCAGGACGTCGACGATCTGCTCGAGGCCATGGAGATCCGCTATCTCGGCAATCGCGATCCCAATCTGTTCTTTGCGCTGCTGACGGATTTTCGCGACGCACCCGAGCAGACGTTGCCGGATGACACGGCCTTGCTCGACCGTGCGCGCGCCGCGGTTGCGGCGCTCAACGCGACCTACCGCGACGATCGCCCGTGCATTTTCTATCTGTTTCACCGGCCGCGGGTGTGGAATCCGTTCGAGCGGGTCTGGATGGGCTACGAGCGCAAGCGTGGGAAGCTGGAACAGTTCAATGCCCGGCTCAGGGGCGGAGCACAAACCGCTTTTTCGGAGATCGTCGGCGATTCTTCCCTCCTCGCCTCGTTCCAGTACGTGATCACCCTGGATACCGACACGCAACTGCCGCGCGACGCGGCACGCACCCTGGTCGGCAACCTGGCGCATCCGCTCAACCGGCCGGTCTACGATGCCGGCAAGGGCCGCATTGTCGAAGGCTACGCCATCCTGCAGCCGCGGGCCTCGATCAGCCTGACCAGTGCAGGCCAGTCCCGCTTCACCAAACTGTCCGCGGGGGATTCGGGGATCGATCCCTACACGCGCGAAGTTTCGGATGTCTACCAGGATGTGTTCGGGGAAGGCTCGTTCATCGGCAAGGGCATCTACGACGTCAGTGCGTTCCGTAAGGCGGTCGACGGACGCTTTCCAGAGAATCTCATCCTCAGCCACGATCTGCTGGAAAGCGGCTATGCGCGTTCGGCTCTGGTGACCGATGTCGATCTCATTGAAGAGCATCCGGCGAGCATCACCGCCGAGGCCAGCCGGCGCCATCGCTGGATACGCGGCGACTGGCAACTGGCCGGCTGGCTGCTGCCGCGCGTGCCAGGCCCCCCCGGCCGGAACGGCACGAAGGCGACGCGGCAGGCGAACCCGCTCTCGGCCTTGTCGTGGTGGAAGCTTTTCGACAACCTGCGCCGCAGCCTGGTCGCGCCGGCGCTGCTGGTCTTGCTGGTCGGTGGATGGCTGCTGGGTCCAGGGCCCGGGTGGCTGTGGACCCTGCTGGTGCTGGCAGTGGCATTCCTGCCCACCCTGCTGTCGAGCATGATCGAGCTGGTTCGCAAGCCGGAAGAACGCGGCTGGCTGGTGCACTTCAGCCAGACCCGAAAATCCGCAGGGCGTCCGCTCGCGCTCGCCGTGCTGACCCTGGCCTTCTTGCCCTACGATGCGCGGATCGGCCTGGGCGCGATCCTGCGCTCGAGGGTACGCATGCTGTTCACGCGACGCGGCCTGCTACTGTGGCAGCTGCCCGCCTATGCACGCCGCAACGCCTGCCGCACGCTGGCCGACTTTTTTCGGGAGATGTGGATCGCGCCGATGCTCGCGGTAGTGCTGGGTGTGGCATTGGCCATCGCAAGCCAACCTGCAGCGTGGCTCTACGCTGCCCCCCTCCTGTTGCTGTGGCTGCTGTCGCCCGTCGTCGGCTGGTGGATCAGCCAGCCGCTGGTCGCCCCCGCCGCGGGCCTGAGCGTCGATCAGCAGGCCTTCCTGCGGACATCGGCCCGACGCACCTGGCGCTACTTCGCGGACTTCGTCGGCCCGGAGGACCACTGGCTGCCACCCGACAACTGGCAGGAATATCCGGCGCCGGCCATCGCCTCGCGCACCTCGCCCACCAACATGGGCATGTCGCTGCTGGCTGACCTGGCGGCATGCGATTTTGGGTATATCACGGCAGGCGAATGCCTCCAGCGCATCGGCGACACCCTGGCTTCGATGGAAAAGCTGGAACGCTACCGCGGCCATTTCTACAACTGGTACGACACCCGCACGCTGCAGCCGCTGCAGCCGCAATACGTCTCATCGGTGGACAGCGGCAACCTGGCTGGCTGCCTGCTCACCCTGCAGACGGGACTGGCCGAAATGAAACATCAGCCGGTGCTGTCAGCCAATGCACTCCAGGGCCTGCAGGACACCCTGCAGGTGCTTGCCGAACAGCTGCCGGCCTCACCCGCACCGGGCTTGGCGAAAAAGATCAGTCTGCTGCAGGACACCCTGCGCGCACTCACGCGGGACGGACCGCCGCAGACACTGCCTGCCGCCGCCCGCGCGCTGGATGAGATTCACCGCATCGGCGGCGAGCTGGTTGCCGGGCTGCCAGCGGGTATCGATGGCGAGCTGGCCTACTGGACGCGGGCATGCGACCGGCAGTTCCGCGCCCTGCGGGAAGAGATGGCATTTCTGGTGCCGACGTCATGGCAGGGCCGCGCCATTCCCACCCGGATGGAACTGGCCGGAGCGGGCGTCGCGGGTGCCATGGCGCAACTCGGCGTCATCGATGCGCTGACGCATCGCTGCCGAGCGCTGGCAGTGATGGATTTCGGGTTTCTCTACGACACCGCGAGCGGTCTGCTGGCCATCGGCTACGACGTCGGTGAGCGGCGCCGCGACCCATCCTGCTACGACCTCCTGGCATCGGAAGCGCGCCTGGCCAGTTTCCTGCTCATCGCACAGGGACAGGTGCCCCAGAAGCACTGGTTCTCGCTCGGCCGTCTGCTGACCAGTCACGGCGGTGACATCAGCCTGATTTCGTGGAGCGGCTCGATGTTCGAATACCTGATGCCGCAGTTGATCATGCCGAGCTATGCAAACACGCTGCTGGAGCAGACCTGCAAGGCCGCGGTGTCGCGCCAGATCGAATACGGCCGGCAACGCGAGGTTCCATGGGGGATTTCCGAGTCCTGCTACAACGCCGTCGACATCAACCAGGTCTACCAGTACCGGGCATTTGGCGTCCCGGGTCTCGGCTTCAAGCGCGGGCTGGGGGACGATCTGGTCATTGCGCCCTACGCGAGCGCTCTGGCGCTGACTGTGATGCCGCAGGAAGCGTGCCGCAATCTGCAAACGCTGGCCGATCATGGCTTTCTCGGCGCCTATGGCTTTTACGAGGCGATCGATTACACGCCGTCCCGGGTGCCGCGGGGCAAGCCGAACGCCATCGTGCAGGCATTCATGGCGCATCACCAGGGCATGAGCCTGCTGGCGTTTGCGCACGTTCTTCTCCACCAGCCGATGCAGCGCCGTTTCCTGTCCGACCCGCTCGTGCGGGCGACGGAATTGCTGCTGCAGGAGCGTGTGCCGAAGAAGGGCGCCACCCTGCACCCGCACGCGGCCGAAGTGAGCGCCGCCGCCCGCCCGCCCAGCGCAGACGTGGCCACGATCATGCGTGTTTTTTCCAACCCGGATACTCCGATCCCCGAAGTCCACCTGCTATCGAACGGCCGCTACCACGTGATGGCGACCCATGCCGGCGGTAGTTACAGCCGCTGGCGCGACCTCGCCGTCACCCGCTGGCGCGAGGACGCCACCGCCGATAGCTGGGGCACCTTCATTTACCTGCGCGACCGTGATAGCGGGCGCTATTGGTCGACTGCCCACCAGCCGACCCTGCGCCGGGCCGATCACTACGAGGCGATCTTCGTGCAGGCGCGTGCCGAATACCGGCGGCGCGATCAGGCGATCGAAGCCCACACCGAAATCAGCGTGTCCCCGGAAGACGACGTCGAAATCCGTCGTGTCACGCTCACCAACCAGTCGTCGCGGCCCCGTCACATCGAAGTGACGAGCTACGCCGAAGTGGTCCTGGCGCCGCTGAATGCCGACCTCGCCCACCGCGCGTTCAGCAATCTGTTCGTGCAGACCGAAATCCTGCCCGAGCGCCAGGCGATCCTCTGCACGCGGCGGCCTCGGGCGCCGGGTGAGCAGGCGCCCTGGATGTTCCATCTGCTCGCCGCACCGGGCGCGATGGCCGGCGAGCCGTCCTACGAAACCGACCGTGCCCGCTTCATCGGACGCGGTCGCACGGCGGCCAACCCGCTGGTGCTCGACAGCGCTGAGAGCCCACCCGCCCTGTCGAATACCGAGGGGCCGGTGCTCGATCCCATTGTGGCGATCCGCCGCACCCTGACCCTGTCACCCGACGAATCGGCGACCGTGCAGGTCATCTCCGGGGTCGCGGACACGCGCGAGACCGCATTGGCCCTGGTTGAAAAATATGGCGACCGTCACTTCGTCGAGCGTGCGTTCGAGATGGCCTGGTTCCAGGGCCAGGAGGTACTGCGCAACCTCAACGCCACCGAAGCCGATGCCCAGGTCTTTGGCCGCCTGGCCAGCTCCGTTATTTACGGCCATGCCCTGCGCCGCGCCGGCCCCGGCATCATTGCCCGTAACCAGCTTGGACAATCCGGGCTGTGGCGCTTTGGTATCTCCGGCGATCTGCCGATCGTCCTGCTGCACATGGGCGACATCAACCGCATCGGTCTGGTGAAACAGGTCCTCCAGGCACATGCCTATTGGCGCATGAAGGGCCTGGCCGCCGACCTGGTCATCGTGAACGAGGATTTCTCGGGCTACCGGGCCGTGCTGCAGGATCAGATCATGGGACTGATCAACGCGGGACCCGAGGCCCAGGTGATCGACAAACCGGCAGGGGTCTTCGTGCGACGTGCCGAGGAGCTTTCCGAGGACGAGCGGGTGCTGCTGCAGAGTGTCGCGCGCATCGTCTTCAGCGATACCGCCGAAACCCTGATCGAGCAGGTGGAACGCCGCGTTTCGACCGAGCGCACGTCGGACATGCTGGAGCCCGTGAAGCAAGCGGCGGTCGAACCGGTTGATCCGCTGGCGGCGCGCGAACGCATTTTCAGCAACGGCCTGGGCGGGTTCACGCCCGATGGGCACGAATATGTCGTCACGCTCGAACCGGGGCAAACGACGCCGGCGCCGTGGACCAACGTGATCGCGAGCCCGCACATCGGCACGGTCGTCAGCGAAAGCGGCGGTGCTTATACCTGGGCGGAAAACGCGCACGAGTTCCGCCTCACCACCTGGCACAACGACCCGATCTCCGATAGTAGCGGCGAAGCGTTCTATATCCGCGACGAAGAAACCGGGGCGTTCTGGTCGCCGACACCGCTGCCCGCCCGTGGGCGCTCCGGTTACGTCTGCCGCCACGGCTTCGGCTACAGCGTGTTCGAGCATTTCGAAGCCGGCATCGCCTCGGAACTGTTCACCTACGTCGCCATGAACGCGCCGGTGAAGTTCGTGGTGGTCAAACTGCACAACCAGTCGAAGCGCGCGCGCAGCCTGTCGTTGACCGGCTATTGGGAACTGGTGCTCGGCGAGTGGCGGCACAGCAATCTGATGCACATCGTCACGGAGCCCGACCTGCACAGTGGGGCGCTGTTTGCCCGCAATGCCTACGGCCGCGAGTGCGCCAACCGGGTCGTGTTTGCACAGGTCAGTGAGCGGGAGCGGTCCGTGAGCGGAAACCGAACCGAGTTCATCGGCCGCAACGGCTCGCTGGCCAGACCGGCGGCGATGCGCCGCAAGCGCCTGTCGGGCCGAACCGGCGCGGCCTTCGATCCGTGTGCCGCGATCCAGGCCCGGATCGAGCTGCCCGCAGGGCAGGAACACGAGATCGTGTTCGTCTTCGGTGCGGCGGCCAACGCCGACGAAGCGCGGCAGTTCGTCCAGCAATTCGGGGGGCGCGCAGGGGCGCGCCAAGCGCTGGAAACGGTGTGGGATTATTGGAACCGCACCCTGGGCGCGGTGAATGTGGACACACCCGATCCCGCGCTGAACGTGCTGGCCAACGGCTGGCTGGTGTATCAAACGATATCCAGCAGGCTGTGGGGGCGCAGCGGCTACTACCAGTCCGGCGGTGCCTACGGTTTCCGCGATCAATTGCAGGACACCATGGCGCTGATCCATGCGACACCGTGGCTGGCCCGCGAACAGTTGATCCGCTGCGCCGGGCGCCAGTTCCTCAAGGGCGACGTGCAGCACTGGTGGCACCCGCCCAATGGCCAGGGCGTGCGCACCCGTTTCTCCGATGACTATCTGTGGCTGCCCTATGCAGCCTGTCGTTATGTGCGGGCGACCGGTGACACGGGTGTGCTCGACGAGTCCATCCATTTCCTCGAAGGCCGCGAGCTGTATGCGGAAGAAGAGGCCTATTACGACCAGCCGCAGCGCTCGCCGGAAGCGGCCAGCCTCTACGAGCACTGCGTGCGCGCCATCAAGCACGGCCTGCGTTTCGGCGCCCACCAGCTGCCGCTGATGGGCTGCGGCGACTGGAACGACGGCATGAATCTCGTCGGTCGCGACGGCAAGGGCGAAAGCGTGTGGCTGGCATGGTTTCTGGTCGAGAACCTCGACCTGTTCGCCGACCTGGCGCGGGACCACGACGACGCGGACTTTGCCGAGTTGTGCTCGAATCAGGCGGCGTTGCTGCGCAGCAACATCGAGAAAAGTGCCTGGGACGGCGCCTGGTACCGACGCGCCTGGTTCGACGACGGCACCCCGCTGGGTTCGTCCACCAACGACGAATGCCAGATCGATTCGATCAGCCAGAGCTGGGCGGTCCTCTCGAACGGCGGCGATCCCATCCGGGCCCGCCAGGCGATGACGGCCGTCGACCAGCGCCTGGTGCGCCGCGACAAGCAGATCATCCAGCTGCTCGACCCGCCGTTCGACCAATCAGATCTGGAGCCCGGCTACATCAAGGGCTACATCCCCGGCGTGCGCGAGAACGGCGGCCAATACACGCATGCCGCGATCTGGACCACGATGGCGTTTGCGATGATGGGCGACACCGAACGCGCGTGGGAATTCTTTGCCATGCTCAATCCCGTCCATCACGGCAGCACGCCTGCTGCGATCGAGCGCTACAAGGTCGAACCCTACGTGATGAGCGCGGACATCTATGGGGTGTCGCCGCATACCGGCCGCGGTGGCTGGACCTGGTACACCGGGGCCGCGGGCTGGATGTACCGGCTGACGGTGGAAACCCTTCTGGGCCTGCAACTGGAGGTGGATCAGCTGCGCATCATGCCCTGCGTCCCGGCGCATTGGGACGTGTACAGGATCCACTACCGCTATCGCGAGACCACCTATCACATCACCGTGAGGCGGGTCGGTGCGCAAACGGGACAGGTGATCCGTGTGACGGTCGACGGTGCGTTGATGGATGAAACCGGCGTGGGCGGTTCGGTTGTTAACGGGACCGCGCGACCGCAAGCCCTGATCCCCCTTGTGGACGACCGCCAGGAGCACGAAGTCGAGGTGGCCTTGAGCTGAAGCCTTCTGCAATGGAGCGATTCGCACCCCGGCAACTGCCGGTCTCGGGAGCAAGGCGCGGGTGTGGCGCCTTCCAGGGTTCCTCTTCAGCGACCCGATGCCACTTGAGGACTTGGAGCGCTTCGAGCGCTTCCTGCAGCGCGGATTGCCGGACTTTGCATGTTCCGGGGCGAAGCTGCCGACGAGTTCGCGACCAGGATTCGCTGCCTCA
>NZ_REBW01000200.1 GCF_007692535.1 Thioalkalivibrio sp. | reverse complement strand
CCGAGAAACTGCAAAAGGGTATAGCGCGTGAGCGGTTTCACCTGCATCCTTGGTCATCGCACCCTACCTTCCGCTGGCCGATAATTCAAAGGCAGGGGCAGGGGCGCAGCTGTAGGAGACCAGCCTCTGGCCGATGGTTTTCCGGCGCCCGCTCGGCGAGAGGGTTCGCCTCCTACACGCAAGCAGCCTTCGCGGAGCTTTCGTGATAATCAGGAAATCGCTTGCCACCGCCCTTGTGCGGTCCATTTCAGCCGGAGGGCCAGCCGGTCAATAATCTTGTTGATCACCATCGCGTCTTCGATGCAGGCAATGACTCGCATGCCGCCGCTACATTCCCGGCAGGCCTCGATGTCGATGCCAAAGACTCGTTTCCCATGTCAGTTTCACGTTCGACGGCAGCCGTCGAACCCGTCAACGGAATCGACCCGTTAAGCACTTCCCTCGGATGGGTGTCAGAACACTTCCGGGGCCAGGATGAACAGCATCCGCAGGGCCGCCCCGGCCTCGATATCCGGCATGGTGTTGCGGAAGATGCGCGCCATGTCACCATCCTGGTAGAGCGCGCTCAGCCCCCGGTCGACGGCCAGACGGAAATCACTGTCGCCACGCTGCAGGACGAGACCATGCTTCTCGACCGTCAGGGTGTCATCGGAAATCCGCAGGCTGTCGGGAAGATCACCGGAGATCGCGAGGCCGAACAGCTGCAACTGATCGCCGAAGAAGGCGTCGAGATCCCCCTTGGCCATTGCCGCGACACCATCCCTGAAGGTGCTGAACGTGATCACCTCGGCCTCGAGGCCGGCGGCCTTCAGGGAATTGCGCAGAATCTCCTCGGTGGTGGTCTCACCGCGCACCCCCAGCCGCTTGCCGTCCAGATCCTCGAACGCGGTGTCCCCCTCCCCTGCGAGCAGCACGGCGGTCCCGTCGATAAAGGTGGGGATCGAGAAGTCGACCCGCTCGCGACGGCTCAGGGTGATGGTCGCGGCCCCGCAATGCAGGTCGACACGACCCTCCGCCACCGCGTCGAAGCGGCTCTGCGCATCCAGAGGCACCCACACCGGCGTCAACTTCTCCATGCCGAGTGCGTCGGCAAGTCGTGCCGTAAGGGCCCGGCAGATCATCACGGAGTACCCCTGCGGCTGCCCGGCGCCGTCGACATAGGACAGGGGTACGGCATCGGTCCGGTGGCCGAGGCGTATCTCGCCACTGTCCAGTATCCGATTCAGGGTATCTGCTGCGACTGGTGCAGCCACGAGAGCGAAAGAGAGGGTCAGGGCTAAGAGAACGGCGCGGCGCATTGAAAACTCCTCGTTGGTAAGTGTTGCATATCTGGGAAGTGCCGGACGATTTCGTGGGCAGGCTTTCCTCGACAGACTTCCTTCAACAGGCTCAGGGCGGCAGGCTCAGGAACCCGCAATCGCGGATCTCGGGTTCGATGGCGTCCCCGGCCATGAGCGGCATGGCCATCGCTCCAAACGGCTCGCCTGGATTGGCGGGATGTCCGACGGCACGGAGCGCGACCGCAAAATTAGCGTCGAGAGTATAGTAGGCAGTTTTGAGGTAAGCGAATTGGCCAGCATGGTTCCGCGAAGAAACGCGATCAGCCTGGCATCATTCAGGCTCGTGCTGGCTGCCGGTCTGGGATCGCACGTCCAGCGTGCGAAAGCGGGCGTTGTCGAACGCGCCGCAACTGGAGAACGGAGCGGGGGCAGCAGCGGGCCGAGCCCCATGGCAGTCCCTTCAGCCTGATGATGCTCGATGGGGGCCACTTCAAATCCGCGCCCTGTACGAATCCAAGCATAATAGCCGTAACCGACTCACGCGCGCTTGACGCGCCCCACGACCGCGGGAATCCACCCGATGCAGCATCCGGAAGAAGCTGGCATTGAGTTCCAGTGCCGTCAGACCCTGCGCGATCTTGGAGTACTCGACACATTCCAGGACGAGCGCTTCGACCGCCTGACCCGAATTGCCAGGCGCCATTTCGGCGTGTCGGTGGCACTGGTCAGTCTGGTGGATACCGAGCGTCGTTGGTGCAAATCGCGACAGGGGCTCGACGTGCAGGAGACACCGAGGGCGATATCCTTCTGTGATCACGCCATCCTGGGTGAAGCGATCCTCAAGGTGCCGGATACCCTCGAGGATGACCGTTTCGCGAACAATCCCCTGGTGACCGCCCCGCCCCACATCCGCTTCTACGCCGGGGCGCCCCTGCATGCGCCTGACGGCGAGCGCGTGGGCACATTTTGTATCCTCGACAATCGACCCCGGACGTTTTCCGACGACGAATTGAGTGTTCTGCGCGACCTGGCCGATATCGTCGAGGCCGAACTGGAGCGCGAGGCCCAGTACCGGGATCTGGTGGAGGGTCAGACCGAGTCCATCCAGCGTTTTCTGCCGGATACCACCATTGTTTTCGCCAACCACGCCCTGGCAAACCTGCTCGGGTGCGTCCCCGACGACTTGAGCGGCAAGCGGTGGATCGACATGCTTCCCGAAGAGGAGAAAGACGGGGCGTTGGCAGAGCTTGACCGCTTCCGCCCGCAGGACCCTGTCCGCAGCTTCGAGAACTCGTTGGTTCTGGAAACGGGCGAGGTGCGCCGGGTGCTCTGGACCACCCGTGCCTTCTTCGACGGTGCCGGGCAGGTGACCCACTTCCAGTCCGTGGGCACCGATGTTACCGAGCGCCGGAAGATTGAAGAGGGGCGCATATGGCTTCTCGAGATCATGGAAACGACAGAGAAACGGTGGCGTTTTGTGCTCGAGGCCACCGAGCAGGGCGTTTGGGACTGGGATGTGGCGACGGATACCGTCTATTTCTCGCCCCAATGGAAATGGATGCTCGGGCACGAAGAATACGAGATCGGCGACAGCCTCGACGAATGGAAGGAGCGGGTACACCCCGATGACCTGACTGGGACCATGGCCGACCTGGATCGCCATTTCAGGGGTGAGACCGAGGTCTACGAGAACGAGCACCGCGTCCGCTGCAAGGACGGCAGCTACAAGTGGATCCTGGACCGGGGCCGGGTAGTCAAACGGGATAGCGAAGGTAAACCCCTCCGTGTCATTGGCTCTCACACCGACATAACCGAGCGGCGCCAACTGTTCGAGAGCCTTCAGGAGCAGGAAAAGCGCTTCCGGACCCTGTTTGAACTCTATCCGGATGCGACCCTGCTCATCGACCCGGGGACCGGACTGCCGGTCCAGTTCAACGAGACGGCCCACGAGCAACTGGGCTACACCGCCGCAGAATTCGCCGGGCTTCGCATCACCGACTACGAGGCCCAGGAGACCCCGGAGGAAACCGCGGAACACATCCGCACCATCCTCGAGCAGGGCCGGGACGATTTCGAGACGCGACACCGCCGCAAGGACGGTTCGATCGTCGACGTACGGGTCTCGGTGGTCCTGCTGGACCAGGAAGACCGCAACCTCTTCCTGGCGGTGTTTCGCGACATCAGCCAGCAGAAACAGGCCTTACGCGAACTTGCCGAAAGCGAGAAGCGCTTCATGGATGTGGCCGAAGCCGCAGGCGAGTACATCTGGGAGGTCACGCCCAAGGGCCGCTACCGCTTTGTCACCCCTCAGGCGGGGCATCTTCTCGGGTATGAGGCGGACGATATCATCGGCCACTCCCCGTTCGAGTTCATGCCACCGGAAGAAGCCCGACGCGTCGAGGGACTGTTCGCTGAATGGGCGGCGGAGAAAACGTCATGGCAGGGCCTGGAGCATGTATCGCTACGCCCCGATGGCCGCCTCGTCCATCAGCGCGTGAGCGGGCTCCCCATCCTCGGCGAGTCCGGTGAACTGCTCGGCTTCCGGGGGACGGGTCGGGACATTACGGCGGAGAAGGAAGCGGAACAGGCCAAGGAGGTGCTTACGGAGCGCCTGCATCTGGCGACCTCGGCCGCCGGGCTCGGCATATGGGACTACGACATCGCCAGCGGCCGGCTTGACTGGGACGAGGGCATGTTCCGCCTCTACGGTGTGGATCCGGCCGATTTCAGCCACCGGTTCGAGGACTGGGATCGCGCGTTGGTCGGGGAGTCGCGCGACCAGGCCAAGGCCCGGTTCCAGGCCGCCGTGGAATCCGGCAGCCAGTTCGAGGCCAGCGTGACCATCCGCCGCGCCGATGACGGGACCCTGCGTACGCTCCATAGCCAGGCCCAGGTGATCCGAAACGACGCCGGGAAGGTCGTGCGCGTAGTCGGGGTCAACCGCGATATCACCTCACAGGAAGAGAACCGGCGCCAGCTGGCCGCCGAGGAGGCCAAGTTCCGGGATCTGTTCGAGCTCTCCCCGGTGGGCATCGCCATGAACGACTTCGCCACCGGCGCGTTCCTCGAGTTCAATGATGCCATCAAGGAGCCCGCTGGCTATACCCGTGAAGAATTCAAGGCGCTGAGCTACTGGGAGGTGACACCGGAGGAGTACATGGCCGACGAGCAGGCCATGCTCGAAGCAATGGAACGCACGGGCCGTTACGGCCCCTTCCAGAAGGAATACATACGCAAGGACGGTTCCCGCTATCCGGTCCTGCTCCACGGCTTCAAGACCACGACTTCGGAAGGCCGCGAGGTGATCTGGTCCATCATTCAGGACATCTCCGATATCGAACGGACCCGCCACGAGCTGGAAGCGGCACGCAACCAGTTCGCCTCGCTGGTGAACAACATCCCCGGCACCACTTTCCGCTGCAAACTCGACCGCGACTGGACCATGTCGTTCTTGAGCAAGGGGGTGGATACCCTTACCGGTTTTGATGCCAGTGACTTCACCGGCAACGCAGTGCGCAGCTACGCCAGCATCATCCACCCGGACGATGCTGCGATGATCGATCGGAGCGTCGCCGAGGCCTGCGCTGCGGATCAACCCTGGGAGATCAATTATCGGGTACGGCACAGGGACGGTTCGATTCGCTGGGCCCAGGAACGTGGCATGGCGGTCCGCGACGACCTTGGCGAAGTGGCCTATCTCGATGGTCACATCCTGGATATAACGGGACAAAAGACCGCTGAAGCCCGCACCGAGGCGATCGAAACGGAAATTCGCAAACACCGGGCGGCGGTCGACGCCATCGCCCACACAATAGCCGCGGAGGACCGCGTCCAGCCCATCCTCTCCGAGACCTGTCGGAACCTCGGCGAGGCACTCGGAGCGGATCAAACGCTGGTCTACGACATCGATTTCGATCAGCAGCGAGTCATCGGACAGGAAGAATGGCTCAACCCCGCCCGGCCGGATATTTCGCCGTCCATCGGCACTCTTCCACTGGCGGTTTTCGGCGATGGGATCCGCCATTTGCGCGAACAGCGAACATGGCTGACCAGCCATGCCGATGCGGTTCATCCGGCCCTGACCGGGGATGGTTCCGCCGAAGTCCTGCACGAACAGATGAACATCGGCACGATGCTCTGGTACCCATTCAGCTTCCGCGACGGCGGTTACCACCTCCTCGTCCTTAACTGGCTGGAACGCCAGCCCGAACCAAACGAGCAGCAACAGGGCTTCCTCGCCTCCGTGGCCGGTCTGGTGCAGCTGGCCCAGAACAAGCTCCGCGTGATGGAACAGCAGCAGCGGGTTCAGAAACAGTATGAAACCCTGTTCGTGGAACTTCAGGAAGGCTTCGCCCTGCACGAAATCATCTGTGACGATGAGGGCCGACCCACGGATTATCGCTTTCTGGCGGTCAACCCTGCGTTTGAACGCCTCACCGGCCAGAAGGCGGACGAAGTCGTTGGACGCCGCGTGCGCGAACTCATGCCCGCGACCGAGTCATACTGGATCGAACACTTCGGCCATGTCGCGCTCACCGGCGAGAATCACACCATTGAAGGCTATAGCGCCGACCTCGGCCGCTACTTCCGCGCCGTGGCCTTCCAGCCCGAGCCGGGGCAGTTCGCCTCCCTGATCACCGACATCACCGAACGAAGGAATGCCGAACAACAACTGGCCCAGAACAAGGCCCAGCTCGATGCCTTCTTTACCCAGTCATTCAGCGGCTTCTTCTTCATGATGCTGGACGAACCGGTCGACTGGAAAGGTGCCAGCGAAGATGACAAGGCGGCGTTGCTCGACTACGCAATGGCGCATCAACGCATGACCAAGGTCAACCAGGCCATGCTGGATCAATATGGCGCCCGTGAGGAGGACTTCATTGGCCTGACGGTCAACGGCCTCTTCGCCCACGACCTCGACTATGGCCGCTCCATCTGGGAAGGACTGTTAGACCAGGGGCGCTGGCATGGGGAAACCCGCGAACAGCGCCTGGACGGGACACCGATCATCATTGACGGCGACTACATCTGCCTGTACGACGCACAGGACCGGATCATCGGTCATTTCGGGGTCCAACACGACATCACCGAGCGCAAGCGGCAGGAGGAAGCCCTGGAACAGGCCCGCGAGGAGGCCGAGCGGGCCAACCGGGCCAAGAGCGATTTCCTGGCCAACATGAGTCACGAGATCCGCACACCGATGAACGCGGTCATCGGCATGAGCCAGCTGCTGCAGACCTTCCAGGACCAGCGCCAGCGCGATCTCGTGAACAAGATCTATCACTCGTCCCGAATGCTGCTCGGGATCATCAATGACATCCTCGACTTCTCGAAGGTCGAGTCGGGACAGCTGGAGCTGGAAGAGCGCGAGTTCGAGCTCACCAAAGTCATCGATCAGATGGCGACCTTCTTCGGGCAAGAAGCCAGCTCCAAAGGGCTGGAACTCCTCTTCGACATCCCGCCCGATCTGCCGCAGACCTTGGTGGGCGATTCGTTGCGGCTGTCTCAGGTCCTGACGAATCTGCTCAGCAATGCAACCAAGTTCACCGATCAGGGGGGCGTGGTGGAGTTGGGTATCGGCTCCGTCGAGCCCGCCCCGAGGGGTCACGTGACGTTGGACTTTCGCGTACGGGATAGCGGCATCGGCATCAGCGAGGAACAGCGCCCCCGCATCTTCCGCCCCTTCAGTCAGGCCGACAGTTCCACCACGCGTCGCTTTGGTGGGACCGGACTGGGGCTGGCCATCAGCCAGCAGCTGGTGGTGAAGATGGGCGGTGAACTTGAGGTCGAATCGGAGCCCGGACGGGGAAGCACCTTCTCTTTCACCCTCACGCTGCCGGTGGGTCCGGGGTCGGGCCGGACGGTCGAGTGTCCGGAAACGCAGGGGAATCGGGTGTTGATTGTCGACGATTACGCGCATGCCCGGCAGGTCATGCGCGAGTTTCTCCGCTATTGCGGCTACGAGACAGAAGAGGCCAGTAGCGGCGAAGAGGCGATCGAAAAGGTCCTGGCCGCCGAAGCGGGGGGCAGCCCATTCAACTTCATCCTGTTGGACTGGCACATGCCGGCCGGCATGAATGGTGGCGAGACCTGCCGGGAACTGCAGCGCCGCCGGCAACAGGGGGAGTTGAAGCACACACCCCCCCATATCCTGATGGTCAGCGCCTATGCCCGGGACGAGGTCGAATTCGATTTCACTCTAGTCAAGGATTTCCTGCCCAAGCCCCTGACGGCCTCGACCCTCTACGATGCCCTGGCGCGGGCCGAACGCGGGGAAAGCGCGGTTCCGCATGGGCCGCCGGCAGCAATGGTACCGGACCTGGCGGGCCGCGAGATCCTGCTGGTAGAGGATAACGAGACCAACCAGGAGGTCGCCACGCTGCTCCTGGAGAAGACCGGGGCCACTGTCCGCCTGGCGGAAAACGGTGCCCGGGCCGTCGACGCGGTCGCCGAGCGGGTGCCGGACCTGATCCTGATGGATCTGCAGATGCCGGTCATGGACGGCTTCGAAGCAACCCGGAGGCTGCGTGAGCAAGGCTATACCGGGCCGGTCATTGCCCTCACGGCGGCGATGATGGACAACGACCGGCAGCGCGCCCGAGAGGCGGGGATGGACGATCACCTGGGTAAGCCGATTGAGTTCGAACGTCTCTACAGCGTACTGCTGGACCATCTGGAGCGATCCGGAACGGCGCCACCGGAACGCAATGAGAACACCCACGCGCCAGCCCCGGATACCGATGCACTGCCCGTGGATCTGCCGGGGTTCGACCTCGCCCGCGGGCGCAAGCTCCTCGGCGGCGATGAAGCCCTGTACGCCCGCATGCTCAGGGGGTTCCGGAAGAAGCTGCCGACGGAGTACGCCCCGCTGGTCGAGCACCTCAGGGCCGGTCGGGTAAAAGAGGCACAGCACATCGCCCACACCCTCAAGGGGGCGGCCGGGACGCTGGCGGCCGTGGAGATCCAGCATCTGGCAGGGCAGATCGACGGCCACCTGAAAGCGGGTAAACTCGTTGACGTCGCCGCCATCGAGGCCATGGAACAGGCGATGAATCAGGCCGCGGAGACGCTCGCCACCCTGGAGGCTTCCGGGGGCGGGCCGGCAACAGGCACAAGGGCGGCCGTGGAGACGCTGCGTAGCCATCTGGAGCGCAGCGAACTCGTGGAAGAGGCCACTTTGCAGGAGGCTCTGCGGTATCTGCGCAGCCTGGGTCTGGAGTGCGACAGACTCGAGGCGCTGGTCGAGCAAATCGAATTCGAGGCGGCCCTCCAGGTGCTCGACGAACGTATGGAAGAGGCGGAAGCAGAACGCAATGACAACTGACGAGCAGCAGACCATCCTCGTGGTCGACGACGAGCCCGCCAACATCCTGGCACTGGGCAGTCTGCTCAAGCACGAATACCGCGTCCGGGTAGCCAACAGCGGCGAGAAGGCCCTGAGGTTGCTCCAGGAAGGGGGGCAGCCCCACCCGGACCTGATCCTGCTGGATATCCAGATGCCCGGCATGGATGGCTATGGGGTCTGTCAGCGCATCAAGGCGGATCCGGCCACCAGGGATATACCCATCATCTTCGTGACCGCCCTGGATGCGGCCAGCGATGAAGAGCGAGGATTGAGCCTGGGGGCCGCGGACTACATCGCGAAGCCTTTCAACCGGGCCATCGTGCGTGCCCGTGTCCGTACGCACATGAGCCTCAAGCGCAAGAACGACCTCCTGGAGCAGATGGCGCTCTTCGATGGCCTGACCGGCATCCCCAACCGTCGCCACTTCGATGATCAGCTCCAGCGCGAGAGCAAGCGGAGTCTGCGCCAGGGGGGATCGCTTTCCCTGCTGATGATGGACATCGATCACTTCAAGGACTTCAACGATCACTATGGCCACGGGATCGGAGACCAATGCCTCCAGAAGGTGGCCGAGACCCTGAAGGCGACCCTCTCGCGCCCGTCCGACATGATCGCGCGTTACGGCGGTGAGGAATTCGTGGCCCTTCTACCCGGCGCGGATGCGAATGGTGCCCGCGAAGTTGCCGAGAAGCTGCGGGCGGCGGTTCAAGGGCTGGCCATTCCCCACGAATCTTCCAGCACAGCGCCGGTAGTGACGCTCAGCCTCGGGTGTGCGACCTATTCTAGCGAGGCACCCGGTGCCGCACTCGATGGCCTGCTCAAGAGTGCTGACGAGGCCCTGTACAGCGCCAAGAGGGCCGGACGGAACCGTTGCGCCTGAGACCTCCGTTAGCGTGAAAGTCACGGCCA
>NZ_REBW01000199.1 GCF_007692535.1 Thioalkalivibrio sp. | reverse complement strand
GCAGGCGCGCAGCGCTATGGAGTGCGGCGGCTCGCCGCCGCTTTCGGTAGCGGGTGTTGCTCGGGCGCCCGAAAGCGGAAGCAAGCTTCCGCACTCCAGAGTTCGTCAGCCCTGCCGGTGCAGCTTCTCGGCGATTTCCAGCCAGAGCTGTTCGAACGCGGCGGTGGCGCGGGCGCGGGGTTGGGTCGCCGGCAGCGGGGCGCGATGGCGGCCCATGGCCTCCACGGCTGCGGCGTAGGGGATCGGGGTCGTGAGCAGGTTCGGAATCTCCCTGCGCAGTTCGAGGCCCGCGTCGCGGTGCTGACTGCGCCGGTTGTCGACCATCGACAGAAAGGGATACAGCTTCACGCGGCGGATCTTCTCGGCGTCCAGGAACTGCAGCACCTGCTCGTAGCTGCGAACGGACAGGTGGGACGGGATCAGCGGAACCGCGATCACGTCGGCTGCGTGAAACAGGTTCTCCGTCACCGTGGAGAAGCTTGGCGGGCAGTCGAGCACGACGAGGTCGAACTCGGACTGGAACTCCTTCAGCAGCCTGCGCACCTGGAACGCCGGGTGCTCGGCCTTGCGCAGATACTGGTCCAGGTTGCGGTTCTCGAAATCGGCGGGGAGGCAGGAGAGGCGCGGCCAGGCTGTCTCGCGCACGGAGTCCTTCCAGTCGCGCTTGCCCTGGGCGAGCTTCTTGACGCTGTCCTGCACGCCTGGCTCCAGGCCCAGGTACCACGTGGCTCCCGCCTGTGCATCCAGATCCCAGAGCAGGGTCTTCCAGCCGTATTGCGCTGCCAGATAGGCCAGGTTGACGGCCGTGGCGGTCTTGCCGACACCGCCTTTCAGGTTGTAGATCGCGAGGGTCTTCAAGGACTTCTACCGGAGTGGATGCGGCCTCGATGAGGGCCGTGAAATGCGGCTTTCCTTATATTGTAGCGTCTGTGGACGTCTGCCGCCTGTCGGCTCCGAACTTCCCGCATGGCCCACTAGTCCGGGGGCGGGGTCCCTTCGGGTGGTGCGGCGGCGTGCAGTTCAGCGAGGTGCTGCTCGTAGATCGCCCAGAGCTGGGGGGCGATGGCGCCGCGGGTACCGGGATAGGTGAGGCGGTCGGGGTTCAGCCGGCGCAGGTCCTCGATCTCGGTGTCCTGCAACAGGCTGTCGACCACGTGGAAGATCAGCACCCGGGTGCCGCGGCCGGCGATGGGCAGCAGCGCGCCGACGATACCGGTATCGTTTAGACCGGGTCCGCCGCGCGCGTCACCGTCCTCGCCCGGGGGGCGGATCAGCGTGCCGAGCAACTCGCGATAGGCCTCGGAACAGGGGAAGCAGACCTCGGTGGCACGCGGGCCGGGCACCCGGTTCGCGGCTGCCTCGATCGCCGGCACTGGCAGAAGCATGTCGGGACTGGCGAGCCGCACCCGGTTGCGCTGGCCGTTGGGCAGCAGGCGCGGCACGGCCTCGCGGCAGGACGGGCAGGTCCAGGGAGCGACCTTGGGCCCCTCGAGGATGTTGTTTGGCGGCATGGATGGCCGGGCCGGGGTTCGCTGGCGACCGGCGGACCGAAAAGGCCCGGGGCCGGCCAGCCGCGCCGCTTCAGCCGTAGTAGGCCGGCTCGTTGCCCGGCTTCCACTTGATGTTGCAGCCCAGGCTCGCCTTCTGCGGCTCCGGGGCCGGCCTGCCGGCGAGCAGGGCATCGCTGGCCGCGCGCAGGTCGGCACCGGTGACCGGGGCGTCGCTGCCTGGCCGGGCGTCGTCGAACTGGCCGCGGTAAAACAGCTTGCGGTTCGCGTCGAACAGGTACAGGTCCGGGGTGCACGCCGCCTGGTAGGCCTTGGCCACCGACTGGTCCTCGTCCAGGCAGTAGGGGAAGGCGTAACCGAAGCGGCGCGCTTCGTCGCGCATCGCGTCCGGGCCGTCCTCGGGGTGGGCGACGATGTCGTTGGAATTGATCGCGATCACCGCGATGCCCTTGCCGGTGTACTCGCGGCCGTACCGCGCGAACTCGTGCCGGATCAGTTGCACGAAGGGGCAGTGGTTGCAGATGAAGGCGATCATGAAGCCTTTGGCGTCGGGGAAGTCGTCCAGCGAGACGTTCTTGCCCGACACAACGTCGGGGAGGCTGAAGTTCGGGGCCTCGGTGCCGAGGTCGATCATCTGGGAGGGTGTGCGCGCCATGACTGCTCCGGGGGCTTTGGGTTGCTGGACCGAGGATTATACTGGCACGGTCACCTGCGGATACGCAGCCCCGTGGAATACGCGGGTCAATCTTGTGGAACCCTTGCCAGCCGGCCACGGCGCCGCCACCGTGGCCGGCTGGGAACGGCCTCTGGCCGCGAAGCGGCATCAGCGCTGGGGTCTGGCTGGGTCGCGACTGGACGTCGCTCGCACGGGGCGTGGCGTGGGTGGGGAGTTGGTTTCGATGATCGGAGGTGGCATGGGTTGGGTGAAAGGGCAGGTACGGGAAATCAAACGGTGGACCGACCGCCTGTTCAGCCTCCGCGTGGATGCGGACGTCGAGCCGTTCAAGGCCGGTCAGTACAACCGGCTGCGCCTGTTCATCGGCGGGGAGTGGGTGGGACGCCCCTATTCCTACGTGAACCCGCCGGACAGCCGTCCGCTGGAGTTTCACCTGGTCACGGTGTCCGAGGGGCCGCTGACCAACCGCCTGATCCATCTACAGCCGGGGGATGAGGTCGAGTTGATGCCGCGATCGACCGGCCTGTTCACCCTCGACCAGGTGCCCGATGCCCGCGATCTCTGGCTGTTCGCGACAGGGACGGGTCTGGGTCCGTTTCTGTCGATGCTGGGGACGGACGAGCCCTGGGAGCGTTTTCAAAACATCCGCCTCGTCCACTCGGTGCGCCAGGCGCCCGATCTCACCTATCGCGACACGATCCGGAGCTTCGTCGAGCGCGCCCCGGGCCGCTTCGGCTATGTGCCGATGGTGAGCCGCGAGATCTGCGAGGGCACCCTGTGCGCACGCATTCCCGCGACGATCGAGGACGGCAGGCTCGAGAATCTCGCGTCCCTGGCGATCGAGCCCGATCACGCCCAGGTGATGATCTGCGGCAATCCGGACATGGTCCGGGATACCCAGGCGGTTTTGAAGGCACGGGGCCTGCGTCGTCACCGCCGCAGCCAGCCCGGTCAGATCACCGTCGAAAACTACTGGTGAGGTCGTAGCAGGTCGTAGGCCCAGGCGTGGATCAGTCGGGCCACGTAGGCGGTGTGTTCCGGGCGGGTGAGCAGGTGATCGGCCTGGTGCAGGGCGACGAAGCTCTTGGGGTGCTTGGCACGGGAGAAGATACGCCGGGCGTGATCGATGCCCACCACCGTGTCCCTGGGCGCGTGCAGGATCAGCAGCGGACGGCCCAGCCGCTCCAGTGCCGCGTCCAGATCCTGGGTCTCGACCGACTCCAGGAAGTCCCGGCCGATGGTGATCTTCCGGCCGCCGATGTCGACCTCGGCGGAGCCGGTTTCGCGAATGCCATGGGCCTGGGCCTCGAACAGCCGGGTCACGTGGCCTGGTTCGGACGGCGCGGCGATGGTGACGACCCCCTGCAGCTCCGGACGCAGGCCGGCGAGCGCGAGCGCCATCGCGCCGCCGAAGCTGTGCCCGATCAGCAGATCGGTGAAATACCCGGTGTGGGCGTCGAAGCGGTCCAGCGCGGCCCCGAGGTCCTCGCAATAGGTCTGGAAGCTGCTGTCGGCAAAGCGGCCCTCGGCTTCGCCCAGACCCATGAAGTCGAAGCGGAGCACGATGATGCCCTCCTGGGCCAGTGCCCGCGCCAGACGGACGGTGGCGGGGAAGTCCTTGGAACAGGCGAAGCAGTGGGCGATGCAGGCCTGCCCGACGGGCGTGCCCTCCGGCTGCACCATTACGCCGCTCAGGCGCACGCCCCGCGGCGTGACGATCTCCAGGGCCTTGTTGGTAATACCCATGGTTCCCCTCCGCTCGATGGTTCGCGGCCGCCCAGATGGACCCTGGTGGCCCACTGGACGGCCGCGTGCGGCTGGGCCATGCATCCCGTTGGCGACACCGCGCAAGCTCTGCGATGATACGCTAGCCAGTTTGCGGGTGGGGGGTTTCGTGGTCGAAAACGAGAGTGAACTGCGCGCGCGCATCGTCGAGATGCAGGCCGAGCATCAGGCCCTGGAGGTCGCCATCCATGCCCTGCAGGATGTTTCGGCACCCGACCTGTTTGCCCTGCGCCGGCTGAAGAAGCGAAAGCTCCAGCTCAAGGACACGATCGCCAGGATGCGCAGCCGGCTGATCCCGGACCTCAACGCCTGAAAACGAAAACGGCGCCCCGGTGTTGCCACCGGGGCGCCGTGCGCTTGGGCCATCCAGCGACTTGGGGTGATCAGCCCCAGATGTCTCCGGTAATGCCGTCGTACCAGCCCTTGGTGTAGATCGCCTCCATCTGCCGCACCGACGCCGGTGCGCCGGCCGGGCTCACACCGCCGGAGCCTTCAACACCGGCCATCGCGCCGTCCGTGTAGGCATAGACGGCGGCCACGCTGATCGCGTGATCCGGCGTGATCAGGCTGTAGCAGGTGTTCGCGGTGGAGGGTGCCAGCGGTTCGAGACCTGCCATTTCGCGGCTGATCGCCGCCGCGGCCACCTTGGCCTGGTTGTTGGCCGAGTGGCCGGACTTCGGCATCGCGCCGGCCACGCTGGAGTCACCGATCACGTAGATCCCCGGATGGATGCTGGACTCGAAGGTCATCTGGTCGACCGGGCACCAGAAGCCGTCGCCGGCCAGCCCGGTCTGCATGGCGATCGCACCCGCGGTCTGCGGCGGGATGTAGTTCAGCACGTCGGCCTTGAACTCGGTGAAGCCCCCGTCGGAGATCGTGGTCAGGTTGGCCGCATCGATCTCCTCGACCTGGCCGCCGCGGGAACTCGGCACCCACTCGATCATGTCGCCGTAGTGCTGTTCCCAGCCCTCCATGAACAGGCCCTGCTTGGAGAAGTTCTCCTTGTTGTCGAGGATGATGATCTTCGAGCGTGGCTTCTCCTGCTTGAAGTAATGCGCGACCATCGACGCCCGCTCGTAGGGCCCGGGCGGGCAGCGGAACGGGTTGCCGGGGGCGACCATCACGAACACGCCGCCGTCGGGCATGGCCTCGAGCTGCCTGCGCAGGATCGTGGTCTGGTCGCCGGCCTTCCAGGCGTGCGGAATGCGCTCGGAGTCCGCCGCGGTGATGCCCGGGATGGCGTCGTAGCGGAAGTCGATTCCCGGCGACAGAATCAGCCGGTCATAGGTCATGGTGTCGCCGCCCGCGGTCTTCACGGTGCGCCGGGCCGGATCGATCTCGGTGACCGAGTCCTGCACCACGTTCACGCCGTGGCGACTCTGCAGGGCATCGTAGTTCTGCGCGATATCGTCCATCTGGGCGTGTCCACCGAGCACCCAGTTGCTGCCGTAGCAGGTGTAATAGGTGGCGGTCGGTTCGATCAGGGTGACGTCCATTTCCGGCGAGAAGCGCTTCAGGTACTTGGCCGCGGTGGCGCCACCGGAGCCGCCGCCGACGACGACGACGTGGGCGCCGTTGGCATTGGTCGCCCTACCGGGAGCGGCACAGCCGAAACCCGTTACGGTGGCGGCACCACCGATGCCGACGGTTTTCAGGAAATTACGACGGGAAAAGTTGGTCATGTCTGCTAGCCCCCAGTCTTATTGTAAGGTCGCGAAGTAGTCGGCCATCTGGTCGATCTCTTCATCCGAATAGCCCTTGGCCAGGCGATTCATGATCGTGCCGGGCCGGGAATCATCCTTGAACGCCTGCATCTGGGAGACGAGCAGATCCCGAGGGTAACCAACCAGGTTCGGCATGTTGCCGGTTACATCGATGCTGTGGCAGGAGAAGCAGGAAGTGGTCAGCAGAGCTCCCCTTTCCACTTCGGCGGCTTGGGGTGCCAGGGCGATGGTCATCATGGAAACCGCGATGCCCGCGGCAAAAATTCGAGAACGTTTCATAGGAAAAGAGCTCCTCCGTTTGAGGGTTGTAATCTCACGCTCGACGGCTCATGGATGCCGTCTCTTCTTTTATTCACGCCCCGGAAAGGCCTTGGGTCCTGTTCGGGGTTGGGGCAACCGATGGGTTCGCGCGACCACGCGGGCGTAACCGGCGTTTCTTCGGTTCCTACTGGCCGAAACTTTCGAACGGCTTCTCGAAAATTACTTCCAATTGGGTAGCCTAGACCGTGAAGACCCGGAATGCCAGACTGGTCACGGTTTTCGACGCAGATGGCGGGTATTTTTCCGTCACTCCTCGTGCTCGATTCCCAGCAGGTCGAGGGCCTCGAGCAGGTACTCGGAGACGAGGGGGGTGGCGATCAGGCGGTCCATGATCTCGGGGCACCAGTTCTCCATCGCCTCGCGCCGCGTCTCCTCCCATTCCTCGGGCGCATAGTCGCCGCGGCCCAGCCATTTGAGCGCGAGCAGTTCCGCCTGCTGCCCAGGTTCCATGCCGTGCACGCCCATCCGCAGTTCCTGCAGGGTCATGTCGCTGCCGTGGTCGGCCAGGACCTGCATGGCCCAGTCGCCATCGTTGCCTTCCAGCGAATCGTCGGGGAAGACCACTTCCTCCTTGGCATGAAACTCGCGGGTCGATCGTACGATCCAGAGCAGGGTGTCGAGGTTGATTCTTAGCATGAACGTCTATCCTTCAGTGAGTTACCGCGATCTCCTGGGCCAATACCCAGGGTGCGACGACGACGGCCCTGAACACCGGTTCGATGCGTGTCCAGCGCCGGGCGTCGTCGTCGCTTGCACGGCTGACGGCGCCGGTCTGCAACCAGGCATCCACGCGTTCCGAGTCGTCATCACGGAAAGCGCGCGCAACGGTGATCAGGTCGAGGCCCGGCTCGACGCGAACGACCACGCCACGGGCGAAATGGGGAAGCAGTTCACGCCAGGCCAGCTCCCCGCACTCGGCACGCAGGTCCTGAGTTTCCGTGGCTGGCGCTGTAGCGGGGTGCATCGTGTCCGGGTATCGTCTTCAGACAAGGTTCAGGCTAGGCTTCTAGTGTAATACCTGGCCACCGGGACTGCATTCGGTGCTGCGAAATCGTCCCGTGTGGCCGGCGCCCCCGGAACCACTTAGGGTGTGGGTGCAGCGTAGGCTGCAGTAGGCCCAGTGCGTTGCACCATCGGGACAGCGCCAAAGGGGCTGGCTCCTCCCGCTGCCAAGCGGGACGGGTACGGGATACCAATTGGCCGTGGAGATCTGAGCATGCGACTGGACTGGAAGAAGACCCCTGGACGCCCCCGGCCGTGGTTCGCGCTGGCACTGCTGGCCGCGCTGCTCCTTGTCCCTTGCGCGCCGGCGGTGGCGGACGCGAATGCACCGCGCAGTCTCGACGAGGCCGTCGCGCAGGTCGAGCGTGGCCACGCCGGGCGGGTGCTGTCGGCCCGCGGGGAGCGGCGCAATGGCGATGTGGTCTACACGATCCGGCTGCTGACCGAGGACCAGCAGGTGCGCACCTTCGAGGTCGAGGGCGCGGAAGGGGCGCGGCCGTGAATCTGCGCGTGGCCCTGGTGGAGGACGACGACAGTCTCAGGGAGCGCATTGCAGAGTCGCTGCGCAGCGCGGGCTGGCGGACCGACCTGGCCGCCGACGGGAAGACCGGCCTGTACCTGCTGACCGAGTACGCCTGCGACATCGCCATCGTCGATCTCGGCCTGCCCGGCCTCGACGGGCTGGAACTGATCCGCCGCGCACGGGTCCTGAAGCCCCGGCTGCCGATCCTGATCCTGACCGCCCGCGATCGCTGGCAGGACAAGGTGGAGGGCCTGGAGGCGGGCGCCGACGACTACCTCACGAAGCCGTTCCACGTCGAGGAACTGCAGGCGCGGTTGCGTGCGCTCGTACGGCGCAGCCTGCAGGACGGGCAGGAACGGCTCGACTTCGGTGCGCTGGTCATCGACACGGCCACCGATACGGTCCTGCTGTGCGGCGAGCCGGTCACCCTGACCACCTTCGAATACCGCCTGCTGCTGCAACTGGTGCGCCAGGCCGGCCGACCGCTGAGCAAGGACGCGCTGGCCGATTATCTCTACGAGCACGATGCCGATCGCGAGAGCAACGTCATCGAGGTGCTGATCGGGCGGCTGCGGCGCAAGCTGGACCCTGACGGAACCCTGGGCGTGATCGAGACGCTGCGCGGGCGCGGTTACCGGTTCACGCTGCAGCCTGCCGATGATTCCCGAAGCGACGGGGCATGACCCCGCCGGGCCTCAGCCTGAGGCTGCGCATCAGCCTGGTGGCAGCCGCGGTGATCGCCGTCTTCTTCCTGGTGACCGCGACGCTGCTCGAGCGTGCCTTCCGCGAGAATGCCGAAGACGCCGTGACCACCCGCCTGGACGCCCAGCTGCTGTTGCTGATGGGGATCGTCGAGGTGTCCGGACCGGGTCAGGTGCAGTTCCCCGACGTGCTCCCGGAGGCCCGCCTGTCGCTGCCTGGGGGAGGGCTTTATGCGCGGGTTCTGGACGGTGCGGGCGAGACCCTCTGGCGCTCGCCCTCGGCGCTCGGCATGCCGTTGCAGGAATGGCGTGATCATGGACTCTTCGAGCGCGGGATGACCGTCCAGTGGGAGCTCCCGGATCAGGTCTTTCCCCTGACCTTCCAGGTGCTGGAGGAACGCGATGCCTTCGATGCACAGATGGAGCGCTACCGACGCACGCTTTGGGGCGCGCTGGGTCTGCTGACCGTATTGCTGATCGCGGGGCAGGCGCTGGCGCTGGGTTTCTGGGGCCTGCGACCCCTGCGCCGCGTGCGCGCCGATCTCGAAGCGCTGCGCCAGGGAGAGAACCGCAGGCTGGGCGGTCCCTACCCGCGCGAGATCCAAACACTGACCGACAGCATCAATGCCCTGCTCGAGTTCGAGCGTGACCGTCTGCAGCGTCAGCAGCACGCGCTGGCGGACCTCGCGCACAGCCTGAAGACCCCCCTCTCGGCGCTGCGCCTCGGACTGGAGGGGGGGCAGCCCGATCGGCCCGAGCTGCTGCTGCAGGTCGAACGCATGCAGGGCATGATCCAGCACGAGTTGAACCAGGCCCAGCGCCTGGGGCCGTCGCCCTTCCAGCCGCCGGTGGCCCTGGCGCCGGTGATCGAACGTACCTGCAGGGCATTGCGCCGGGTCGCCGAGCAGCACGGCGTGGAGCTGGTGACGGCGCTGCGGCAGGAGTGCAGCCTGCGCATCGAGACCGGGGCCCTGTTCGAACTGCTGGGCAATGTTCTGGATAACGCCGTCCGGCACGCCCGTTCGCGCGTCCGCGTGAGCCTAGACTGCGACCGGCACGGGCTGGAGTTGTGCATCGATGACGACGGTCCCGGAATCGCCGCGGCCGACCGCGAGGCGGTGCTGCTCCGGGGCACGCGCCGCGACACCCGCCCGGGCGGGCAGGGACTCGGTCTCCACATCGTGGATACGCTGGTCAGGGACCACGGCGGCGAACTGCACATCGAGGACGCCCCCGAACTGGGTGGCGCCCGCATCCGCATGGCATTCCGCCAGCGGTGAAGCGCCGCTCGCCGGGTCAGA
>NZ_REBW01000193.1 GCF_007692535.1 Thioalkalivibrio sp. | reverse complement strand
GTCTCGACCAGCGTGGCGACCCGGTCCGGGTCGATGCCGGGATGGATGCCATGACCGAGGTTGAAGACGTGCCCGGTCTTGCCCTTGAAGCCGTCCAGCACGCGCCGTGCCTCGGCACGCACCACGTCATCTCCGGCATAGAGCACCGATGGATCCATGTTTCCCTGCAGCGCGACCCGATCCCCGACCCGGGCCTCGGCCTCGGCGATCTCGATCGTCCAGTCGAGGCCCAGCGCATCGGCGCCCGTGTCCGCCTGCCACTCGAGCCAGGATCCGCCACCCTTGGTGAACAGGATCACCGGCACGCGCCGGCCCTCGTGCTCCCGGGTCAGTTCATCGACGATGCGCTGCATGTAGGCCAGCGAGAACTCGCGGTAGAGCCGCGGCGAGAGCGATCCGCCCCAGGTATCGAAAATCATCACCGCCTGGGCACCGGCCTGGATCTGGGCGTTGAGGTAACTGGCCACCGCCGCAGAGACCTTCTGCAACAGGGCGTGCATCGCCTGCGGCTCCCCGTAGAGCAGGCGCTTGGTCTCGGCGAAGTCGCGCGAGGTCGCCCCCTCCACCATGTAGGTCGCCAGGGTCCAGGGGCTGCCGGCGAAGCCGATCAGCGGCACGCGGCCCTGCAGTTCGCGCCGGATCAGGCGCACCGCGTCCATCACGTAGCGCAGCTCCTGCTCGGGATCGGGGATCGGCAGGCGCTCGATGTCCGCCAGCGAGCGCACCGGATCGCGGAAACGCGGCCCCTCCCCGGTCTCGAAATACAGGCCCAGGCCCATCGCGTCGGGGACGGTGAGGATGTCCGAGAACAGGATCGCCGCATCCAGCGGAAAGCGCGCCAGCGGCTGCATGGTCACTTCACACGCCAGTTCCGGGTTCTGGCAGAGATCCAGGAAACTACCGGCCCGCGCCCGACTCGCGCGGTACTCCGGCAGATAGCGCCCGGCCTGCCGCATGATCCAGATCGGCGTGCGGTCCACGGGTTGGCGCAGCAGGGCGCGCAGGAATCGATCATTGGCCAGCGGTGTCGTCATCTTCATCCTCGGAACGGGTCTGGCGACCATTACCCGACTCCGGGAGCCGCGCAAATGGACACGAAGTGGACCTTGAAGGTCGGGCTGGGGGGAGCGACTTCGGTCAGCCGCCGGCGCGCTGGGCGAGCACTTCCCGAACCGCCCGGCTGACTTCCGCCATGTCGGCCCTGCCGCTCAGCCTGGGCTTCAGGATCGCCATGACCTGCCCCATGTCCTTTGGCCCGGCGGCACCGGACTCCTCGACCGCCGTCTCGATCAGCGCCGCCACGGCGTCCGCGCCCAGCGGCTCGGGCATGTATTCCCGAATGATCGCGACTTCGGCTTCCTCGCGGGCAGCGAGATCCTCGCGCTGTCCCTTGCGGTACTGCTCGATGGAGTCGCGGCGCTGTTTCAGCATCCGGTTCAGGATCGCGAGGATGACCGCATCGTCCGGTTCGCGGCGCTCATCGACCTCGAACTGCTTGATTTCGGACTGGATCAGCCGCAGGGTTCCGAGGCGCTCGCGGTCGCGTGCGCGCATCGCATCCTTCACCGCTTCCGCGATGCGGGTCTTCAACACCATGAGGCGTGCCTGGGGCGGGGGGGGGTCAGTACATCCGCACGCGGCGGGTGATGTCCCTGGAATTGCGCTTGAGCTGACGCTTGACGGCCGCCGCCGCCTTGCGCTTGCGCTCGGTGGTCGGCTTTTCATAGTACTCGCGGCGGCGCACCTCGGAGACCACACCGGCCTTTTCACAGGTGCGCTTGAAGCGGCGCAGGGCAACTTCGAAGGGCTCGTTTTCGCGTACTCGAACGTGGGGCATATCTTCTCCGTAACTGATCTTGATATCGAATCCTGGGCACGCAGGATCGCTCGCACTGCCTGAGCAGAACTCGCAATGATAGATCAAAGCAATGCAAAGAAAAACCCAGGGGCCTGTCTACGCTTGCCCGGGCGGTCACGTTATCATGCCGTGGATGAAGACCCTCAACGTCGAACTCGGCACGCGAAGCTATCCGATCCACATCGGCAGCGGCCTGCTGGACCGTCCGGAGCTGTTGCAGCCCCATTGGCACGGGCAGCGCCTGTTCGTGGTCAGCAACGAAACGGTGGCGCCGCTGCACGGCGAGCGACTGCGCTCGCTGCTCGGCGGGCAACCCGTGACGTGGATGAACCTCCCGGACGGCGAGCAGTTCAAGACGCTGGCGACGGTGGAATCCATCCTGACCCGGATGCTCGAGGCCCGCCTCGACCGCGGTAGCACCCTGATCGCATTCGGCGGCGGCGTGGTCGGCGACATCGCCGGGTTCGCCGCGGCGATCTACCAGCGTGGCATCGATTTCATCCAGGTGCCGACCACCCTGCTCTCCCAGGTCGACTCGTCCGTGGGCGGCAAGACGGGCGTCAACCATCCGCTGGGCAAGAACATGATCGGTGCCTTCCACCAGCCTCGTGCCGTGCTCATCGACACCGATACCCTGCGGACATTGCCGCTGCGAGAGCTGCGCGCCGGCGCGGCCGAGATCATCAAGTACGGCCTGATCCAGGATGCCGGGTTCTTCGCCTGGCTGGAGCGACACATCGAGGAACTGCTGGACCTGCAGGAAGAGGTCCTGATCGAGGCCATCTACCGCTCCTGCGCCTGCAAGGCCGAGGTGGTTGCGGCCGACGAACGCGAGGCCGGGCGCAGGGCACTGCTGAACCTCGGCCACACCTTCGGCCACGCGATCGAGGCCGGCATGGGCTACGGCCAGTGGCTGCACGGCGAAGCCGTCGGCACCGGCATGGCGATGGCCGCGCGCATGTCGGAACGCATGGGCTGGCTCAGCAGCGCCGAGCGGGAACGGACCGAGGCCTTGATCGCCCGCGCCGGGCTGCAGCTGTCCCCGCCGCCAGAGGTCGGCGCCGAGCGTTTCCGCGAGCTGATGGCCATCGACAAGAAGGTCATGGACGGTCGCCTGCGGCTGGTGCTGCTGAAGGCGATCGGCACCGCAGCGGTGACCGGCGAGTTCCCACACGAGGCGCTGGAGAACACCCTGCCGCCCCCCGAGACGCGCGAGACCGGCATTGGCTGAGCCCGCGACCGAAACGAGGCCCGCCGGTCCCGGGCTCGCGCCGTACGCGGCCGCGACAGCCCATTCCCGTGGCCGCCGCCATCCCGAGCCGCCGCCGAACCACCGCGGCGAATTCCAGCGCGACCGCGACCGCATCGTGCACAGCACCGCCTTTCGACGCCTGAAGTACAAGACCCAGGTCTTCGTGAGCCACGAGGGCGACCTGTTCCGCAACCGGCTCACCCACTCGCTGGAGGTCGCCCAGATCGCGCGCTCCAGCGCCCGCGCGCTGGGACTGAACGAGGATCTGACCGAGGCCATCGCCCTCGCGCACGACCTCGGCCACACACCCTTCGGCCACGCCGGACAGCGTGCGCTGAACAACTGCATGCGCGACCGCGGCGGCTTCGAACACAACCTGCAGTCTCTGCGGATCGTCGACTTTCTCGAGCAGCACTATGCCGAATTCGACGGGCTGAACCTAACGTTCGAGACTCGGGAAGGCGTCCTGAAACACTGCTCGCAGGAAAACGCACGGCGCCTCGGGCCTGTCGCCGAGCGTTTCCTGAAGGACGGGCAGCCGAGCCTGGAGGCCCAACTCACCAACGTGGCCGACGAGGTTGCCTACAACAATCACGACATCGACGATGGCCTTCGCGCGGGTCTGCTCACCATGGAGCAACTGTGCGAGGTCGAGCTGTTCCGTGTACGCTACGAGCAGGTACGCTCCCGCTACCCGACACTGGAAGCGCGCCGGGTGCAGCACGAGACCGTGCGCAGGATGATCGATGCGCTGGTGTCGGACCTGATCACCACCAGCCGCGTGGCCGTCTCCGCGGCGGGGGTCGACCATCCCGATGCGGTGCGCGCATTCCCCGAGCCGCTGATCCGGTTCAGTCCGGAGATGGCCCTTCAGAATCGGGAACTCAAGCGCTTCCTGCGCCAGAACCTGTACCATCATCATCGGGTCCACCGGATGACGGTGAAGGCCCAGCGCATCGTGCAGGACCTGTTCAATGCCTTCATGGACGACGCCAAGCTGCTTCCCGAACACTTCCAGACCCATGGCCGCCGGCTCGCCGAGCACGACGAACATGGACTGGCGCGGGGCATTGCCGACTACATCGCCGGGATGACCGACCGCCACGCCATTCGTGAACACCACCGGGTCTTCGACCTGCGCACACTGATCTGAGCCCGCCGCCATGTCCCTGCATCCCGACTGTCTGGTCGAACTGAAGCTGCGGTACCCGCCGTTCGACTCGCTGCCGACCGAGGATTTCGTCTACACCGACGACCGGCTGGAAGCCCTGATGACCTCCGCCGCGGAGGCAATCGAGGCACCCGGTGCAATCCTGATGCTCACCGGCGAGGACGGTTCCGGGCGCAGCATGCAGTTGATGCGACTGCTGGGATCTTTGCCCGACAACTATGAACTGATCGCCTTCCGCGCGCGGCTGAACACCCAGTTCGAGGCGGTGGACTTCACCATCCGCAATCACCTGCGCGCCAGCGGCCACGACGATCCGGACCGCCCCCTGGGCGACCTGCTGGCCGGTCGCATCCGCGCCGGTTTCGATCCGGTGATCGCGGTGGACGACGCCCACCTGCTGGGGATGGATCTCATCAACATCCTGCTGCGCATCCGCAGCGACATCCTCAGTGCCGAGGGCCGGGCGCCGCGCCTGATCCTGGCCGGCGATCCGGTACTGCAGCGCCGCCGCCTGCAGTTGCGTTCGTCCGACGAACAACAGACCGCACGCTTTACCCTGCGCCCCTTCAGCCTGGAACAGACCGAGGCCTACCTGCGGCACCGCCTGCGCGCGGCCGGCATGCCCGATCATGGCGCCCTGCTGACGGAGGACGTGATCGCCGACCTGCAGGCCGAAAGCAAGGGGCTTCCGGAAGGCCTGAACATTTTCGCCAACGAGTGGCTGGAGCGCGTTTGCCGGGCACGCATGGGAAAATCCGCTGCGGCAGGCTCCACCTCCGGCGCGCATGCGAACGGGGGCGAGGGTCCGACGTGGCAGACTTCCCCTACCGCCCTCGGCGTGACCGGCGACCCGCCTGCGGAGACACCGCTCGACAGCGCGCGGCGCTACGAGGAATCCGACGACCAGTACGGCGACCAATACGACGAGCAGCACGAGGAACGCGACCTCGCGGACCAGCGTGCGGATGAGGAGGATCGCGGCCCGGAACCGCAGCAAAGCGAACCGGAACGCGAGCAGGAGACCTCCCCGGTCCCGTTCTGGAGTCGGACCTGGTTCGTTCCCGCGGTTGCCGCATTGGTCGCCTTCCTGATCCTCGCCCCGTTCGCGCGACACCTCTTCGACCGCCCCCCGACCCCTCCCGTCAGCACCGTGGATTTGCCGCTTCCCGTCGTTCCGGCGCCGGCGCCAGAGCCGGCCGAACCGGGGCCTGCCTGGGAGGATCCGTTGGCCATCGCACCGGGACCGCCGGACGATCCCCGAATCGTCGAAGTTCCGTTCGACGACCGTCCCCCGGCAGAGATGACCCCACCGGAAGAGCCCCTGCCGGCGCCACAACCCGAACCGCGCCCGGAGCTTCCTGCCGAGCCGCCTCCTGCCGAGCCGACCCCCGCGCCCGCTCCGGTCGAGCCGCCCCCTGCCCAGCCGGCGCCCCCGCCCGTTCCGGTCGAGCCGCCCCCTGCCGACCCGGTGCCCCCACCCGCTCCGGCCCAGCCGCCTCCTGTCCCGGCCCAACCGCCCGCCGCCGCCCCCATGGCAGAGACCTTGGCCGAGGACCGGGCCTGGCTCGGGCGACAGAACCGCGACCAGTTCACCATCCAGCTGATCGCAGCGCAGAACGCTGCCGCGGCGCGCAGTTTCGTCGAAGCCCACGGCTTGGCGGGAATCCGCCTGATCCCAACACAGTCGGGCGGACGAGACTTCGTCGTCGCACTGGCGGGCAGCTTCGCCAGCCGTTCGGCGGCGGAGCAGGCGCTCGCCAACCTTCCGGAGGAAGTGCGCGCGGGCCAACCCTGGATCCGCTCCATCGGGTCGGTCCAGGATATCCAGCGCTGACTCTAATGGGTCACGCAGGCGGGATACGTGCCATGATGCGCGCGGGAGAATAACGGCTCCGCTGGGCCGACCACAGGCAGCCCCATGGCAGGACGCATACCACAGGCCTTCATCGACGACCTGCTCGAACGCACGGATCTGGTCGAACTGATCCAGCGTTATGTACCGCTGAAGAAATCCGGCAGCGAGTTCGCTGCGTGCTGCCCGTTCCACAGCGAGAACACGCCATCGTTCTACGTCTCGCCGCAGAAGCAGTTCTATCACTGCTTCGGCTGCGGAGCCCACGGCACCGCCGTCAGCTTCCTGATGGAGCACGAGAACCTGAGCTTTCCCGAAGCCATCGGACAGCTCGCGGAATGGGCAGGCCTGGAGGTGCCGCGCGAGCCGGGCAGCGTCGAGGCCGAACCCACCGCGCATCTCATCGAGGCCCTCGAGGCGGCAGCCCGTTTCTACGTCGACCAGTTGAAACACAGCCCCGTCGCGGTGGAGTACCTGAAGGGACGCGGCATCGACGGCAACACCGCGCGGGACTTCGCCATTGGCTGGGCGCCGGCGGGCGCGGGCACCCTGGTCCGCGCACTGGGCGAGCGCTTCGACACGGAAACGCTGATCGCGTCCGGCCTGGCCGCGCGCCGGGACGACGGCAGCCTGCGCGACCGCTTCCGCGCACGCATCCTGTTCCCGATCCGCGACCGCCGCGGCCGAGTGACCGGCTTCGGCGGACGCCTGATCGAACCCGGCGAGCCCAAGTACCTGAACAGCCCTGAATCCGCAGTCTTTCACAAGAGCCAGACCATCTACGGGCTGTTCGAGGCAAGGCGCGCCGAGACCCGGCTCGGCGAACTCGTGGTCACCGAGGGCTACATGGATGTGGTCGGACTGGCTCAGGCGGGCTTCCGGCGTGCGGTCGCCTGCATGGGCACCGCCCTCACCCGCGGCCACCTGGACCTGCTGTTCCGTCAGGTACCCCGGCTGGTCCTTTGCTTCGACGGCGACGAGGCCGGGCGGCGTGCCGCCTGGCGGGCCATGGAACAGGCGCTTCCCGTCGTTCAGGGCATGCGCGAGATCCGCGTGCTGTTCCTGCCCGAGGGCGACGACCCGGACAGCCTCGTCCGCCGCGAGGGGCTGGAGGGCTGGCAGCGGCGCCTGAACGCGGGCACCGTCCTGTCGGAGACGTTCATGCGCCTGCTCGCAGAGCGCTATCCGCTGGATACCGCCGAGGGTCGCAGCCAGTGCGCGCATGCGGCCGTGGCTTTGGTCAACACCGTGAACGACCCGCTGTTTCGCGGGCAACTCTGCGACCTCGTGGCGGAGCGTACCCAGACCCCCCGCGCAAGGATCGAGGCGATGCTCGAGCAGCCTGAAGCCGGTCCACGAACCGCTGCCGCCCCGCCCCGGGGGGGCGACGATTCATCCGGCGGCACCGCACCTAGAGGGCGAAACCAGCTGTGGTCCGCGCTGCTCGCGCGCGTCCTGCAGTTGCCGCGGGCGGACTGGCGAGACCCGAGCATACTGCGCCTGGTCGCCGCGGGCGGCCGTGCTCCGGAGATTCTCGGCTCCATCCTCGACAGTATCGACGCCAGCCCCGGCATTTCCACCGCCCGCCTCCTCGAACAGTTCCGGGACGCCAGCTTCTTCCCTCGCCTGATGCAACTGGCCAGCCTGCCACTGGGCGGCGAGGAACCCGAACTCTCCCGGCGCGTTGCACTCGACAGCGCCGACCGCCTGTTCCGCGAGCATTGCAGGGAACGCATGCGCAGCCTGTCGTCCCAGACAGACCGTCCGCTGGGGCAGGAAGAGCTCGAGGAGTTGCGGCGCCTGCAGGCGTTGCTCGCGCAGGGCGAGGGCATGGGGAACAGAGGGGAATAAGCGTCCCGCCGACACGTCCCATCAGCGTTGAAGAGCTTGAAAACCTGGCTCACCACCCCCACATCCGTGGAAAGCCGAAGATCGTGGGCGGGAAATCGACGGGACCATGACCCGGAAATGGCTTGCCGCCAGGGGTTGTGGCTTTCGGGAAGGTTACAGATCCCCAACGGCCTTCATACCACAACGCAGCGCAACTGCAAAATCAGCATTCTCTGCTATACTGTCTGGCTTGGTTTCAGACGAATCACCTCGGAGCTTATACGCGATGAATCGGGAAGAGCAGCAGTCTCAGCTCAAGGAGCTTATTGCCAAGGGCAAGGAGCAGGGCTACCTCACGTATACCGAGGTGAACGACCACCTGCCGGACTCGATCATCGACTCCGAGCAGATCGAAGACATCATTGCGATGATCAACGACATGGGCATCGCGGTGCACGAACAGGCGCCCGATGCCGATACGCTACTCCTTTCCGACGGCAGTGTCTCCAGCGATGACGATGCCGAGGATGCCGTGGCCGCTCTGGCGGCCGTCGACAGCGACTTCGGGCGCACGACGGACCCGGTGCGCATGTACATGCGCGAGATGGGTACGGTCGAACTGCTGACCCGCGAGGGTGAGATCCGGATTGCGAAGCGCATTGAAGAGGGCCTGATGCAGGTCCTGTTCGCCCTTGCGCACCATCCCACGGCGATCAGCCAGTTGCTCGCGCAGTACGAACGCCTGGTCGCGAACAACAACCGCCTGACCGACCTGGTGGTCTCCTTCATCAACCCCGACATCGCCGACGGCGAGGCGGTCGCGCGAGGCCTTGCCGACCCGGCCGACATTCCCGAAACCCCGGCCCCCGCCCCACCGGCTGCTGCCGATGCCAGCGACGACAGCGGCGATGCCAGCGACGACGATTCGGACGACGAGGAGGTCGAAGACACCGGCCCCGATCCCGAAGAGGCGCGGGTGCGGTTCGGGCGGCTCGCCGAATTGCAACAGACCGCCCAGGAAGCCTGCGAGCGGGGCGACAGGGAATCGTACGCCGTGGCCCGCGAGGAGACGGCGCGCTACTTCATGGAATTCAAGCTGGTTCCGCGCGTGGTCGACGAACTGACGTCCAACCTGCACAGGACCATCGACCAGATCCGCCGCCACGAGCGCCAGATCATGAACCTGGTGGTGGTGCAGTCGCACATGCCCCGAAAGATTTTCATCGACTCGTTCCCGAAGAACGAGACCAACCTGGACTGGATCGCCGAGGCGCAGAAAGCGAGGGGCAAGTACACCGACCAACTGGCGCTGGTCGCCGACGACGTGGTGCGACTGCAGAAGAAGCTCCGCGAGATCGAACGGCAGGCCAACCTGAGCATTGCCGAGATCAAGGACATCAACCGCCGCATGTCGATCGGCGAGGCCAAGGCACGACGCGCGAAGAAGGAGATGGTCGAGGCCAACCTGCGCCTGGTGATCTCCATCGCCAAGAAGTACACCAACCGCGGCCTGCAGTTCCTGGACCTGATCCAGGAGGGCAACATCGGCCTGATGAAGGCGGTGGACAAGTTCGAATACCGCCGCGGCTACA
>NZ_REBW01000190.1 GCF_007692535.1 Thioalkalivibrio sp. | reverse complement strand
ACATCCGGTGTGTTCGAGCGTGATGCGGATGTCTCTACGATTGCGGCATTCGAGGGCACCAAGGACGCCCAGCGTGACGATGCCGAGGAATTCTCGCAATTCCTTGATTCCCTGTTCCTGGATCCGCTTCAGCCAGCCAGCGGTGAAATTGCTGCCATGAGCCTTGGTACCCAGAGCAACCGCTTGCTCACCCTGTCCAGCACTTCGGTCACCGAAGACGGGAGCCGTCGAACGGCACGGGAAGCGCGGCGCGGGAGTCCGGACACGGTGTTTGTTGCAGTGGCACCAGCCGCAGTCGAGTCGGACAGCGGAACCTATACAGAGAGGTGCGTCGCGGGCGGGGAGTTCTCCGTCGACTTCGTCACCGAAGAAGAGCTAAAGGATGGCTTCTTCCGCGAGGAGGGCACCTTCACCTGGAGCTTCAACGATTGCGCAACCAACGCCAACGGCAAGGCCGTCGTGCTGAACGGAAGCTGGATCGCGAGCTACGATTATGAGGACAGCTGGACCGTTTCCCAAGCCGGAGTGGAAACGGGTAAGTGGACCGAGGCCGCCACAAACGAGGTCGATCTGCGGGGAACGATCGACGGTATCGAAGACGCCATGGTTCTGGTCGGATCGATCGAGACCTCGGAAGCCGCCGACTACGTATGGTCCGACCCCGAGTATTCCGAAAAAGGCACGCTTACGATCAAGGTTCCAAGTCTGGAAGCCCGGCTGCTGGCCGAACCTGGCCGCACGGTGTATCTCGGTCAGTTGGATACGTCCGTCACCGAAGACTTCGACTACCAGGAAATCTCCCTGGGCGGAGACTCCTTCAGCTGGACCGAGGACAGCACGATTCTTGTGGCTGGCAGGGTTGCCTCCAGCGGCATGGACGGTTCGCTGCGCTCGAGCACCCAAAAGGCGATCAAGTCCAGCGATTCATCCGCCGCCACCGGAGAATTCTGCCCGAGTGAAGGAATCGTGGTGATCTCCGGGGCTGAGGGATTCGATGCCGAAATCCGATTCGGTGCCGATACCGGGACCACGGGTGTTGCCGCTCAGGTGGTCACGGTCGGTGATTTCGCAAGTTACGTGAACTGCAACGAAGTCGATGACCTCGAGTTGCTCATTCTCGGTCCGTTGTCCGCCATCATGGGTGGGGCAGAGCCTCAATAGCGGTTGATATCCTCCACCGCTTGACGAAAATCGGAGGTTTGCCTCCGCTTTTCTTCCGCGGTGGTTACACGGGCACACCCGGACCGGGCTTTCGCAGGAAGCCCGGTCCGGTTCCGGGTTTCCGCCACGAGGACAGAGTCGGCCTGAGTCGATGAAGATGATCACTTCCAGTCCAGATAACCGGCGCCTCGATGGGATGGTCGATCTCCACGGCCACCTGTTGCCGGGAATCGACGACGGCGCCCGGGATCTGGAACAGGCGCTCAACATGGCCCGGCTCGCCGTGGCCGACGGCATCGTCATCTCGGTGCTGACACCGCACCACCTGAACGGCGTCTACGACAACCCGGCCATGCACGTGCGCGAGCAGTGCGCGTCCTTTCGCCGCGCGTTGCGTGAGCAGGATATCCCGCTGGATGTGCGGCCCGGGGCCGAGTGCCACCTCGTGCCTGAGCTGCCGGCCGCGTTGGCCAAGGGAACGGCGCTGACCATTGCGGACCGGAAACGGTCCGTGCTCGTCGAACTGCCCGTGTACACGGTTCCCCTAGGCGCCTACAGCATTCTCGAGGACATCCTCGCGATGGGGCTGCAACCGATCATCGCGCATCCGGAGCGCAATGGGGAACTGGTCGACGGGAGCGAAAAGCTCGCGGAATGGATCGAGATGGGCTGCCTGGCGCAAGTGACCGCGCAGTCCTGTACCGGGCGGTTCGGGCCGCAGGTGCAGCGGGCCGCACGGCGCATGCTGCGCAACGGGCTGATCCATGTGATGGCTTCCGACGCGCATCGCGACAAACGCCGTGTCCCCGAACTCCGCGCGGCGCGCGAGACGGTCGCGCAATGGACCTCGCACGAGGTCGCCACGCTGCTGACCGAAGACTTTCCGCGTGCGTTGGCCGACGGGCAACCCGTGGCGGTCGACCGGCTCAAGCACGCGCTACCCTCTCGCCAGCGTGGCTGGGCGAACTGGCTGCGCCGGCTTCGGGCGTGACGGCCGAGGCTGCGCTCGACACGCGACGGTTGAGCGCCCGCGAGTGTATCTATAGAGTAGCGAAGGATCGACCAGGGGGCTGCGGGAACGATACGCCCGCCGCATGGCGACGTCTGTAGCGGCAACGCGGGAGAAGCACATGATGCGAACGACATCTTTTTCGGGTTGGCTGACGGCGGCGCTGGTCGCACTGGGCTTGACCGCGGCCGGCGTGGCGCTCGCGGGGCCGGTGGGCAACCTGGACATCCAGGGCAATGTCCGCATCGCGCAGCCCGGCTCCGACGTCTTTTTCCGGATGTCGAATACCCGGTATCCCTGGTTCCAGGGGGATCGCATCGACACCGGTGGCGGCACGGCGGTCATGGACCTCGATGGCGGCGTGAACATCGGCTTCGCGCGGGAAACCCGCGCTGCCCTGACCGTGGAGGCAGCGGTCGTTCGGGTTGAGCTTGAGTCCGGCGCATTGCTGTATGCCATTCCCCAGTCCCGAATGGACCTGGTCATCACCAGCGGCGAGGACGTGCTTTCCACCCGCGCCGATGCCGAATACCTGCGTGTGAGCGCAGCAGGGCCGGGCTCGTTCGGGATCGTGCAGCGGCTCGATAACGGGCAGCTGCGGGTCACGGTACGGGACGGCACGATGGTCGTCGGCGACAAGGCCGGGAACGTCCACCACCGGGTCGAGGCCAACCAGCGTGTCGATTTCTCCGGCGGCGGGCCGGGCCTGCTGATTGCGCAGATCGAGGCCATCACGCCACCGCCGGAGCCGGAACCGGAGGTCGTGGCCGAGCCCACGCCGCCGGCGGAACCCGCCCCCGGCGAGATGAACCCCCTCGTGGTGGGAGGATTGGCGCTCGGTGGTCTTGCGGTCCTCGCTGCTGTGGGTGGTGGCGGGAGTAGTAGTCGTCCCGCCAGCCCCTGACGCAGCGCTGTGGCATGTCCTTCGCCAGGTCCAGGACGAACGGCAGGGTGCTGACCCTGCAGCGGGCCGCGGCTCGATGGGCCGCGTCAGGCGCTCTGCTTGCCTCGGCCGTTCTGGTCCTTTTCGGTTGTGCCGCGCCGCCAAACGGTTCCACGCAGGCCGTTTCCGCAGACGAATTCCAGGAACAGATCGCCAGCGAGGCCCGCGTCGCCGATCTCAACGAGCAGCTGCTGTCGCTGGCCGTGGAGTCCGGCCTCGGCGGCGGCCTCTACCGGGTCGGTCCGGAGGACCAGCTCCGGATCGACTTCTTCGGCGTTCCGGAGCTCTCGCGGGAGTACCGCGTCGACGGGCGCGGCAACATCATGATGCCGCTGGTGGGGCAGGTCTCCGTCGCGGGACTGACGCTGGACGAGATCGAACAGGGGGTTGCGGCGAAATACAGCGAATCCTACCTGCGCAGCCCGCAGGTCAGCGCGCAGGTCACCGAATACCGGAGCCAGCAGTTCACCATCGTCGGTGCGGTCGCCAACCCGCGGGTGTACTCGGTTAGCCGGCAGACCACGCTCATCGAGGCCCTCGCGATGGCCGGCGGGGTCACGCAGGACGCCGGGGACATGGCGTACCTTACCGACCGGACCCGGAATCCGGAGACCGGCCAGCTGCAGACCCGTACCCTGCTAGTGGCGCTCGATGAACTCATGCGCGATGCGGGCGAGAACAATGTCGTGCTCGGCGAGTCCGCCCTGATCAACGTCCCGCGCGGCGGTTTCGTCTTCGTGGAAGGGGCCGTGAACCGGCCTGGCGGCGTCGCCCTGCGGGGCGACATCACCGTGCTGAAGGCCATCGCCGAGGCCGGGGGCCTGAAGTTCGAGGCCGACAAGTCCTCGGTCCGCGTGGTTCGGCGCAATGCCAGCACCGGTGAATGGAACCACCTCGACATCGACTACCGGGTGGTCCGTGACGACCCCTCCCGGGACATGCGCCTGCGCAACGGGGATGTCGTCGCGGTCGATACCGATACGCTCAAGGCGGGTTGGGTTGGCTTCTGGCGCAACGCTTCGGCGATTGCCTGGTTGGGATGGCGGCCGCTGCAATGACGTGCGCGCGGGCAGCCGCCTTGATCCCCGCGCGGTGTGGAGCGAGCCTGCCAGACGTGTTGCCGAGCGGGAGGACCCATGACCTTCGGGACTGACAGGGACCGCCCCGGCCACCACCTCAAGCCGGTGTCGAGCAACGGCGGCCAGGTCACGCTGTATGCCCCCGACGCGTCGGTCATGGACGACGACGACAGCATCGACCTGCGCGAGTACTGGCGCATCATCACCAAGCGCCGGTCGGTGATCCTCAGTGTGCTTGCGACCGTGCTGGTCGCGACGCTGGTGGCGACGCTGCTGATGCTGCCCGAATACCGGGCCACCGTGACCCTGCAGATCAACCCCGAGGCCGCCCGCATCCTCTCCTACGCCGACTTCGAACCATCGGCATCCGGCAGCGCCGGCATCCAGCAGTTCCTGACCACCCAGCATGGTGTCCTGGCCAGTCGGTCGCTGGCCGAGGCGGTGGTGATCAAGCACGGCCTGACGGACCATCCAGAGCTCACCGGCGAGCTGCGCCAGCGCAGCATCCTCGCCGAGCTGCGCGCATTGACCGGTCTTCTGACCGGCGCGCTGCAGTCCTCGGGCGAAAGCCGCGCCAGTGACCCGGCGCAGCCGGACGAGGCGGCAGCCCAGGAGAGGCGGACCCGTGCGGCCACCAGTCGTTTCCGGGAGCGCATCGAGGTGCAACCGGAGCGAAATTCCCAGTTGGTCCACGTCAGTTTCGTCAGCTTCGACCGGGAGTTCTCCGCGCAGATGGCCAACGCGGTGGCGCGCGAGTACATCGAAAGCACGATGCAGCGACGCTTCGATGCCGGCAGCGACGCACGGGAGTTTCTGCAGGAGCAATTGCACGAGATGCGGATCGCGCTGGAGCGTTCGGACTGGGAACTGGCCGACTTCGCACGCCGGGTACGGGTCTCCGATCTCTCGGCCAACCAGGAAATGGCGCGTGACGGGCTGCGCAGCCTGAACGACAGTCTCGAAATGGTGCGCCAGGAACTGGTGCGGCTTGCCGGTTGGCGGGAGCTGGTCCAGCAGGGTCGGATCGATCATCTGGACCCGGTGGCCAACAGCGTCACCATTGCCGAGCTGCAGAAACGGCTGCTCGATGCCGCGACCGAATACGCAAGCCTGTCCGAGCGGTTCCTGGACGACTATCCCACCGTGGCCGAGACCCTGCGGCGCATGGAACTGCTGCGCGCGGAGATCGCGGCCGAGCGGCGCAGGATCGCCGACGGCATTCTCGGGCGTTTCGAGACGCTGCGCGCGCAGGAGACGGCCCTGGAACAGGCTCTCGCCCAGCGCGAGGAACGCATCATGGCGCTGAACGAGCAGGCCGTGCAATACAACATCCTGCGCCGCGAGCACGAGACCAACCGCGAGATGTACGACGGCCTGCTGCAGCGGATGAAGGAGGTCGGCGTTGCCGCCGGGGTGCAGGAGAGCAACGTCGCGGTGATCGACGCCGCGCAGGTGCCGGGGGGCGCCTTCCGGCCCGTGCTGACCAAGAATCTCGCGATCGCCTCGCTGCTTGGCGTGATGATCGGCATCGGCCTGGCGCTGCTGCTGGAGTTCCTCGACAGGACCGTCCGGCACGCAGAAGACGTCGAGCGCTTGGTGGAGCTGCCTGTGATGGGCCTGGTGCCGCTTGTGCGTGCACAGGGTCAGGACGAGGAACCGCACGAGGTGCGAATCCCGGAGCGCGTGCTCAGTCACTTCAGTGCCAGGCGTCCGGACTCGGCGGTCTCGGAGGCCTTTCGTTCGCTGCGGACCAGCCTGATGTTCTCGACGCCAGAGGGCATGCCCCGCACGCTGCTCGTCACCAGCACCTCGCAGGGTGAGGGCAAGAGCACCAGCTCGGTGAACCTGGCCACGGTGCTCGCCCAGAACGGTTCGCGCGTATTGCTGATCGACGCCGACCTCCGCAGGCCGTCGCTGCACCGGGACTTCGGGAGACCGCGCTCACCCGGCCTGACCAACAGCATTGCGCAGTTTGAGCAGGGCACGAGCCTGGATCGGTCGTCGATCCATTCCACCGACGTGGAGGGCCTGTCGGTGATGCCCGCGGGGCATTCCACGCCGAAGCCGACCGAGCTGCTCAGTTCGAGCCGTCTGTCCCGGGTCATCGCCGAGTGTCGGGAGATGTTCGACTACGTGATCATCGATGCGCCACCGATCCTGGGCCTGGCCGACGCGGTCGTGCTCTCGCGCATGGTGGGAGGCGTGATCGTGGTCGTGGCGGCCGGTCGCACGGGCAAGGAGAACTTCCGTGTGGCCGTGCGGCGGCTGCAGCAGGTCCAGGCGCCGCTCCTCGGCGTGGTGCTGAACCGGGTTGACCTCAACAGTCCCGACTACGCCTACTGCTCCTCCGAGTACTACGGTTACCAGGAAGAGCCCGCACTCCCTGAGTCTCCGAAGTTGCCCGTGAGCAAGGCGTCCTGAGCGGAGAAAAATCGCGGTGTTGACACGGGTTCCCCGCGGCTGGCTGCTGCTTGCCATCGCCGGCCTGATCGCGCTGGCGATCGTCTTTTCCGAGTACCGCGCCCTTGGCGCTCTCGACTTCGATGACGACGGCGCCATTCGGGGTGAGCTCCAGGTTGCGCTGCCTTGGGGAGGGTTCGCCGGTCGCCGCCTCGCGGCCGCGGCGGAGGATCACTGGAGACAGTATCCCGAGGCGGCCGAGGACTTCCTGACGTGGCAGCTGCAGCGTTACCCGGTCGACCACAGCCGTTGGCACCAGCGCGCGATCATTGCCCAGTACCTCGGCCGTGACCCGGATCTCGTGCTCGCCCACCTCGAGGCCGCCGTTGCGGTGCAGCCGTTCCACCGGGAGACGCGCTGGCGGGCGGCCACCCTCGCGCAGCTGTTGGGCCATCCGGACCTGGCCGTGACCCACCTCCGGCATTGGCTGGACGGGCAGCCGCACGCCACCGAGCAGGTGCTGTTCACCGCGGGCCGCTGGATCCAGGAGCCGGAAGAACTCCTGGATCGCGTGGTTCCGGACGGCGAGGCGTATCTGGCCGCTGTGCTGCGCTTTGCACGGCAACACGGCCGGGTGAATCTTGCCCGGGCGGCGTGGGCGCGACTGCCGGCGCCGCGGCCCCAGGGGGATGCGGGTCTGCTCGATTATGTCGACCTCGCGCTCGCGACGGGCGACCATGACGCGGCAATGGCGGCCTGGACCGACACCTTTCCCGACTACCGCCCGGGGCAGGTCCCGAACGCGGATTTCCTGCACGACCTGGGCAGCCCCAACGGACTCAACTGGAACACGCGCATGCCTGCCGGCAGCCGGGCGAGCAGGGACCCGCAGCGCTTCGTCACCGAACCCGCCAGCCTCCGGCTCGACTTCGATGGTCGCGAGAGCCTGCATCTCGGGCGGCCCTCGGTCCGTATCCCGGTGGTGAAACACGATGGTGGCTGGGTACTCTCGGGATACTGGCGTGGCCAGGGACTGACGACCCGGGCGTTGCCCTACCTGAGCGTCTGGCCCGAAGGCGGCAGCCGGGTGCGCGTGGACGTGCCTGCCGCGACCTTCGGTTGGACGCCGTTTCGCATTGCGATCGAGGTCGAGGTCACGGCCGAAGCCGAGGCCGAGGCCGCGCTGGAGGCATCCGGCGTCGCTCCCCTGCTGCACCTGCAGGTGCGCCGGGATGTACCCCAGCACCATTTCGACCGTTTCCTCGCCGGCAGCCTCTGGCTGGATGCCCTGCGAGTGGAACGACTTGATACGGACATGGCCGAATGAGTAGCAGGAGCGAGCCAAAAACCCCAGCAGCCCAGGCCCGGCTGGTCAAAAAAGTGACGGGATTCGTCAGGGGCTTGGTTCGTCCCCGTGTAAACTATTGAATTCCATGGATCGGATATGTGGATCAATATTTGCATATACTCTTCTGTGAAACCGCGGGCGCCATGCATGCCCGCACGAGCAGCAAACGGTGAACCCACTCTGGAACAGGGAAAACAGGAAATAACGGTGAGAGTACGATGCCCTACCGCAGTCCGCCGCAGGGTGCGGTTGCGCGCGCGGCGACGAATTCCCCGCAATAGAGGCCTGTGCGACAGGGCGAAACCGCATCATGTATGAAGAATTCTACGGGCTGAAGACGGATCCGTTCCGGCTGACCTCGGATCACCGTTTTTCCTTCAGCCACGCGAGCTACAGCAGGGCCAGGGCATCGGTGCAATATGCGCTGCTCCGGGCCGAGGGCTTCGTGATGATCACCGGTGGGCCGGGGACCGGCAAGACCACGCTGATCCACGACCTGATGGCCGATCTGCCGCGCAACGAGTTCATCGTAGGCTACCTGGCCAGTACGCAGCTGGGAGCGGACGACCTGTTGCGGATGGCCGCCCATGCCTTTGGCGTGGAGGCCGCCGTTCCGAAGAAGGCGCAGATCCTGATGCGCCTGATGGAGTTCCTGTCCCAGCAGTACCGGCTGGGTCTCCACGCGCTGTTGATCATCGATGACGCGCAGGATCTCGCTCCCGCGGCGATGGAGGAGCTGCGGTTATTGAACAACCTGCAGCAGGGTGGGCAGCAACTGCTGCAGATCGTCCTTCTCGGGCAGGAGGAGCTGCGCTCGCTGCTCCGCAGGCCCGAAATGGAACAGGTGCATCAGCGGTTGGTGGCGGCCTGGCACCTCGAGCCGCTGAGCCCCGAGGAGACGGTCGGCTACGTTCGGCATCGTCTCGAAACGGCCGGCTGGACCGGCGACCCGGTGATCGAGCCCGGTGTGCTGCCGGTCGTGCATGCGTTCAGCAGGGGCGTACCCCGCCGCATCAACCTGATCTGCAGCCGGCTGCTCCTGTACGGATTCCTGGAGCAGCGCCACAGCATCACCCAGGCCGATGCCGAGACCGTCGCGCACGACCTCGGCGATGAGGAACTCACGCACCACGATCGCGACGATCCATCGTCTCCGCCCGAAGAGGGCCTGCGCGCAGCTGCCACCGTAGCCCCGCACGCATCCGGCGAGAAGGGGCGCGCCGCGGCGCGCGAAACGCCGGCGGTAACCGCGGCAACCTGGAAGCGGATCGATCAGGGGCTTTACCGTACCGACGTGCTGGCCCCGCCATCCACTCCCGGCAAGGTGGAACCGTTGGAGGAGATCGGTGGGCTGGTCAAAAAGGGTCGTGTCGAGGCGAAAGCCGCCGAAAGCGAGCCAGACCGGCCACCGCAGGCCGCGCCGCTCAAGCCTCATCGAAAGGTTGCGCCCGGAGCCGGCGAACGCAGGGAAGAGCCGACCGCATCGCCAGCGGGGCCGGGAGCGGCCCGCAAGGAGCCGACCGCCAAGCCCAAGCCCAAGCCCCAGCCCGAGTCTAAGCCCGAGTCTCAGTCTAAGCCCGAGCCTAAGCCCGAGCCTAAGCCCGAGCCTAAGCCCGAGCCTAAGCCCGAGCCTAAGACCGAACCTAAGACCGAACCTAAGACCGAACCTAAGGCCGAACCTAAGGCCGAACCTAAGGCCGAACCTAAGGCCGAGCC
>NZ_REBW01000179.1 GCF_007692535.1 Thioalkalivibrio sp. | reverse complement strand
ATTCGTTGTGTTTGGCTCGGGACAGCCGCGAGGCTGAGGCTCGCAACGCGGAGCGCGAACCCCTCACGCGGGAGTGATGATTCCATGTTTCACGTGAAACATCGTCGCGTCCGGTCGGCTTGCCGCCACTTCGAACGCCCAGGCCTCGTCGACGGTGGTGGCCAGGCACTGCCAGCCCAGCTGCGCCACTACGTTCATGATTCCTTCGAGCCCAGGTTCGTCCATCTCGGCAACGGCGTCATCCAGCAGCAGCAGTGGCGCGATGCCTGCTGGCGCAGTGGATACCAGGACCTTTCCCTGCGCGACGACGAGCGCGTTCAGGACCCGCTTCTGTTCACCCCGGGAGGCTTCCCGGATCGAACGGCCCGCGACGCGGATTTCGAGATCGGCTTTCTGAGGTCCCGTCTGCGCGAAGCCCCGTTCGAGATCACTGGGTCGACTACGGGCGAACGCCGCCAACAGGGCTTCGCCATCGGGCCATCCCTGGCGGAACGTCACCTCGATCTCACCCTGCAGACCCTGTCGCAGCGACGCGGTAGAAGGACCCCGCAGATGCTCCGCGAGGTCCCGTACGAACCGAGCGCGCATCTCGGTCAACCGGGTTCCGGCACTCGCCGCCACCCCCTCGAAACGTTCCGCGCCCCGTTCATCATGCTGGCGAAGCGCCGCATTCCGCTGTTCGTGTGCGCGTCGCCACGTCCGCCACTCGCGCGCGAAGTCGGTGTCGACATAGAAACCGCCCCAGTCCAGCAGCCGGCGCCGCTCCTCCGGCGGGCCTGTCAGCAATTCGAAGGAATCCGCGTGCACCGCGACCAGCGGGAGCCGCCGCGCGATCTCCCAGTGGCCTTCGATCCATTGGCCGTTCAGACGGGATCGTCTCTGCCCGGACCACTCCACCGCGACCCGCGACCGTCCATGGTGCGGGTCGGCGAGCTCCGCCGCGATTGCGAATTCGGACGCGCCACCCTGTACGATTCGCGCCAACCGGTGCGTACGAAAGGATCGTCCCAATCCCAGCACGTAACAGGCCTCCAGCAAAGAGGTCTTCCCGGAGCCGTTCGCCCCCACGAACAGCGTCAAGCCGGGACTTGGCCGAAGGCGCCCCTCCGCGAGGTTACGCAGGCCGCGAATCCAGAGCTCAAACAGCATGTCGTGGCTTGCGCAGTTGTCGCATCAAGTTACCCTAACGATCATGGCCCGGCGCCACCCCTTGCGATGAAAAGGCGCAAACCGTGGGTCGGTTAGCCCAAGGGGCGTAACCCGAAGGGTCGCGCACCCACCGATGGCCGCAAAGCAGTGTCGTCCGCGGCACCGCAGCACGTCGGGTTACGCTGCGCTAACCCGACCTACACAACTGGACCGTGACTTTCACCCCAAAACACACGGCTTGCGGTCGGCCGGGTTGGCCAAGAGCCATGCGAGTGATGGACTCCCATCCGCCACCGTGGCATTTGCCCATGGGCTTCTCCGTTCGCCTGGTGGGTCGGGATCGTCCGTCGATGGGTACCCATGGGAAATCCGCAGGGCCGGAACCCGGGGTCCGGAATCTATAGCCGCATGGGCATCACGACGTAGCGTGCCCGATCCGGTGGCTCGGCCATCACCAGCGCCGAGGAATTGCCGTCGCGAAGCTCGATCCGGATCTGGTCTGCCGCGATCGCCCCCAGCACATCGACCAGGTAGGTCAGGTTGAACCCGATCTCGATCTCGTCGCCCTCGTACCGTGCCGGCAGGGCCTCCTCGGCCTCTTCGCGCTCGGCGTTGTGCGTCACGACCCGGCAGCCCCCGGGGCCGGCCATCAGGCGCACGCCACGAAATTTGTCGTTGGCCACGATTGCGACGCGGTTCAGCGCCTGGCGCAGATCCTCACGCTCCGCGATCAGGACAGCCGGCTGATCCTTTGGTATCACCCGCTCGTAATCGGGAAAGCGGCCGTCGATCACCTTGCTGGTCAATTTCGCGGAGCCGAAATCAAACGCGACCTGGCCCGGTGCAAATCCCACCTGGACTGGTGTTTCGTCGTCCAGAAGATTGCGCCGGAGTTCCTGGATCGTCTTGCGCGGAATGATGCATTCCTGGTCGGCTGGCAGCGGATTCTCCAGGTCGGCCTCGGTGAGCGCCAGGCGATGGCCGTCGGTGGCGACGCATCGCAGTGTTGCCCCTTGCGCGACCAGCAGCAGCCCCTGGAGGTAATAGCGCACATCCTGCTGCGCCATGGAAAACATCGTTGCCTCGATCAGGCGTCGCAGCAGCCGCTGGGGCACCGTCAGCCAATGTTCCATCTCGGCCGACTCCAGCTCCGGGAAATCCCCTCCAGGCAGCGTCGCCAGGCTGAACCGCGAGGCCCCGAATCCGACGACAAGCCGTTCGCCGTCAATACGCGCCTGAACCGTCGCTTCTGCCGGCGCCGCTCGCACGACGTCCAACAGCTTCCGGACCGAGACCGAGCAATCGACCCCAACCGAGGCCTCGCCGGCTGTCCTCGCCAACCAGGCCAGTTCCAGATCGGTGGTATCGAGCTGGATTCCATCGTCGACGGCGCGAATCCTGACATTCCCCAGGATCGGCATCGTCAGGCGCTTTTCGGCGGCCCCAACGATGCGCTGCAGCGCATCGGTCATGCTGTCCCGGTTGAACGAGAGCTCCATATCACTGGTTTCCTATTATGTATTTAGATATTTGAAGACTGTAGTAATAAGCACCGGTCAGATCCGGGAAAAGTATTTAATTTTCTCCTTAAATCATACCTTTACTCTATATTCACCGCGCCTTGAGCCTGTGTTCAGCCTGTGGACAACCCGTCTCTTTCAGCAACCCTTTGCAGCCATCAACATCTGCGCACACGATATCCACAGGCTCTCAACTGCTCAGTGTGCGTAACAGAATCCGGTAGTCGTTATCGACGTTCGCGTCCCCCTCGCGCAACTCGGCCACCTTGCGGCAGGCATGAATCACGGTGGTGTGATCGCGACCCCCGAAAGCATGTCCGATCTCCGGCAGGCTGTGCTGGGTCAGTTCCTTGGCCAGGGCCATCGCCATCTGGCGTGGCCGAGTGATCGATCGGCTGCGGCGTGCCGAGTGCAGGTCACTGACCTTGACCCGAAAATAATCCGCCACGGTCTTCTGGATGTTCTCGAGGGTGACGAGTTTGCTCTGCACGGCCAGCAGATCCCGCAGCGCGTCGCGCGCAAACTCGACGGTGATCGCCTTGCCGGTGAAATGCGCGTTGGCGATTACCCGGCGCAGCGACCCCTCGAGTTCCCGGACATTCGAGCGGATCCGCTTGGCCATGAAGAAGGCCACCTCGCTCGGCAGTTCGACGCCTGACTGCTCCGCCTTGCGTTGCAGGATGGCCACCCGGGTCTCGAGTTCGGGCGGCTCGATGGCGATGGTCAGGCCCCAGCCGAAGCGCGAACGAAGCCGCTCTTCCAGGCCTTCCACCTCTTTGGGGTAGCGGTCCGAGGTCAGGATGATTTGCTGCTGACCCTCTAGTAAAGCATTGAATGTATGAAAGAATTCCTCTTGCGAGCGCTCCTTACCGGCGAAGAACTGGATGTCGTCGATCAGGAGCGCGTCGGCGGTGCGGTAATGCTGCTTGAACTCATCGATGACGTTGTGTTGCAACGCCTTGATCATGTCCGCAACGAAACGCTCCGAATGCAGATAGATGATCCGCCCCTGGGGAATCCGGTCGAGGATATGGTGACCAATGGCGTGCATCAGGTGGGTCTTGCCCAGGCCGACCGCGCCGTAGATGAACAGCGGGTTGTAGGCGACCCCGGGATTGGCCGCGACCTGCAGGCTGGCGGCCCGGGCCAACTGATTGGACTTGCCCTCAACGAAGGTCTCGAAGGTGAATCCGGGATTCAGGTTCGAAACCGGGCCGGCGGGACGGACGGGCAGCGCCTGCCGACCGCCGCGCGCCGGTTCCGCGGCCGGCTGGCCCGCTTCGGGCCCACCAATGCCCAGGGTGACCTTCCAGGCGTGTTCGCCATGACCGAGTTCATCGACCGCTCCCCGGATCGCGGGCAGGAAATGGTCGCGCACGTGCTCCAGCACGAACTGGTTCGGCGCCAGCAGGCGCAGGTGCCCCTCCGACTCCTGCGCATGCAGGGGGCGCAGCCAGGTATTCAGTTGCTGCTCGGAGAGTTGACCCTGCAGGCGATCCAAGCAAGCTGTCCACAGGGTATTCGCAGGCACGCACCAACTCCGGGGGAGAGACCACCGAGAGAGTCTACGCGCATCCGACCCCGGCGTGCCACCGCCGGCCGGGGGCCGCGAGGGTGGCTCGGTCGCCGGCACGGGAAGCCCGCCAAGGATTGACTTTGAGGGCCCGCGCGGGTAGCTTTCAGCGCCCCTTAACGTTTTGAATTTCGGATACCTCGCCATGAAGCGGACATTCCAGCCCAGTCGACTCCACCGCGCCAGGACCCACGGTTTCCGCGCGCGGATGGCCACCCGCAGCGGCCGCAAGATCATCAACGCCCGCCGGGCCAAGGGCCGCAAGCGCCTCTGCCCGTAGACGGCGTGTTCGGCGTGCCTGCCCGAATGCGGTTGTACCGGGCGGGCCGATGACGACGGCCCCGGTCCGGATCACGGATCAGGGCTTTCCGCGTTCGGGACGCCTTCTCGCCGGTCGCGAGTACCAGCGGGTCTTTGCTCGGGCGCGGCGCGCCCCCGGCGGTCGGTTCATGGTCTTGTATCGAAAACAGGAACCCGCAGGGCCCGCCGCCCGCCTGGGTCTTGCGATCTCCAAGAAGCATGCGCGCCGGTCGGTGGACCGCAACCGGATCAAGCGTGTCGCGCGCGAGGCGTTCCGGGCACGCAGGCAGTCCCTGCCGCCGGTCGACATCATCGTCCTGTCCCGGGCCGGGATCGCCGGGGCCGAACGAGCCGAACTGCGGGCCGAACTCGACCGGCTCCTGGAGAACCTGAAATGATGCGTTCCATGCTCCTGATGCCCATCCGCGTCTACCAGTACGCGATTTCGCCGTTCATGGCCCCCCATTGCCGGTATCATCCCACCTGCTCGGAGTACGCCGCCGAGGCGATCACCCGGCACGGGGCGTCGCGTGGCCTGTGGATGGGCGTGAAGCGGATTGCCCGCTGCCATCCCTGGGCCGAGGGCGGCTACGACCCCGTGCCAGAGAAGACCCCGATCCACGAATCCCGGAAGTAACCGCTCTCATGGAAAACCTGCGTCCCATCCTCTGGCTGTCCCTGGTCTTCGTCCTGTTCCTGATGTGGCAGGCCTGGAACGCGGATTATGGCGAACGGCCAGAACTGGACCGCACCCCCGATGCCATGGTCGATGCGCCGCCGGAACGGCCCGAGGATGTTCCCGAGGCCCCGCCGGTCGAGGCGGACGCCATCGATCCTGCGGCACCGCCGGAGTTATTGGCCGACCCGACGCACCGGCAGGTCACCGTGCGCACGGACCTGCTGGATCTGAGCATCGACACCCGCGGTGGCACGATCGTCCGCGCCGATCTGCTGGGCTTCCCCGTCGATCCCGCCGAGCCCGACATTCCGGTGCGCCTGTTCGACCAGCGCGTGCGCGGCTACGTGGCGCAGAGCGGGTTGACCCACGATCGGGTCTCCGGTGTCGATGCCGCGGACCGGGCGCCGTCGCACCACGCGGTGTTCCGCGTCGATGCCGATCGCTTCGAGATGGGCCCGGGTCAGGACAACCTGCGGGTGCCGATGACCTGGACCTCCGAGGACGGCAGCGTCACCGTGACCAAGACCTTCGTCTTCCAGCGCGGCACGCACCTGATCGAGGTCGAGCACGAGGTCGAGAACCGCGGCGACGGCATCTGGGTCGGGCGGCAGTACCGGCAGTTGCGCCATGGCCCGACACCGCCTCGCGCCGCGTTCTTCCTGTACACCTTTACCGGCGCCGCCTACTTCGACGGCAAGTACAACAAGGAGAGCTTCGAGTCGCTGCGCGATTCTCCCGTTGAGAAGCGGGTCGAGGGTGGCTGGATCTCGGTGATCGAGCATTACTTCATGAGCGCCTGGATCCCGGGTCAGGACGAGATCAACGCAATGTATGGCCGCGCGGTGCCAGGAGCTGCAGGCGTCGGAACCGATTACCTGATCGGGATGCACTCCGCGGAACCCATCACCATCGCGCCCGGTGACGCGGGTCTTTTCTCCACCCGCCTCTGGGTGGGACCGAAGACGCAGGCCGATCTGCGCCAGATCGCACCGGGCCTGGAACTGACCGTCGATTACGGCATCTTCACCTTTCTCTCCAAGCCGCTGTTCTGGCTGCTGCGCGTGATCCACGACTTCGTCGGCAACTGGGGCTGGTCCATCATCATTCTGACCATCCTGATCAAGCTCGCCTTCTTCCATCTGTCGGCGACCAGCTACCGCTCGATGGCACGCATGCGCGCCGTGGCGCCGAAGCTGCAGGCGATGAAGGAGCGCTACAAGGACGACAAGCAGCGCATGAATACGGCGCTGATGGAGCTGTACAAGAAGGAGAAGATCAACCCGCTCGGGGGCTGCCTGCCGATCCTGGTGCAGATTCCGGTGTTCATCGCCCTTTACTGGGTGCTGCTCGAGAGTGTCGAGCTGCGCCAGGCGCCGTGGATGCTCTGGATCCAGGATCTCTCGACCCGCGATCCGTTCTTTATCCTGCCGCTGCTGATGGGCCTGACGATGTTCATCCAGTACAAGCTGAACCCGCCGCCGATGGATCCGATCCAGCAGAAGATCTTCATGGCGCTTCCCGTGGTCTTCACGGTCTTCTTCGCCTTCTTCCCGGCGGGTCTGGTGCTGTACTGGTTCACCAACAACCTGTTCTCGATCGGGCAGCAGTACGTGATCACACGCAAGATCACAGCGGCCGCCGAAAAGAAGAACTGAGTCCTTGTCCGGCGACGCCGATACCATCGTCGCCCTGGCCACTCCGGCCGGGGTCGGCGGCATCGGGGTCATCCGCCTATCGGGTCCGCGGGCGCTGGCGCTGGCGGAGACGATCGCCGGCCCGGGTCTGCGCTCGCGGCGGGCCACCCACCGCCGTCTGTGCGCAGCCGACGGTGCCCTGATCGATGACGGCATCGTGATCGCCTTTCCGGGCCCTTACTCGTACACCGGCGAGGACGTGGTCGAGCTCCAGGGGCACGGCAGCCCGGTACTGCTGCAGGTCCTGCTCGACACCGCCCTGCACTTGGGCGCACGCATGGCCCGGCCGGGCGAGTTCACCGAGCGTGCCTTCCTGCACGGGCGCATGGACCTGGCCCAGGCGGAGGCCGTGGCCGATCTGATCCACGCCCAGACCGCGACCGCCGCGCGCCTCGCCCGCAGCAGCCTCGATGGAGCGCTGGCGCGCGAGATCGAGCCGGTGGCGCGCGAGATTCGGGAGCTGCGGGTGCTGATCGAGGCCGAGATCGACTTCGGCGAGACCGACCTGGAATCTGCGGTGGCGCCCGAGGTGTCGCAGCGCGCTGCGGCGCTCGCAGCCTCGGTCGACGCCCTGATCGCGCGCCTGCGGCCGGCCCGCGTCTACAGCACCGGCATGCGCCTGGCGCTGATCGGAGCCCCGAACGTCGGCAAGTCGAGCCTGATGAACCGCCTCGCCGACGCCGACGTTGCGATCGTCACCGATCGCCCGGGCACGACGCGCGACCTGCTGCGTGCCAGCATCGCCATCGACGGCATCCCGGTGGAGCTGATCGACACGGCCGGGCTCCACGACAGCGAGGACGAGGTCGAGCGCATCGGCATCGAACGCGCGCGAGGTGCAGCCGCCGGGGCCGACCTGATCCTGGAGATCCGGGACCTGACCCGGCCCCAGGTCCGCGCCCCGCTGCCGGACCTGTCCGGAATCCCGGTGCTGCAGGTGTGGAACAAGCAGGATCTCTGCCCCCACGATGCGCGCGAGGGGTTGAAAGTGTCGGCGGTCACCGGCGTCGGACTCGACGATCTGCGCGTGGCGATCCGCGCCGAGGCCGGTGTTGCCGATGCCGGCCAGCCGCGTTTCAGTGTACGGGCCCGGCACCTCGAGGGCCTGATGGCGGTCGGCGCCTGCCTGCGCCGGATCCATGCCGCGCATCCCGCCGACCTGATCGCCGAGGACCTGCGCCTGGCTGAACGCGCTCTGGACGGCCTGCTCGGGCGTGGCGATCACGAGCAGCTCCTGGGCGCGATCTTCGCGGGCTTCTGCATCGGCAAATAGCCGGATGGCCCACGCAGGGCCCATACTCTGCTATGCTGCGCCCCGCGATCCTTGCCCCAGTCTCCCGGTCGCGCCTTTTCTGGTCCTCGACCAGCCCCCATCTGCCTTAGACTGGCGCCCGCAAGCGGCGAAAGGCGGATGTCGCTCCCGGAGTACTCATGCATTTTTCCGATCTCGGCCTTGCCGAGGAACTCGTTCGTGCCGTCACCGAACACGGCTACACCACACCCACCCCGATTCAGGCCCAGGCCATCCCCACCGTATTGGACGGTCGTGACCTGATGGCCGGCGCCCAGACCGGAACCGGCAAGACCGCCGGTTTCGTGCTGCCGATCCTGCAGCGTCTGTCCGACCCGACGCGCAAGGGGCCGGCCAACGGCCGCGCCCCGGTGCGGGCGTTGATCCTGACCCCCACCCGCGAGCTGGCTGCGCAGGTGGAGGAGAGCGTGCGCACCTATGGCCGCCACACCAAGCTGAATTCGCTGGTCGTTTTCGGCGGCGTCAGCATCAACCCGCAGATCAGCCGGCTGAAGGGCCGCGTGGATATCCTGGTGGCCACGCCGGGTCGCCTGCTGGATCTGGCGCAACAGAAACTCGTCGACCTGTCGCAGGTCGAGATCCTGGTGTTGGACGAAGCCGATCGCATGCTCGACATGGGCTTCATCCGTGACATCCGCAAGATCATCGCGCTGCTGCCGAAGCAGCGTCAGAACCTGCTGTTCTCGGCGACTTTTTCCGACGAGATCAAGCTGCTGGCGGACGGCCTGCTGAGCAAGCCGGTCCTGATCGAGGTCGCGCGGCGCAACGCCACCGCCGACCTGATCGCGCAGAAGGTCTACGAGGTGAATCGCGACGAAAAGCGCCAGGTGCTCTCGCACCTGATCAAGACCGAGCGCTGGACGCAGGTGCTGGTCTTCACCCGCACCAAGCACGGGGCCAACCGCCTTGCGGAGCAGCTGCTCAAGGACGGCATCGCATCCATGGCGATCCACGGCAACAAGAGCCAGACCGCGCGTACCAAGGCGCTGGCGGAGTTCAAGAAGGGCGATCTGCGGGTGCTGGTGGCGACCGATATCGCGGCCCGCGGGATCGACATCAGCGAGTTGCCGCACGTGGTCAACTACGAGCTCCCCAACGTGCCCGAGGACTACGTGCACCGGATCGGCCGCACCGGCCGTGCCGGCTCGAACGGCGAGGCCATCTCTCTGGTCTGCGTCGATGAGCTGGACTTTCTGCGCAACATCGAGCGGCTGACCAAGCGCTCTCTGCCGCGCGCGAAGGTCGACGGCTTCGAGCCGGATCCCAATGCCCGCGCGCAGCCGATCCAGCTCCGGAGCCAGCAGAACCGCGGTGCCCCGGCCCGCGGTGCCCACGCAGGCAAGGGTCGCCCGGGCGGCAAGGCCAGCCAGCCGGCCTCGACCCGGCCCGGCGGTTCCAAGCCCTTTGGCGGCAAGCCCGGTTCGGCGCGTCCCGGCACACGCTCCGGCAGTGCCCACCGCTCCGGCGGCCGGCACCGGTAG
>NZ_REBW01000262.1 GCF_007692535.1 Thioalkalivibrio sp. | reverse complement strand
GTGCAGTGGCGGGCCATGATCGGTGCGATGTGCTCCTCGTAGGTAGGGGCGCTGCGATCATCGATCGGGTTCGCGTCGGCCGCAGCCCCGGGCCCGGCGACACCGAGCGCCGCACCGAGCAGCAGCACTGCCGGCAGCGCTGTCAGAAGTCGCGCCATGCGTTCAAGCCTCCTCATCCTCGGGGTCGTCGGCGCGACAGTCTGAGCCGCCGTGCGGGGCAGGGCAAGCGCACGTCGACTCGGTGCCCAGCGCGCTTCCCGCAATTGAATCTCCAACTCGGCGTGCTGGGAGTACGATGTGAAAATCTCTGGGAGAGAGGTTCCAGGTGGAGAGAAAGCCATGGATATCTACATGCAGGCCGCCCTTGAGGAAGCGCGCCAGGGCCTGGCCGAGGGCGGGATCCCGATCGGCGCGGTGATCGTGCACCGGGGTCGCATCATCGGGCGTGGCCACAACCGCCGGGTGCAGCAAGGCAGCGCCATTCTGCACGGCGAGATGGACGCCTTCGAGAATGCCGGTCGGCAGCCTGCCGTGGTGTACCGCGAATCGGTCCTCTACACGACCCTTTCGCCGTGCGCGATGTGCAGCGGCGCTACCCTGCTGTACGGCATTCCGCGGGTGGTGATCGGTGAGAATCAAACCTTCCAGGGCGAGGAGGAGTTGCTGCGCGCTCGCGGCGTGGAGGTCGAGGTGTTGCAGGAACCGGCCTGCATCGAGTTGATGCGCGAGTTCATCGCCCAAGAGCCGCAGCTCTGGGACGAGGACATCGGCCGCACCTAACCTCCGGTCCGGGCGGACGCGGAACGCCGTACCACACCGTACAAGCCACCCATGTTGTTGACCCGCGGCCGGGGTGGCCTGGCTGGCGAGCCAAGCGGTTGTGGTTCGATGTGGCTAAATGTGTGGCCGCGCTGCTGACTTGATCGAGTGCGCGATCGAAGTGCCAACAATGATGGTCACCGCAGCCAGTGGGATCAGTGCCCCGGTTGCGTCAAGCGCAATCAGGGTCAGCGACCCGATCACGCACCATAGGATGGGAATGACCAAGGACAGCCAGAGGGTGGGGCCGCGCAGGAGGATCAGCAGCACGCCGAGAGTGGCGATGGCAGTAGGGTCGGGATGCAGGCCGTAGGTTTCTGCATGACTCAGGCCTGGGCCGATTGTTGCGGCGATCAGAGGATAGCCAAGCAGGGAAACCATCGCGACGGTTGTGCCGATCCAGGTCGAAAGCGCTTTGGAAGGTTCTTGCGTCTTGACCGATCCGGCGAGGAATGCGAGGGCGAGCAACAGAACAGCCTGCGCGATGAAGCCCCAGCCAAACCACGGGGCGGCCCAGTTCAGTTCGGCGTAATAGGTCCAGTGGAAGATGATTCCGCTCGTCAGCCAGGCGGGGGCGAGCAGGGCCAGGGCCATGCGTTTGTTGCCGCGAAGGGCGAGCAGCAGGGTAGTCAGGCCGATTGCAACGGCCAGAATGTGCAGTGGCCAGAAGGTTTCGTTGATGCGTTCCAGCAAACGCCAGTAGATATCCGGGGTGAACGGGATGAAGTCTTCGAGGCGGTAGGTCTGCCAGTCGTTCATTGCCCGACTACAGCGACGCGATGTGGCGGATCATGCGTTCCCGCGTTGCTTGCGTCGGCATGGGTTCGTGGCCGGCGCGCATGTTCTCGATGACGTGCTCGACTCTGGTCGTTGCCGGGATGGCGCAGGTCACCGCCGGATGGCTGACAATGAACTTGAGCAGGAAATCGGCCCAGTTGCGGCAATCGAATTCCTCAGCGGCCCATCCAGGTACTTCATGCCGGCGCTTGAGGTTCCTGATCAGGCGACCACCGTCGTAGGGGCGATTGGCGATCACGGCAATGCCTTTTTCCTCCGCCAGCGGCAGCAGGCGATCTTCGACCCGGCGGTGGGTGATGTTGTAGGTCAGCTGCACGAAATCGATGTCGTGTTCTCGCATGATGCGCTCGATCTGGTCGTGCCGGCGCCCGTGCGAGGTGGTGATGCCGACGTGAGCGATCTCGCCATCGGCTTTCATCTGCTTGAGTACGTCAAGGTGCTCGCGCCAGTCGGTGAGATTGTGGACCTGTACCAGGTCGAAGCGGTCGACGCCCCAACGGCCGGAAAGATCGGCAATCTGCTCGCGCGTACCGCCGCCGGCCGGGCTCCAGACCTTCTCGGCTGTGTAGAGCGAGTCCGGTTTACCCAGCTTTTCGAGTGCGTAGCCCATCACGTCGGGTGCGGAGCCATACATCGGTGAAGAATCGACCAGGCCGCCGCCGTGTTCAAAGAAGGCACGCACGACCTCGGTACGTGCGTCGAGCAGCTGCGGATCGCTGCCGACATTGAAGGTCTGCCAGGTACCCAGGCCGATCACCGGCAGATGCCCGCCGCCGGGGATGGACTTGCGGAGCACTCTGCCGGAGTTGGCGAGAGACAGATGCGGCATCCACCAGGCAGCGGCGATGCCGGCACCGAGGATTTTCAAGGCGGTTCGGCGCGAGCGGCGATGACTCATCAAGACGACCTCGTTCGGAAAAGTTCAGGTTTGACGACCACCGTGGCAAGAATCAGCGTGAAGGCGGAGAGCACGAAGACCTTGTTGACGAACCAGTTGGTCCTCCAGATGGTCCAGTCCGGCTCGGCCAGAAAGATGGTGAACAGGGTCAGGATGATGACGATCTCGACGACCGACATGCTCACGGCCAGCCACCGCGTGTACCAGGGTTGAATCAACAGCGCCCAGCCCAGCCAGACATGCGCGATCGGCCACAAGTCCCAGAAGATGTGGGTCGTCCAGGCCTCGTCCGTGAACAGGGCGAAAGCGATCGGAAAGACGTACTTGATGAATACCGACCAGGCGGCGAGCACGAAAAACAGGTGGGCGAGGAAGGTGATCCAGCCGGAATAGGGAGCTTGTGATCGGGATCGAGTCATGTCGCACATCATCAGACACCCCCGTGACGGGGCAGTGCAAGAAACCCACCCTCTCCGATCACGGGCACACCGGCGCGAAAATCCACTAGAATCGGGCGCCTCTGAAGCCCGCCCAGGATATCCGATGACCAGCGCCAGACCAGACCAGGACTGTTATTTCTGCCGGGTTGCCGCCGGCTTGACCGACCCGTTCATTTACGAGAACCGCTCGTTCCTCGGCATCTTCGACACCAACCCGGTGAATCCGGGGCACGCACTGATTATCCCGCGGCGGCACGTGGTCTCTCTGTTCGACCTCAATGAAACGGAGCAGTCGGACTATTTCGACGCCATACACGGGGTCCGGCAGGCCATCGAGGCGACGGATATGAACGACCTGTACCGGAACATGCTGAACCGCGACTACCTGCGAGAGCGACCGAAGGATCACATCGAAGCCGTCCTGAAACTCCCATTCCTGGGGAACCGCCCGGACGCCTACACCGTTGGCAACAACGATGGTCGGGCGGCGGGAAGGAGTATCGACCACCTGCACGTCATCCTCCTCCCGCGCTACAAGGGAGACGTGGAAGACCCAAAGGGCGGCATCCGGAACATCATCCCGGATCGAGCGAAATACCAATGGTTGGCGCCGGCCACGTCGGCGCTCTGAGGGCGAAGCCCTTTTTCCGGGGACAGTACACCTAAAATCCGACTGGGACCGAAACGCGCCCGGCTTCGGGTTCACCACCCGGCGATATCGGTGAACCGTGCCCGGTTAACGCCGCAGCACAGCGATCCGGCCGCCACGCTGAGTACCTACTCTAGGCGCTGCAAGTCGGGAAAAAGCCACGGAATCATCTCGGAGACCGTTGGATGCGGCAGCACGGTCTCCTGCAGTACGCGGTACGGCAGCTCTGCCTGGATTGCGAGAGCCAGCATGCCGATGACCTCGTCACCGCCCACGCCAAAGACGGCTGCTCCAAGAATCCGATCACTTTCTTCGTCCACCAGGATCTTGATCAGACCGGCGGTCTCGTCCTTTTCCCGGGCGCGACTGACTTTGCTCATGGGCATCGTCGCCATGAGGACGGCCTTCCCGCTTTGGCGTGCCTCGGTCTCCGACAGACCCACCCGAGCCAATGGCGGGTCGATGAACATCGAGTAAATCGTTGTCCGGTCGCTAATCTTCCTTTGTCCTCCCGCCAGGTGATCGAGAAACACCTGACCGTCATGGACTGAGGTGTGGGTGAAGGCACCGCGGCCGTTGACGTCGCCGAGTGCATAGATGTGAGGGATCGAAGTGCGGCCCACATCGTCCACGGGAATGAATCCCTGCTCGTCCACCGAGATCCCGGCGGCATCCAGGTTCAACTCGTCGGTATTCGGAACGCGCCCGATCGCGATCAGTAGATGCGACCCTTCGACGGTCTTGTCGATATCGCCTTGTCGGCAGGTCAGGGCAGCGCCGTCCGGGAAGTGGTTTCCCGGACCCAGACGCGTGGCGTCCGCACCCAGATGGAATTCGATGCCTTCCGCCAGCAATACCTCCAGGGCGATCGCGCTGATGTCGGGGTCCTCGTGACTGACAATGCGCTCGTTGTTGTCGAACACGCTGACCTGGCTGCCGAGGCGGCGGTATGCCTGCGCGAATTCAAGGCCGATGTACGATCCACCCAGCACCAGGAGGTGCTCGGGAACCTCGGTGAGGTCCAGAATGCCGCGGTTATCCAGCCATGGCACGGTGTCGATGCCGGGAATCGGCGGCGTGCGTGAGCGCGTGCCGGTATGGATGACGATGATCTCGCCATGGATTGTGATCCCGTTGACTGCCACCGTGTGCGCATCGACGAAGCTCGCCGTGCCGGGATAGAAATCGGTAACGCGATCGAGCCAGGATCGAAATTGCTCGCTGGACGGCACGCGAATGTCGTTGACCCGTTCCATGACCTTGTCGAATTGAATCGAGAAGTGCGGAATCCGTATCCCGAAATCGTCGCCCCGATGCGCCATGTGTGCCGCGCGGGCACTGGCGATCAACGTCTTGGTCGGCGTGCAGCCCCAGTTCACGCACGACCCGCCCACCCGCTCAGCCTCGATGACCGCGATCTTCATGCCGCGGTCCAGTAGCGGCTCGACGATGACCCCCGTGGCCTGGCCGGTTCCGATGAGGATCAGATCATAGGCGTTCATTTCCATCACCCCTTTGTGGTGGTCGTGAGACCGGTGAGGTGCTGCCAGCCGGGCGATCGTTTCCGTGTCGAGTGTGGATGGCTCCTCGTGGAGGGTCTCGCTGGGCATGGGCCCTGCCTTGCTGAATCCTGGGTTTCCCCAGGGGGTTCAGCCGCTGCACGCATCGCCGACAGCGCGAGCCAGGCGGTGCAACCCCAGACGCGAGAACGGCACATTCAAATCGTCTACCACCGATCCTGTCGCCGCGTAGCCGCGCGCGTCAATACGCATGATTGCGACCCTTCGGTCCTCCGTCATCCCCTTGCGAAAAATGACGGCCGGACCTGCGTGCCCACACGGGCACACCAGATCGCGCGGCTCTACGAACGCAGCCTGCAGAGCCATCTCGGGACCGGCGGCACCAGCATGGGCCATGCGTTCCTGCACAACGACGATCGGCGCGACGCCTTCGTGAGCACGGTCGAGCGGCGCAACCAGCTTTCGAAACGCCACGCTCTGCCGCTCGAGGTGCTGAAGCGTGCGTTCAGCACGGGCGTCGGTCTGCCCTGGAACCTGGCACTGTGCATGCTGATCGGTCTTTCGCTGATGTTCAGTGGCATCAGGCTCGGGCACGACGGCGGCCTCGCCAAATGGGATCAGCTGATCGCTGCGATGGTGATCACCATGGCCGGGGTAGTCCGCCCGGTTCGCTGGCTGATCATCCCGACGGACGCGCAACGATTCGCCAATGGCCGAATACGTGTCGGGGTCAGTCCGGTCTCAGCGCTCAGCGATCAGCGCCCCAGGGCCAAGGGCATCGCGGCCTTAGCGATACCTGATCCCGCCATAGGCCAGGAATGTTTCCCTGCGCAGGATGTCCACAACCCTACAGGGGGCGCGAGACCGGCCTGCGCGAGCATCGGCCGCCCCGCGAACATTTCCTCCATGTGGTCTATGTTGAGAATGTGAGAGAAATACGGAGCGGAACAGTGGTTGATAACGCCAACGCCAGCGGGCCCGAAAAGGACCCAACGCCACCGCGCGTCCACTGCAGGGAATGCCTCAAGGAAATTCCGCCCTCGGAGGCCGAACAGCCCGAAGCGGAAGAGTACGCGCTTTATTTCTGCGGCCTTGAATGCTTTCAGAAGTGGCATGAACGCGCCGAGAAAGAGATTGCGCCGGGTAAAGACACCAACCCGGACTGATCCGTGGCGCGATGCGCCTGCATGCCTGGCACCTCGCGGCCGATCGAGGGGCGGGCGGAGTGCACCCTCGTCAGAAGGCCATCTAGGGATGCCGCCCGCTTGACCCTCTCCTTACCCGGCGGGTTCAGGAAGGGGAATGCGCGGGCATTGCGTTCATCTCCGACGAGGATTATCGCCATGACACCAGGCTGATGGCGGAGTGCACCGAAAAGTTTGAACCTGTCCCCGAGACGATGATGCCGCGTTGCCGGGTGTAGCGGCGTCGGGTCGCGCGGCGGGTTCCGGCGGCTTCACCGCTGCGGTAGGCGAGTGGATTAAATCCCACACATACGCTATACCCATTGCGGCAGGCTGGTGGGCCATGCGGAAAGTTCGGTATCCGATCGTGTCGCCAGACGCGCCGGCGCTGTGTTGGGCAAGTCTGAACTAGAGTGGCTATTCCTGCACTTGCGCGCCTTGCTCCGGTGAGCTTGGCTGTGCTCCCTAGTGACCGAACTTCCCGCATGGCCCACCAGGTCGCCTGTCTTTTCGAATCGAAGCCAATCAGGGTGCCCGTCGCATCCAACGTGCTCAATCCCGTAGAGGACGTCGGCACACCCCCAAGGAGGAACGACGACATGAGATTTGCACATACGCCGCGGCTTTTCGCGGTCTCCGCGCTATGTCTCGGAGCCGCGCTGACACTCTCGAGTAATGCCTTCGCTGACGACGGCTTTGCCGAATACCGGGACCAGTTCGAGCCGCTGCCGGCGTTGCCCCCGATTCCCGCCGACAATTCGCTCACCCCTGAGCGCGTCGAGTTGGGCAACATGCTTTTCTTCGAACCCCGCATCTCGAGCAGCGGTGTGATCAGTTGTGCGACCTGCCACAATCCCGCGTTGGGCTGGTCCGACCGTATCCCGCGTGCGGTTGGCCATGAGGGACAGGTGGGCGAACGCAACACACCGACGGTTCTGAATTCCGGCTTCTTCACCGCCCAGTTCTGGGATGGTCGGGCGGACACACTGGAGGAACAGGCACTGGGTCCGATCGAGGCCGATATCGAGATGGCGATGTCCCTTGAGGACGCCATTGAACGGCTCAAGGAGTTCGACATCTACGAGAAGAAATTCGCCGCGGCGTTCCCGGGAGACGACGATCCCATCAATGGCGATAACGTGGCGATGGCTCTGGCGGGCTTCCAGCGCACGTTGAATACCCCGAACTCGCGTTTCGACCGATATCTCAACGGCGATCTTGCGGCCCTCGATGACCAGGAAAAGCGAGGAATGAAGTCCTTTGCCGACAGCGGCTGCGTTGCCTGCCACAGCGGGCCGGCGTTGACCGACAGTCGGTTCTATCGGATCCAGGTCCCGGGCTCCGAGGACGAGGGGCGTTATCTCGTGACCGGTGATGAATCGGACCGCTTCGCGTTCAAGACCCCGACCCTGCGCAACATCGCGCTGACCTATCCCTACATGAACAATGGCGCGACCGCGACGCTGGAAGAGGCGGTGGAGGTCATGGGACGCGAGATGCTGGGTCGTGAGTATTCGTCCGAAGAAGTGGAGGACATGGTTGCCTTCCTGCATACCCTGACCGGCCAGATGCCGAGCTTCGAGGTTCCTGTCCTGCCGTAATCCGGCAACGGGTCGGGAGTGTCGGCGCGGGGGCAGGGATGCTCCCGCGCCTTGCCGCGGGTGGTCCATCCGCCGTGGCGGCGTGGGCCATGGCACAGGCATGGCCGTGATTTTGAGGTTAACTTTTCACGGCCCTAAACCGTAGGTCGGGTTAGCCCGAAGGGCGTAACCCGACGGGCCTCGCACCACACCCATGGGCGCAAAATAGCGTCGTCCCCGGGACGTCGTCGGGTTACGCTGCGCTAACCCGACCTACTGGGCTGTGACTTTCACGCTAACGGGTGCATCAGCTCTTTAGCCAGGCTGCCTCTGGAATGCCAGGGCCCCCGGGGACGTCTCATCCATGTTTCCAATCACGGAGTTTCGCGATGCGTTTCGATCTTTGCTCCCACCGGCCATCGGCTGTGATGCGCGGGTGTCGCAGCCTTCGAGGTTCCCGGCGTGGAGTCGGTGGCGATCCCTCGGCCGTTGGTGTTTGGGCTACGCGCAGCGGTGTCCTCGGGCTGGCCGTTGTGCTGGTCGCGGCGCTGCTGCTTGCGCCACCGGGCCAGGCGCGCGAGCGACTGGAATACCCGGAATGGTTCGCAGAGACATTTTACGATCTGCCGGGCGACCTCGACGACGCCGTCGCGCGAGGCAAGCGGGGGATCGCGCTGTTCTTCAGTGCCGAGACCTGCCTGCACTGTGTTGCGATGGCGCGCAGCACCTTCCAGGATCCGGAGATCGTGCGGCGCCTGTCCGGCCAGTTCGACGTGATCGCGGTCGATGTCTTCAGCGACGTGGAAATGATCCATCTGGACGGCCAGATGCTGCGAGCGCGCGAGCTCTCCGAGCACGAGCGGGCGATTTTCACGCCGACCCTGCTGTTCATCGACGGCTCCGCCGAGCGGATGCTGCGGTTCGTCGGCTTCGCGGACCCGGAGCGGATGCATGTCATTCTCGATTATCTCGAATCCGATGCCTGGCGTGGTGAATCGCTGCGCGACTTCGCGAGGCGGCTGCACGAGGAGAACGGAGAGCCGCCGGGCGCCGTCGCTGCGGGGGATGCCGCTGAAGCGCCCCGGGAACCGCTTGCCGGTTTCCAGCAACCGCCGGCCGACCTCGCCGCGCAGAGGACTGCCAATCCGCGTCCGTCGCTGGTGCTGTTCGAGCGCAACGACTGCGAGGAATGCAGTCGGCTGCGGGAACAGATCCTGACCCATCCCGAGATACAACAAGTGCTCGCCGGGTTCCACGCGCTGCGCCTGAACGTCGACGACCCTGCGGTGACGGTCCTGCCGGATGGCCGCCATGGCACCGCGGAGGCATTGGCCGGGGATCTGGCCCTGGCCCACCAGCCGGGGCTCGTGTTCTACGCAGAGGACGGAGAAGAGGCCTTTCGCATGGACAGCACCTGGCTGATCGATCACTCCGGGCAACTTCCCGACGCCACACGGCAGGATCTGGTGGACAGCTTCCTCGCGCGGCTCGAATACGTGTCCAGCGGGGCCTACCGCGACTGGCCCCAATACCAGCGCTGGCGCGCCCAGCGGGATCGCGAGGGATAGAGCGAGCGGGGGCGGGCCGGTTGCAATGAAAACGACGACCTTGCCCACGGGGTGCTACGCAAAGTCGAAACTGATTATCACGACTCCTCCGCAGCCAAGGAAAATCGCGTTGACCGCAGCAAAACCGCCAGAACCTTCGCCTGCAAGGCAGGCTGCTACAAGGGCAAGGACCCGTGGGAGCGCGCCTTGCGCGCGAAGGGGTCCTCTGCGGAGCTTCCATGATAATCAGGAAGTCGAAAGAGCGGGAGGCCGGTGGCGGCAGCCTCGGAGGATTCTCGTCCTTATTGCGGCATTTTCCGTGGAGAAAATGGCCGTTTAAGGCCCATGAGAGGCATTTTCTGGGGTGATTTTCCAGTTTTTTCAATAGCCTGGCTTGGTCCGACCCCGGTGAAGGTGCCCTCAAGAGTC
>NZ_REBW01000188.1 GCF_007692535.1 Thioalkalivibrio sp. | reverse complement strand
CACCCCGGCACGTCGGGTTACGCTACGCTAACCCGACCTACAGAACGGGGCCGTGACTTTCACGCTAACTGCGCCGCGACCGTACCAGCAACCCCGCATGGCCGGACAGCAGCGCGTCCGCTCCCGCACGAACCTCCGCCCGCACTTCGCCCGGAACGACCCGGTCCACTCGGCGCGTGAACAGCGTTTCGAAATGATCCTCGTCCTCATCGAGATCCCAGTCGACCGCGCGCAGCAGCGCCTCCGCTTCCGGCGGCATCGCCTCTGGCAACTCACGTCCGGACAGCAGCCCCCACACACCCGTCCAGCAGCGGGCCAGCGCCAGCGGATGATAACCGCCGCCCCCGAGCACCAGCAGGCGCGGAGTCCCGTCCGCATGCCTTGGGGCATCCGTGAGGATGCGCTCCACCACCTCCAGGAAAAGCTGCGTCGAGATGCGGAACTTGCCCAATGGGTCCGGGCTCAGGATGTCGGTCCCCGCCTGCAGAACGACCACCGCGGGCTGGAAGGCTTCCATGGCCGCAGGCCACAGGCGCCCGAATACGTGCCGGTATTCGTCGTCGTTCATGTCGCGGGGCAACGGCACGTTCACCGCATTGGCCAGGGGACCGGAATCCCCGATGCCTCCACCCTCGAAGGGATAGGCATACGCGGTGTCCATGTGCAGCGAAAGGGTCAACACCTCGGGATCATGGCGAAACGCGTCCTCGACGCCGTCGCCATGGTGGGCGTCGATGTCCACGTACAGCACCCGTAAGCCCTCTTGTCGCAGCCGCAGGATTCCCAGTACCGGATCGTTGAGGTAACAGAATCCGCGTGCGGCGTCGGCCCGAGCATGATGCATACCGCCCGCCGGGTTGAAGGCGATCAGGCCCTCCAGCACCAGCTCGGCACCCCGGATGCTGCCGTGGGTAGCAGTGGCCGGCGTGGTGAAGAATCCTGGGAAGAACGGGTTCTCGAAGTTGCCGACGTTGTGCCGCTGCCGGTAACGGTGCGCGACCCGGCCCTCCGCCTCGCACTGTTGCAGCGCGCCGATGTATTCGCGGGTGTGGAACCGTTCGAGTTCCACCGGCGTCGCCGGTCGGGCGATCCGGAACTCCGACTCCGACAGGGCCCCATAGGCCTGAATCAGGTCCAGGGTGAGCGAGACGCGGGGAATGCCCAGCGGATGGTTGTCGCCATAGGAATGACGCCGGTAACGCTCCGCGCCGATCAGCACCGCCCTGCGCGTCGGGGCAATCCGGGACCTGTCGACATCTACATTCAAACCAGCCACTCCTGCCACGGGAAATCGGCTATGACCTGCCACGTCCTGATTATCCCGGAAACTCCACAGAGGATCCCCTAGCGCGCAAGGCACGCTCCCACAAATCCCCCGGCCCCTGTGGGAGCGAGCCTGCTCGCGAACGCGCCGCAGGCGCGACTGGGATGGGTGCCGCACCCAACGCCGATTCGCGTGCGAGGCACGCTCCCACAACCCCTGCCCGGCTCCGGCCTCCGCCCTCCTGTGGGAGCGAGCCTGCTCGCGAACGCGCCGACTTCTTTGCCTTTGCCGTGCGTTTATGCCATAAAGGGGCAACCGCCCGTTCCTCCCCGGGCCCCATCTAAATCCCTGCAATGACGGCGGCCCGCGCTCACGCCCGGGCCGCTTTTTGTTCGACCGATACAGGAGCCGGACCGGCCATGACCGAGAAGCGACCCGTGCTGACCCTTTCCTCCCTGGACCTGCACCGACTGGAGCAGTTACTGGAATCCCTGCCGCCGGACGCGCAGGCGTCACACGCCCCATTGCTGGAGGAACTGGATCGCGCCACTGTGGTGGATCCCATCGCGATGCCGTCCACCGTCGTCACCATGAATTCCACCGTGCGCTTTCGCACCGAACCCGACGGCAAGGAATTCGAACGGACCCTGGTCTACCCCAGCGGTGTCGATGGCAGCGCGGAAAAGGTCTCGATCCTCGCACCCATCGGCAGCGCGATGCTGGGCCTCTCGGTCGGCGACAGCATCGAATGGCCGGCGCCCCGCGGCGGGACCATGACCGTGCGCATCATCGAGATCCTCTACCAACCCGAAGCCTCGGGCGAATACCACCGCTAGCAGCACACAAGCCAAGTACGGATGCGATGTTATATTATTGCATCTTGGGGCGAGCGATGCTAAACAGACGGTCACACTCCGTCCGTGAGCCCCGAGATGATCGCGCCCTCACCTTCCTCTGCTTCGCTCACTGCCCCACAGCCCGTCCCCCGGCCCCATACCTGGTCCTGCGACACGCCCGGCGGAATGGTTGGCATCTTCGAACCGGGGGTCCAGCTGGCCTTCTACCGCAGGCAGCCCGACCCGCGCATCGCAGCCTATCTCGAAGCGGCAGTATCCGCGATGCATGCCGGCAGATCGCTGCTGGTGCAGGCCGGCGGTGCGATCCCTCTCGACCTGCCGGACCGCCCGGGCAGGGCTGCGCTGCTCGGGGACGTCGAGTGGATCACGGGGTTGTATACCGATCTGCTCGGCTGCCCCGCCGCCGCGCTGCGCATCGAGGTACTCGACAAGCCGATGTGCCCGCGCTTTCACGTCGATCGGACGGGGATCCGCCTGACCTGTACCTGGCGTGGTCCCGGCACCGAGTTTCTGGACGATGCCTGGGCCAACCGCGAACGGCTCGGTGCCGGCAGTGGCGGACGCCCCGACGAGGAATCCGGACTGCTGCGCGCCGGTGCGACGGTGGCCCATGTACCCACGTTCGCCATCGCACTGCTGAAGGGATCGCTGTGGCAGGACAATGACGGCCGCGGCCTGATCCATCGCTCGCCGGCCATCCCGGCGGCAGACGCCCCGCGCGTGATGATGTCGCTGGATGCCGTCTGGGAGCGGTGACCCTATAGCCTCCGCCCTCGCCCTGAGCGCGAAGACCGCTGGCTGGACGCGATTGCCCGATCCGTTTCCGATCTGGGGCACGGCACGCGTCAAAACGGCCTGAACCTTTCGCGCGGGCGCTGGCCGCAAAGGGCGCGCCCGTGAAGCGGGCAGCGTCCTGAACCGGGCACGGGAAGTTTGTCTCGGCGCCCGAGCCGGAATCCGGGGGAGTACCGGTCAGCCGTCGTGGCGCAGCAGCCACTCGGGTTCGACCTGTACCGTGACCTCTCCCGCCGTGAACCAGATGATGCCGTCCTGGATCACGCACTGGAGGCTCATGTTCCGCGCAGCGAGCGCGCCCAGGGCCTCGCCGGTTTCCGCGGGCAGACGCAGCACGGCGAGATTCCGCTGACCCGACAGGGCCTCGCCATGCTGGCGCCACCAGACGTCCACGGTGCGCCCATAGGTCAGGACGACCACCTGTTTTGACTGCCCGCAGGCCTTGCGGATGTCGCGCGGGTCGGGCGTGCCCACGTCGATCCAGCGCTCGATCAGGCCGGTTGGGTCCTGCTCGAAGAGATCCGCCTCGTCTTCGGTGGACAGGCCCCGGCCAAAACGCAGGGCGTCGCTGGCATACATGGCAAAGGCCAGCAGGCGCACCATCAGGCGCTGGTCGGTCTCCGAGGGGTGCCGGGCCAGGGTCAGCGGATAACTGCCGTAGTGCTGGCGATCCATGTCCGAGACATGCAATTCCGCCTTGAAGATCGTGGCCTTCAGGGCCATGGGAAAGGGTCAGGCTGGACGCGCGGGGACATGACGGCTCCGGTGGACTCTGACGGAAGGGATGCGATGGTCCCGGCATCCTACCAAAGCCGCGCCTCGAGCCGTTGGCTCACCATGGCCCGGCGGCACAACCGGCCCGTGGCGTAGACGTCGATCACCGGGCCCTCCGGGTTCCCCCTTCGCCTCGGCCCCTGTACGCTGAACGTCTGTCCCCAAGAAGCCTTTCCTGGAGGGATCGACCATGCGCAGCCTGTTGACGATCATGATGCTTTCCATGGCCAGCGTCAGCGCCCAGGGCGGCACGTCCCCCGGTCAGGGGTCCTCCATCGCCCTGCCGGAACCGAAACGCACCGGCGAGGTGTCCATCGAAGCGACCCTGGACCAGCGGCGCTCTGTGCGGAGTTACGATTCGGCGGCGTTATCGCTGGAGGAGATCGCGCAACTGGCCTGGGCCGCGCAGGGCGTAACGGAGCCGCAGGACGAGCTGCGCACGGCCCCATCGGCCGGCGGGACCTTTCCGCTGGAGATCGATCTGCTGGTTGCCGGAAGCGACGATCTGGAGGACGGGGTGTACCGGTACCAGCCGCGCGAGCACAGCCTTGTGCAGCGCATCGCCGGCGACCGCCGCAGCGACCTCCACGATGCCGGACTCGGACAGACGGCAATCCTGGAAGCCCCGGTGGTCATGGTGATGTCCGGCGTGGTTTCCCGGACCGCGCGGCGCTACGGCCCCCGGGCCGAACGCTACGTGCACATGGAAGCGGGCCACGCCGCGCAGAACGTCTACCTCCAGGGGAACGCCATGGACATCGGCACCGTCGTCATCGGTGCCTTCCGCGACGAAGCGGTGTCCTCGGCGCTGGAGCTCAACCGGGGCGAGCAGCCCCTCTACCTCATGCCGCTCGGCAGGATGCGCTGATGCCGACCGGCGCCACTCGAAACGACATCGCCCACAACGGAAACGATTGATGACGGAACCGACCATACAACGCGGAAACCTCTGGTTCTGGCTGATCCTGAGCCTGGCTTCGGCGCTGTCGATCATCGGCCTCGGCCTGGGGCTCGAACCTCGCGGCGCAGCGGTCCTGCGCGCCCCGCTGCATTCTCCGGCGGCCGGCGCCTTCGGCTTCGGCCTGCTGCTCGTATGGGCGGCCTTTGCCTACGCATTGTCGGCGGGGCGTGCCGCCGGCACCCGCGATCTGTTGCTGGCCGTGTTCAACCTGGGCCTGCCCCTGCTGCTGATGCTGCTCTGGCTCCAGGAAGCGAATGCGCTCGCATTGCTGGTCGCGGTAGGCTGGAGCGCAAGCCTGGTGGTGATGGGCATCCGGCTGTTCCAGCGGGAAGCCATCGCCGGACTGATGGTCTTGCCGATCTTCGGGGCCAGCCTGACCGGCATGATGCTCTCGCTCACCCTGTGGCTGATGCCCGCCGCCTAGTGGGACTCGATCAGACGAGGTCCCTTGGAATGGTCACGTCCCAGTTGCGCGAGTAGACACGGCGCTCGCCCTCGAAGGCGTCCAGTTCCGCGTGCAGCAGGAAATGCTCGGGCGTGGACCGCAACACCGTTCGGGTCACGGTATGCACCTCCCAGTCGCCGCGCCGGAAGCCACGCTCCCAGAGGGTTTCGCCGCGGATGGAATTGAAGTCGTCGCCTTGGTAGCTGTACCACTCCATGGCCTTGCGCCGCATCTCCAGATCGATCTTCCGTAACAGAACGGTGCCGTTGTCATTGACGACATCCAGGGTGGAACGGTCTTCGGCCAGGTCACGGATCACCCGCCAGTTGTGCGCCTGCGGCGTCTGTTGGCGGATGGGCGTCGAGGCCGGGCCGACTTCGGGCTGCTCGAAGCCGATCCTCGCGTCTTCCTCGTCCCGACGCGGACGCACGGGCAGCAGAAGGCGACTCTGGCCGGTGATGATGCGCAGGCAGACGGGCTCGGGCGAAGGCCAGGCGAGCGGCCAATACGACGTGGAAATGGACAGGCGGATCCGGTGACCGGCGGGAAACGATTGCGCGACATCATTGCACTTGACCCGCACGCGGTAGGTTTGCCCCGGCTCCAGCGGCTGCGGTGATTCGGAGCCTTCGCGATGGGTCAGGTTCAGCAGACCGTAGGTGATCCGGGTTGCCTTGTCGTCGGGCGCCACATCGGACAGCCGCACCGCAACCATCGCCACCGGCCGGTCCACTTTGACCTGCAGTTCCACCATCGTCGCTCCGAGGATCTCCAGCGACTCCTCCAGCGGGTAGCTGGTGAAGACCAGTGCGCCGCCATCCTCCTCGCGCTGATCGTGGGGCAGATCCGGGGTTGCGGCATAGGAGCACCACTTTCCGGCGAAGAGTCCGACACTGAGCGGCGAGCGCAGGGTCATTTCGCGCTCCGGTGCCGATCGCTCGCTCGGTTCCAGGACGCCCGGCCAGGCCAGCGTCAAGGCCTGGCGGGTCACATGGTCTGATGGCCAGCGGGACTCCCCGACCCACCGGCCCGGCCGCTCGTCGTAATAGGTGGTGGGCGGTACGCTGTCCTGCATCCAGGCGCGCAGCATCGGCTCGTTCATGATTCCCGTGTCCCGCCCCTTCAGCCAATGATCCCACCAGCGCAGGCACTCCTGCAGGAATCCGATCGCCGGACCCGGCACGCCCTGGTGCGGATACTTGTGGCTCCAGGGTCCCACCAGTCCCATCCGCGGCACCTGCAGGTGCGCCAGCATCCGGAACACGGCGTTGGAATAGCCGTCCGCCCAGCCGCTGACCGTCATCACCGGACACTGCACCGCCGACCAGTCCTCGCAGATGGACCCGTGTTTCCAATAGTCGTCCCGGCGTTGATGGCGCAGCCACTGCTCGAGCCACAGACCGCTGCCCTCGAGCCGCTCGAACCAGAGTTCGCGCCAGCGCTCGCCCACCAGTTCGGGATCGGGCGGCAGCGAGTTATAGGCGAACATGGTCGAGGCCCAGGACAGGTTGTCGCCGAGCAGGCAGCCACCCATGTGGTGTACGTCGTCGGCGTAGCGGTCATCGGTGGAACAGACGCTGACGACGGCCTTCAGGGCCGGCGGGCGCATCGCGGCGATCTGCAGCCCGTTGAAGCCACCCCACGAGATGCCGATCATGCCCACCTGCCCGCTGCACCAGGGCTGCCTGGCCAGCCAGCGGATCACCTCGACGCCGTCGTCCAGTTCCTGCTGCAGGTACTCGTCCCGCAACACCCCCTCGGAATCGCCGCTGCCGCGCAGGTCCACGCGCAGGCAGGCGTAGCCGTGCCCGGCGAAGTAATGGTGCATCCGGTCGTCACGGTCCCGGGTGGAATCGCGCTTGCGGTAGGGGATGTATTCCAGGATCGCGGGTACCGGGTCGTCGACGGCATCCTCGGGCCGCCACAAACGTGCCGCCAGCCGCACCCCGTCCGGCATGGTGATCCAGAGATGCTCCTTGATCCGCACCCGCCGGGGAAATTCGGTCCTGGTCTTGGCGCTGGTCATGGCGCGGGTGGCCGCATGGGCTCATTGGCACGGGCGAATTCCAGCGGCAGTCGGGCAAGAACCCGTTCATATTTTCTTTTCACGTCGGCATGATCCTCGCCGCCCACGAAGATGACGGCCACCTCATAGCTGTAACTGTCCTGATAGGGCAATCGCGAGAGCTGCGAGCCCTCGTTCACTGCGATCTCGATCACCACTCCCGGAGCCTCGGACTCGATCGCCTCGATCTCGCTCCGGGTGGGTACTCGGGTCACCAGGGCATCCTCGTACCTGCGCACCATGAACTTCGCCGCGAACCCGAACTGGCCCTCCCGGCGGGGCATTTTCGGCTCGCGCCCCAGCCCCAGGTCGATCATCACCTGGTGGTGATAGCAGCCGTCGACCATCCGGAACAGCGGCGCATGCGACTTGGAGATGCGGCAGTTGATCTCCAGCAGCCAGATGCGGTCGGTGTCCTCCTCCCAGTAGAATTCGATGTTGAACGGCGCGTCGTCGTAGCCGACCTGGCGCATCACCCGGGACGTGATCTCCACCATCCGCTGCTGCACGGATTCCGGCAGGGTCGACGGGTATTCATAGCTCGCGAACGAGGAGCCTGCCGAACCTTCCCGCCGGGAATCGATGGCGCCGTAGACCCGCACTTCACCCTGATACACGTATCCCTCCAGGGTGCACTGGCGGCCCGCCGAGATCAGCGATTCGGCAATACAGTGGTTGCCATCGACGCTGGCGACCTCATCGGGAAGCTCGGCAAACTCCAGGATCAGGTTGAAGGGGTCACCAAAGCGGCGGATCCCGGAACGGGTCCGCTCGATCGCATGCCGAAAATCCTTTTCGTTCTCGACCAGAAACCCGAGGTGCGAAAGCACGGCCTTCACCGGCTTCAGCCAGAAGGGAAACGCGAGGGTGACCTGGCGCAGTGGATCGTCCGCAAACGGATCGACTGCACAGAACTCCGCAATGTGATCCGGCACGGCCTTCGCCTGCTCCAGGCGACTCCAGTACTTGTGTTCGCACTTGAGCACGGCCTCCAGCGCGGGGCCTGGCAGTCCGACCGCCTGCCGCAGAATCGGCAGTGCCGTGCTCACCGGAAAATCCCAGTACCCAACCACCGCATGCACGCCCTCTGAAAACTCCCGCAATTGGCGGCGGCCGTCCTCGAGCAATTCCCGCACGGGAAAACCCTTGCCGCTCTTGAGTTCCCGGTGCGTGAAAAGGGCGTGAAATGCGTAATGGTCCGCGTCAGGCAAAGTCTTCAGTTGGGCCAGATGAAAATCGTCGAGGCCCACTACAAAGATGTTCCGCTGCCCGTCCGAATCGGAAACGGCCATGTCGACTGCACCTCCAGTGGGTGTCCAGTGGCTGACCCAGGCCAGCCGTAACGATCCCCGAACCCGCGCTCGCGCGTGATGCCCGGTATCGGGACCACATATCCTGAAGTCTAGAGGTTTTTCCGCCAGGGTTCCCGCATGCAGCGCCCGGGTATGGGCGCTCCGGCGCGCTGGCAACAGCGGTCATTTGACGCAATGCACAACAACTTCAATACTATACGGATACTTTGGCCTCCGCACGAAGGCCGAGGACTCTCCCGCAAGAGACGCACCGACCATGAGCCATCTCCCTGAAGATACACTGGCACCGCCGCCGACGGACCGCACCTCGGAAACCGACGACCAGCGCATCGAAAACATCCTCCCGCTGCCCCCGCCCGCGCACCTGATCCAGTTTTTCCCGATCAGGAACACGCCGGCGGAAGCTTTCATTTCGGATACCCGTCGCAATGTGCGCGAGATCGTGCACGGCCACTCCGACCGCCTGCTCGTCGTCATCGGGCCCTGCTCGATTCACGACCCCGTCTCCGCACTGGAATACGCAACGCGGCTGACGGCGGAGCGCGACCGGCTGGGCGAGGACCTGGAGATCGTGATGCGCGTCTATTTCGAGAAGCCGCGCACGACGGTCGGGTGGAAGGGTCTGATCAACGATCCCTACCTCAACGGCAGTTTCCGCATCAATGAGGGGCTGCGCATCGCACGCGACCTGCTCGTGCAGATCAATCAGGCCGGCGTCCCCGCCGGCTGCGAGTTCCTCGACGTGATCTCGCCCCAGTACATCGGTGACCTGGTCTCCTGGGGCGCGATCGGCGCCAGGACCACGGAATCGCAGGTGCACCGGGAATTGGCCTCCGGACTGTCCTCCGCCGTCGGGTTCAAGAACGGCACCGACGGCAATGTGCAGATTGCCGTCGCGGCGATCCTCGCCGCCCGGCAACGCCACCATTTCCTCTCCGTGCACAAGTGCGGCCAGGTGGCCATCGTCGACACCCTGGGCAACACCGATTGCCACGTCATCCTGCGCGGCGGGGCACAGCCGAACTACGATCCGGCCAGTGTCGATGCCACCTGCGCCCAGTTGGCCAAGTTCGATCTGCCCGAGCGGCTGATGATCGATCTCTCCCACGGGAACACCCCGGGCGGCTACGGGCAGCAAATGGTTTCCGGCGCGGCGGTGGCCGAACAGATCGCCGCCGGTGATCCCCGCATCATGGGGGTGGCCGCAGAGTCCCACCTGGTCGAGGGCCGGCAGGATCTGAAGGCGGGTCAGCCGCTGGTCTACGGGCAGAGCATCACCGACCCCTGCATCGGCTGGGACGATTCCGTGCGGCTGCTCGATGCACTCGCCCACGCCGTGCGCGCACGGCGCAGGCTGGCAGCCCAGGGCGCGAAGCCGGCGCCCGTCACCGCCTGAACCCGGAGCCCGGGACGGGACACCGCCGTCCTCACGTGTCCGGCCGAGTCCTCAGGGGCTAACG
>NZ_REBW01000187.1 GCF_007692535.1 Thioalkalivibrio sp. | reverse complement strand
GCGATGCCCCATGGCCGCGACCGAATTCCGGACTCCGAGATCGCACTGCTGCGCACATGGGTCGAGCAGGGCGCCCTCGACAACTGAACGCACCGTCTGCCAGCCGTTTTCGGGCGGTACTCACGGGACAGGAGCCGTCGAAACATTTCTCCTGTCCCGTCCTCCTTGATGATACGCGGTCGCCCTGCCCGCCCTGGCACGCCTGGCCATGACCTTCTACCCCGTTTCGGGCTGGCTCCTCATCGCCTCAGGGATGCTCTGGGCGGCCGCGTTCGCAATCTTCGCTACCTACTACACGCCCATACTCCTGACTCCGCGCAGGAACTGAAGCCGGTTGCTCGCTCAGGGGTCCGTGATGCGCTCCGCTCCCGGATCGGGCAGACTGGCCTGGATGAACGTCTCCGCGGCGCTCAGCATTCCGCCGAGCAATGTTTCCGGGACACTGTCACCGGCCTGAGCCAGCGCGAGGGACTGCATCAGCACCGCGGCATCCGCCGGGTCGATCAGCCCGGCCGGCAGAGCCTCGCCATAGATCCACACGCCGGCCTGCTGCGGTGTTGGTGCCTCGCTGCGGCCAGTGCGCAGGGCGGCCGCGGCCAGCAGCGCGCCGAGCAACAGGTCCAGCGCGGGGCCGGCGGAACCCTGTTGCAGCAGGAGCCGTGCCGCCGCCAGGTTCTCGGTGGCCTTGCGCGCCAGCGGATGGATCGCGGGCCGCACCGGCGCCGCCTCTGCCGGCGCGTACACTTGCTCGGCGCCGGCCAGCGGCGAAGCAGCACCCAGACGGTGCAGGCTGGTCAGCGTGCGCCGATCGATCAGCGCAACCGGGGTATCGCCGCTGAGCCCTGCCACCGCCCGGTCGTCCTGCTCGTCGACACTGTCCAGCACCAACACCAGGCCCGCATGGATCCCCCCATCGGCATGGCCCCGCTGCCCCAGGATACGTTCGATGCGTGCTCCGAACTCCCGCTGCATTGCGACGATGCAGTCGCGTACCGCGGCGTCGCGGTCCGGCTGCCCGGTGGCCGCGGTTTCCAGTTCCATAGCCACCGGCCCGGAAGCGTCGGCAGCCCCAGCTGCAGCCACTTCGATCTGCGGCTCCGATCCTGGCGGAATCGTCTCCGGCGTTTCGGCGACAGCGCCGGGGTCTGGCTCGGGCATTGGGGCATCGCCGGCCGCCGCGGCGTCCCTCCGCAGCCCCTCCATTGCCGCGAGATCCGAGGCCAGGATCTCCGCCAGCCGCCGCGAGACGCTGACCACCTCCTCGGTCGCCTCCGGATCCACCACGTTGTCGAACAGGTGGCGTTTGCCCTCGACCAGGCCGAGCACCCGCTCCTCGTAGGAGCCCGGCGCGACCAGCAGGATGGCCTGCACCTTCTGCGTCTGCCCGAGGCGATGCACGCGCGCGATGCGCTGATCCAGCACTGCAGGGTTCCAGGGAATGTCCAGGTTGATCAGGACCGCCGCGTTCTGCAGATTCAGGCCGACCCCGCCGGCATCGGTGGATAGAAACACCTGAACCGCGTCGTCCTCGCGGAAGCGGTCCATCAACGCGCCGCGCTTCTGGGTGGGGACCCCGCCGTGCAGGCGCACGGATCCCAGCCCCAGCCGCCGGACGCGCTGCTCGGCCATCTCGGTCATCCGCTCCCACTGCGAAAAGACCACGGCCTTCAGGCCAGCCGACCGACAGAGTTCGTCCAGCAGGGTCTCGAGTTCGTCGAGTTTCGGCGACTCCTCGGTTTCCTTGTCGACCAGACCGGCGGCGTCGCAGGCCATGCGCGCCTGCTGCAGCGCCGCCAGCATCCGGTTCTGCTCGGAGGGTGTTAGCGGACGTCGGCGCATGATCTGCGCGAGCTGACCGGCGGCCTTCAGCGCCGCGTCGTGAATACCCCCCTGAATACCGGACATGGGCACGTCGATGCGCTGCACGATGCGCTCCGGCAACTGGTCGCGCACCAGCGAACGGTCGCGCCGAAGCATAACCGGGCGCAGCCGCCGGCGCAGCTCCGAGAGGTTGCGGTAACCCAGCACCTTGCCGCGGTCGTCGGTGATATGAAAGTCGACCAGATAGCGCCACAGCGGGCCGAGAACGCGCGGGTCGATCACCTGCAGCAGGCTGTAGAGATCCTCGAGCCGGTTCTCCAGCGGCGTGCCGGTGAGCACGAAGGCGTAACGGGAACCAACCCGCTTGACCGCGCTGGCGATCTTGGTACGCCAGTTCTTGATGCGCTGCGCCTCGTCCAGGATCAGCAGATCGGGGCGGAGCGTGTCGTTGATCACCGGCAGGTCGCGCATCACCAGTTCGTAGTTCACCACGTGGAACGGGCTCGGGTGGCGGTACTGCACCCCGCGCGTCTCCAGCGGGCCCTGCACCACCTGCGCCTGGAGGCCGGTGAACTTCTCGATCTCGCGCGCCCACTGCAGCTTCAGCGAGGCGGGGCAGACCACCAGCACCTGTTCCACCCCGTCGTGCTGGCGCATCCAGTACGCGGCGGCGATCGCCTGCAGCGTCTTGCCCAGGCCCATGTCGTCCGCCAGCAGCGCCCGGCCACGGCCGGCCAGGAAGGCGACCCCTTCCACCTGATAGGGATGCAGCCGGGCCCGGATACCCGGCAGGTGGCCGCCACCGGCGTCGATGCGCTCGCGGATTTCGGCCGCCCGCACCGCCCGGGCCGCATCCTCGGCCAGGCGCCGGGCGTGGGTCAGTGCATCGTCGCCGAGGTCTAGATCATCGCGCTCGCGGACGGTCTCTGCGAAACGCAGAAAGTCGTCGGGAACCCGTCGCTGGAATTCCCCGCCGGCGTCGAAGTGGTCGTCCAGCAGCGCCTCGAGATCGGAGGCTATCCCGGCGGCCCGGTGCAGGCGCAACACCGGAGGGTGGTCGCATTCCCAGTCCAGGTGGACGTAGGGCCTGGCCAGGGGCAGCGCCTTCAGTGTGTCGTAGCCGGGCCGCTTGCGGATCCGGTGCAGCACCGCCTCGATGTGCTTGCAGGTTCCCAGCTGGTTGGTCGCGAAATCCGGGCAGGTGCAGTGGTTCGCGCGCCGCTCCAGCGAGCGGATATGCACGCGGTACCGGGCCGGAAAATGTGTGCTGGACTGGATCGAGTGCGCGGACCAGAGGCCCCTCCCGGTCTGGCCCGCGGACTTGGACAACGGCTGCACGCGCACCTCGGAACGCGCCTTCGCGATCCGTTCCGCCCGCGCCTCCTGGGCGGCATCGGCCAGCTTCCCGGCCTCGCCCTGGCCCTGCGTGTAGGCAAACAGCGCCGCGATCGCATGCACGCAGGGCGCGGCGAACTCGGTGTCATCCGGCCCCGCCCCCTGGCAACCACATAGGCTTCCCAGACTGCCGTCCGCGCGGACCACGATCTCCAGCTCCAGCTTCTCGCCGCTCGGCTCGTCCTCGACCTGGGCCCATAGGCTTTCCTCCGTCCGGTCGATGGCCGTCACCCGCCGCTCGCTGCTGTGGCGTAGCGCGGCCCGGATCACCTCCGGCACCGCCAGCGCCTCGATCTGTTCGGTATCGAGGCGCAGGGGGTCCACACCGGCTGCCTGTTCCGGATGCGGCGCGGGAGAGGACGGGGGTATCAAGCTGGACATGGGGACTCCGGAACACGCGAGGGATGGGGGCTACGCAACACTTCGGGGGCCTGATCGACCGCAGGACTCCGGGGGTCACGGTTGCCGATTATCCGGCATCATCTCTTGCCGCGCACCAAGCGGATGGCAGGCGTCGATCTTGCTATCCTTAATGCAATGCGGGAGCGGCGTGCAACGGAGGCGACATGGGACTGCCCTTGCGGGATTCCAGGTACCACACACCTACGGCGAATACCTGACTTGGCCGGAGAACGTACGCTACGAGTTGATCGGCGGCGAGGCGTTTCTGATGGCGCCGGCACCGTCAGTGGACCACCAGCGTCTCGTCGGAGGTCTTTTCCGTCAGATCGCGGATGCGCTGGACGGCTCCCCCTGCGAGGTCTTCGTCGCGCCCTTCGACGTGCGGCTGCCGCGGGGCGACGAGGCGGACGAGGCTGTCGATACGGTGGTGCAGCCGGACCTGACGGTCGTCTGTGATCCGGAAAAGATCGACCGCCGCGGCTGCCGCGGCGCACCGGATTGGGTGGTGGAGGTGCTCTCCCAGGCCATCGCGGCCCATGACCAGACGGTAAAGCTCAGTGCGTACGAGCACGCCGGCGTGCCGGAGTGCTGGTTTGTGCACCCGACCGATTGCATCGTCACGGTGTATCGCCTGGCCTATGGCCGGTACGGGAGGCCGTCGATTTCCGAGCTGACGGGCACGCTTGCCTGCCAATCCGTGGACATCGTCACCATCGACTGGGGCCGGATGCCCCGTCCTCCGGGCGGCACGGGTACCTGACCGCTACCTTTCCTTGGGACGCCGCCCGGCGGCGTCAACGCCCTGGGGTGACAGGCCACGCCGCTTCTGCATCGCCGTTCCAAGACGCAGCAATTCTTTGGAATCAAGCAGACGAGCGGCCAGAGGAAAGATCAGTTCGTCCTCGACCGCCATGTGCGCACGATAGGCTCGCACGAGATCCTCGGTGCGCAGCGTCGGGACGCGCTTTCCCCTCGTCAGGGCCACCAGCGACGGCCGGACCTGGGCCCAGCGCCAGGCCATCCTTTCGTGTTCCATTGTGAGTTGTTCCAATGACGCGAGCACACGGTCGTCCCAACCCGCGCGCGCCCTGGCGTCACGGAGCATGGGGAACAGATCCTCCTCCTCGTCCTCGTGATGGTGCACCGCAGCGCGGTCAAAGTAATTCAGAACGCTTTGCGCGGCTGACTGGGCGGAGGCATCGGCACCGTGCCTCTCCACGTGTTCCGGCAACCGTTCCAGTAGATCCAGGCGCGCCGCAATCCGGCGGTGGCAGGCACGCAACACGCCGAGCGGGTCTTCGAAACCCGGCGTGGCTTCTCCCATCCCAAGCATGTTCGACCTCCAAAACGATGGATGTGAGGCCCGACTCACAGCCAGACTTCCGGGTAGCGCCGGGTACGGGGAATGTTGTTGAACAACACGGCGGCGGCTAGCAGGACCAGGACACCAAGGCCGACCGGAACCAGCACGAAAAGGAACCCCAGGTTCTGAACCTGCTCCCCCCCGATCACTGGCAGCAGCGCGGTGGCTCCACCCGGGGGATGCAGGGTCCGGGTCAGGTGCATCAGCGCAACTGCCGTGGCCACCGCACCGGCTTCCGCGAGCCAGACCTGGCCACCCAGCAACTTGAACGCCGCGACCCCCACGATGGCGGCCATCAGATGCCCGCCAACCAGATTGCGCGGCTGCGCAAGCGGGCTGCGCGGGGCGCCAAAGAGCAGCACCGCCGAGGCACCGAAGGAACTGATCATCAGCAGGAGGGGGGTGCCCTGAAAGAACTGCTCGTGAAGCAGGCCGACGCAGGCGATGGCGAGGAAGGCCCCACAGCACGACCAGAATACCTCGCTGTTCGAGACCCGCGGCAGGCGGCCGCGGGTGCTCCCACGCATCTTTTGCAGGTAGTTCACAACAGGCCCTCCAGGTGGAAGGCATGGATGAAGTCCTTGCGCGACAGGACGCCCATCAGCACTCCGTTCCCGTCCACGACGGGCAGCCGGTTGGCGGCGCGCAGATGGAAGCGCTCGACGATCCGGCCAAACCGTGCGTCCGCTTCCACCGTAATCGCGGGAGCGGTCATGATGGCCGCCACGGTGGTCTCGTGCAGCGTGTGTCCCAGGGTGTCGGGGTCCTTCAGGTAGCGATCCAGAAACTGGGTGAAGGTGATCACCCCGAAGTGACGCAGCAGATCCGTTTCGGTGAGCACGCCGACGACCCGCCGGGCCTCATCGACGACCGGCAATCCCTTGAGTGCCCGGGTGGCCATACCCTGGACGACTTCCTCCAGGAGCATGTCCGGGCGCACGGTCCAGGTCGCCGGCAGCATCATCTGCCCCGCGGTCGCGCACTCCGAAAGACGTTCCAGCGCGTGCCGGAAGGCGTGCTGGTAGAGCTCCCGGAAGTCACCCATGCTGATATCGAGGTACCCGGGAATCTCTGCCATCGCCGCGCGAATATCGTCATCGGCAAGACCGATCTGCGTCTCGGACGGCATTCCCGCGTCCCGTTGTCGACTCTCATTCATTGCTGCCCCTCCGGCTGCATCCCTTGCATCGGGACCTCGATCGCTTGCCCGGTTTACGTCGGCAACGGGGTGTGATGCTCCGACGACGAAGCACCGCAGAGCGATCAGGTGGGCGCCGCGATCGAAGACCATGCAAAGAACTCAGGATAGCCGCTCGAACAAAGACAGGACAAACGGAATTTATTGGTCTTTAATATCGGCATTTCCGATATATCTTGACCATGGCAGGCGTGCAATGGAAACTGAACAGATCAGAACCTTCCTGGCCGTCGCTGCCCACGGCAGCTTCGTCGAGGCCGCCGTGCGACTGCACGTGACCCAGTCCACGGTCAGCAGCCGCATCCAGGGGCTGGAACAGTACCTGGGCGTACGCCTGTTCGTGCGCAACCGCTCGGGCGCCGCGCTGACGGCCAGTGGCCGCCGGTTTCGACCCCATGCGAAGGCCATGATGCTGACCCTCGAGCAGGCACGGCACGACGTGGGACTGCCCAGCCGGTACAGCGCGAGCATTCATGTCGGTGCCCGCATCGCCTTGTGGGAGGGCTTCCTTCCTGCCTGGGTCGGCGACATGCGCAGGATCGCTCCAGAAATTTCCATCCGTAGCGAGATCGGTTTCGAGGACGACCTGATGCGCCGCGTCATGGAAGGGACGCTCGATCTCGCACTGATGTACACCCCCCGTCACGGCCCGGGGCTGCACGTGGAACACCTGTTCGACGAGACGCTCGTTCTGCTCAGCACGGACCCGGAGCAACGGGGTCTGGACCCGAACTACGTCCATGTCGACTGGGGTCCGGCGTTCTTCGCGCAGTACAGTGCCAGTTACCCGGAGGCGGAAAGGCCGGCACTAACGGCGAATATCGGCTGGCTCGGCCTCCAGATCATCCTCGCCAACGGCGGATCCTGTTTCGTGCCCGAGCGCATGGCCGCGCCGCGCATCGCCGGCGGCGAGCTGTTCATTCCTCCGGATAGCCCTCGCTTTCGCCTGCCCGCGTACGTCGTCTTCGCACCGGAACCGGACAACGAGTCACCGAAGCTGGAGCCTGCGCTTGGGGGCCTGAGAGCGCTCGCGAAACAGCTCCACGTTTCTCCCTGACCATCGCACGCCATGACCTGCGGCATCCGCACAGGCCACCCGCAGGTCGCGCACCGGGCAAGCGGAGGAGACCTGCGGGTTGCATCGGTTGTTCTGGTGAGCATGGCGAGGGCGGGCTTTCTCCGCTTTCCTGGTTCGGCAACCAGAAGAACGGGGCCAGTCACCAATGAAAACGAACGCTAGGCGCCTTTCATCTCGCATTTTTCGATGGTATCGGTCCATTCGCGGCAGATCTTCAAGGTTTGCCCAGCGCCCAGAGGCTGGCCGGTCAGGCCACAGCGCGCGGCATCGTCGCGTACGCTTCGGTGGACCAGGGCACTCCGGGTAGTCGATCCCCTCCTCATGGGGGCAACCCATGATCCGATCCGGCATCACCACGGACCTCACGCCGTGGCTGCGGATAAAGTCGAGCGCTTCCGCAAGCACCTCATCGTCGGTCCGCAGGTCGTGATCAGAGACCCACTTGCGCATCGGCTCGGGTTCAGCGTTCTCAAATGGCATCATGCTGGCCACCACCTTCGTGGCCTTTCTGTCGTTCGGCCCGTAAAAAACGACCGTGGCCAAGGGATAGCCCGCAAACCCATTCCTGGCCTTCTTTTCAAATGCTTTTATGGCCCTTCCCTTCTTAAGCATCTACCTGCCACCCATCGCAGCAGCCTGTTGTCCGACTCACTCCCGCCAGTACCGCGGGTCGTGCAGCGCATCGGCACAGCGCACCGTTCCCTGCACGGCCCCCAGGATTCCGGGACGGAGTTCCTGCACCATCCAGGCCCCGGCGTTCTTCGCCGCGATCGGATACGGCGCCTCGAAGCCGCGCACACCCGCCTCGGCAAATCCATGCCGCGGATAGTAGTCCGGGTGACCCAGCACGAACACGAGATCCACCCCCGCCTCCGCGAGTTGCCCAAGGCCCTCGGTGACCAACTGACTGCCGATTCCCTTTCCCTGGAGTTCCGGGTGCACGGCGAGCGGAGCCAGGATCGACGCGGAAAGCTCCGGCCCCTCCGTTTCGACCCGGGCGCGGCTGAACAGGATATGACCGATGACCCGGTCATCCGTGGTCGCGACCAGCGACACAACCGGCTGCGCGCTGGTGTCCGCCACCAGGTCCGCGATCAAGCGCACGATCTCCGCGCCTGCGGCAGGACCGAAAGACGCCGTGACCAAATCCTCAATCCCCTCGCGATCGCGTTCCTCCGCCTTTCGTACACGAACCGGCACTCCATCCACCCATGTATCGGCAGGCACGCTATTCAGCTGCAACTGCCTCGAAACTCGCAAGCGCCGAACGGAGATTTTCAATGATCTCTTCGGCGAGCACCTCGGGTTCCGGAAGATTTTCCAGGTCGGTCATCGACGCATCGCGCAGCCAGAAAAGATCCAGGCTCGCCTTGTCGCGTGCCAGCAGCTCGGCCCGGTCAAACGCTCGCCAACGACCGTCCGGCGTCTCGTCACTCCAGGTGGGTTCACGTTCGTGCCGGTTTTCGGGGTTGTAGCAGGCGACGAAATCTTCAAGATGCGCGTAAGTCAGCGGTTTCTGCTTCAACGTGTGATGCACGTTGGTCCGATAGTCGTAGTACCAGACACTGGACGTTTGCGGATCGGGGCTGGCGGCCCGGTTGTCGAAGAAGATCACATTGGCTTTCACGCCCTGCGCGTAGAAGATTCCTGTGGGCAGACGCAGGATCGTGTGCAGGTCGGTGGTCTGCAACAGCTTGCGCCGGATCGTTTCGCCCGCGCCGCCCTCGAACAGCACGTTGTCCGGTACGACGATCGCGGCGCGGCCCGTCGTCTTGAGCATCGTCCGGATATGCTGCACGAAATTCAGCTGCTTGTTCGAGGTCGTCGCCCAGAAATCCTGCCGGTTATAGGTCAGGTCGTCGGTTTCCTGCTCCCCTTCGGCATTGGTGAAGCTCATCGAACTCTTCTTGCCGAACGGCGGGTTCGCCAACACATAGTCGAAGGTCTCGGCGGGCGGCGAGATCAGCGCGTCGGCGGGCGACACCAGCGTGTCGCCAGTCATTTCGCCGATCCCGTGCAGGAACATGTTCATCAGGCAGAGCCGCCGCGTCCCCGCAACGATCTCGTTACCGAAAAAGGTCGAGTGCTTGAGGAAGCGCTTCTGATCCTTGTCGAGCGCGAAATTCTCCGGGTCGGTCAGGAAGTCATGCGCGGCGAGAAAGAAGCCGCCGGTACCGCAGGCCGGGTCGGCGATGGTCTTGCCAGGCTCTGGGCGAACGCATTCGACCATCGCGCGGATCAGGGCGCGCGGGGTGAAATACTGGCCTGCGCCGGACTTGGTATCTTCGGCGTTGCGCTCCAGCAGCCCTTCGTAGATGTCGCCCTTCACGTCCGCGCCGAGCGTCACCCACTTGGTGCCGTCCACCATGTCGATCAGACGGAACAGTTTGGCCGGGTCGGTGATCTTGTTCTGCGCCTTGGTGAAGATCTGGCCGAGCATGCCCTTCTGCTCGCCGAGCCTGCGCAGCAGTATCACGTAATGCGCCTCAAGCTCGGCCCCGCGCCGGGTGGTGAGGCTGGTCCAGTCAAACCCCTCCGGAATACCCACATCACGGTTGTAGGGTGGTTTGGCGTACTCCTCGGCCATCTTGAGGAAGATGAGATAGGTCAGCTGTTCGAGGTAGTCGCCATAACCGACACCGTCGTCGCGCAGCGTGGTGCAGAAGCTCCAGACCTTGGAGACGATGGGGGCGGTGCTCATGCCAAATTCCAGGGGTTGATGACGGTCAGACCGGCGCTCTGAAACGGGGCGGTATCGCGGGTGGCGATGGCGAA
>NZ_REBW01000204.1 GCF_007692535.1 Thioalkalivibrio sp. | reverse complement strand
GATCGGCGGACGACTGCTGGTGTACATCCTGGAGGCCAGCCGCGCGTCCGACATTTCCAGCGCGGTCGCGAGCGCGCTGCAGGAAGGCGTGCGCGAGCGGGACCGGGATCATTTCAATCGACTGCGGCCCGTTGTCGTTTCGCCCAGCCCGGAGCGAGTCACCTCTCGAATCACTTGCCGCCGCCGGGGTGCTGGCCTCGATTGGCTGCGTCGCCGCGGACTGCTCTGACGGGTGTTTGCAACTTCATTTCAAAACCGCAGCGGCTGCATGGTCTATCAAGACCGAGGGCTACCCTGCCCAAGAAAAGGACAGCGGCTGCACCGTTTGCCACGACGGGCCGGCCGCAGGGGGTACGTCCTTCCAGCGGATGGGGGTGATGGAGCCGTATCAGACCACATCGCCGGTTGAAGGCCGCGCGGCTGTGACGGGAGTCGATGCCGATCGCTTCAGCTTCAAAGTGCCGACCCTGCGCAACGTGGAATACACCTATCCGTACTTCCACGACGGTGACGCGCGGACGCTGGAAGAGGCGACGGACATCATGGGCCGCCTGCAGCTCGGGCGCGTCTATGAGGAGCAGGAGGTCAACCAGATCGTGGCATTTCTGAAGACGCTCACCGGCGACATGCCGCAGCTGACGCTGCCCATGCTGCCGCCGTCCAGCAACGACACGCCGGCGCCGGATCCGTACGCGGACGCGCAATGATCGGCTGACGCTTGACTGGGCCATCGGAACGGTGGCCTGCGGTGAGGCCTGGTACCCTTCGGTATCAGGCCTTTTTCGTACCGACCTCCAAAGCTGAGGCAACGAAACGAGCCGGGACCCGCGATGCGTGAGCTTCCGAGCACTGCGGCGCTCTGTCGCCGACTAGAAGCGACCCGAAACACACCCACTGGTTCTTCACGAACGACCCGTTACCGATCTGCTGCGTACCACCCGGGGTGGCGGCAGCGTGGGTAACAACAGGTCTGGCGGGCCGTGGAGTCGACGGATTGGGGGGCTAGGGCAGCTTCAGGCGGGATGTACTATATGGTACTAGAATGAGCACCAGATGGAATTCTTCGCGAGGGTGAAACGATGAGCCAGGGCAACGAGTTCCATAAAATGGCCGATGTGCTTGGTCTTGAGGACGACCGGAGCGGTTACACGGCACTCCGGTTCAGCCAGAAGATCGCCCGCGGGCTCCCGCTGCGCTCGGTCGAGCGTGTGCACAAGATCGTCGCACCGCGCTACAGGGGGTTCTCGACCCTGGTAATCACCAAGCAGACTCTGGTTCGGCGCCGAAAGAAGGGCGAGCCGTTGAGCCAAACGGAGAGCGAGCGGCTGGCGCGGATCGCACGGGTGTGGTCCATGGCAAAGGGTGTTTACAAGGACGAGGAGCTGACGCGAACCTTCTTGATGCGGCCACACCAGCTCCTGGAGGGCGGGGTACCGCTGGAAGTGGCCGCCGGGAATGAGTACGGCGCGGAAGCGGTGGTGGAGATCCTTGGTCGGTTGAAGTACGGCTCCGCTGCATGACAGCACAGCGTCTCGATCGGACGCTGTCGGTCTGGCGGATCGGGGATCCGACGGGGGAGTACCCGATCTTTGATGCCACCGGTTCGACCCTTTACCCCGGCCGTTGGAATGACGCGAATACGCCCGTGATCTACGCCGGTGAGCATTACTCAACGGCGATGCTGGAAAAACTTGTCCATGCCGACGGCCTGATGCCCCCGGACCAGCACTTCATTCGGATCACGCTGCCCCGCGGGCTCAGTTACGAGATGGTGAACGGAGACCTATTGCCCGACTGGGCGACTCCGGACTGCGAGGCTGCCCGGGAGTACGGCGTCCGATGGGCTGCGGACCAACGTTCTGCGGTCCTGTTCGTCCCTTCCTTTGTCGCGCGTGTCGAGCGCAACGTGCTGATCAACCCAGGGCACCCCGAGTTCGGTCAGATAGAGACCGAGCTTCCTCAGCCGGTCTGGTGGGACCGGCGGCTGTTCAGTACAGGCTGAGGCTCGGGTTGGACGAACCCGAGAGAGGGTTGGACCAGACGGGTGCTTTCGGGGTGCGGTTCACGATCCATAGCGGCCCCTCGTCGCTGAGTGCCTGGCGTGTTCCGGGGACGGTACACCTATTTTTCGGTGGTCGATCTGGGCGGCATGAACCATGGAACCCTGGGAAGTAGAGCGATGATCCGGATGGGCATCGTGGTGAGCTGTGTGCGCAGGTAGCGGTGGTCGCGCTGGCTGACCGTATCGAGTTCACGATGTGGGCGAGGGGTTGGGGCCCTGTTTCATTCCACCGGCCAGCAGATCGACCGGATCAGGATAGTGAAGTCATCGACGCCCATCATGGCGTAGGGGTCTTCGACTCCGTTTTCCAACAACCACTGCGCCTGCAGGCCGTATGCGAGGGGCTCCCGGGCGGCTGAGCAGGGGTAGTCCATTTCCAGCACCGTCTGCACGTGATGCACCAGTTCGTGCAGCAGCGTGCTTTGATCCAATAGGTCGTCGGCTCGACACTCGTGAGGCAGCCAGACGGTCTGCGTCTTGTCTTGATAGAGCCCGCAAACGTAGGCACCCTCATGCGGCTTGTCGCCGTAGACACGTTCCAGCAGCACCTCCTGTGACACAAAAATGATGTCGGGCGGCGGGGGTGGCTCGCAGCCGATCTGCAGACAGATCCAAACCAACATTCCCGGGATGAGCGCTACCATCTCGATCCCTCCACCACGAGCATAGGCCGCCGGCCCGCCGTTCGCTGGATCCGTTCGTCAATGACGCCCGGCCGCTCAGGGCCGCAACGCGTCAGCCGGCACGCGAAACGACCCCCGCTGCAGACGAGGGACGGCAACTGGAGAAGTGCAATCGTGGGAACGCGAGAACTGCGGTCTATCGCCCGAGGATCACGCGATCACCCTGACCCGGCCCGCTTGGATCGCCAAGGCCAGCCTGACCAGCGGCAGCTACCTCTTCCCGAGCCGGCAGCGAAAGACGCTCTTGTCCAGGATTGCAGCGTGGGGGGACGACACCTTCAATTTGTCGCATCGATTCCTCTAAGGTTTTCTCGCCTGGTCCCCAAGGCCTTGATTGATACGCATCAGTCTATCGCTGACGCTCGGGGTGTCGCACCTCTGCAGGCTTGGCTGCGTCGGTTTGCGGGAGGCAGCCTTTCGCTTCAGGGCCTGTTTCAGGAACTACCCGGAGCGGCCCAGCGCTCGTGCGCGAAGGCTTCGTCGACCGGGGTGCCGGCGATGTGGTTGGTATAGTTGGAAAGCGTCTTCAAACCGATGCCGAGGATCACGTCGAGGACATGCTGCTCGCTGTACCCGGCGTCCCGGAAGGCGCTGGTGTCAGCCGGATCGACCCAGCCACGCTTCTCGAGCATCGCGCGCACGAATTGCCGCAACGCCTCCAGGCGCGCATCCACGAGTGGCCTGTCCTCGCGCAGCGCATCGACCGCTGCGTCCGGCAGGCCGGTCATCCGTCCGGTCATGCTGTGGGCCGCCATGCAGTAGTCGCAGCCGTGAAATCGGCTGACCGTCAGAAGGACCACGCTGCGTTCCTGTACTGACAGCGAGCAGCCCTCGAACAGGCCGGTGAGCTCCAGGTAAGCCTGCGCGAGGGCGGGGGAAGTCGCCATCTTGCGCGTGAGATTCGGGATCATGCCGAACACGGTCTCGGCGCGGTCGAAGGCCGCCGCGGCACCGGGAGCACTGCCGCGGTCGTGCAGGGGGAAATCGGCGTCATTCATGGCTGCCTCCTCGTTTTTGTGATACTCAGATTGGACCACGCGATGGAAAGGGCAGAAGGCTATCATCCGCCCTGCCTCGGGGTCAGGAGAGAGCAGCGTCAGATTGGCAAGTCGTTGACGTATCTCTCTCCCCGGGCGCCCCCGGGCACGGATGCGCTGTCAACCGGTGTACCGGCCATCAGCAGACACGTATACCTTCACGGGACGATCGAGCGCTCCAGGGGGCGCGATCTTGCCCAGATCGTACACCCTGGATTGGGTAAACGAGTTGAAGCGGTAATCGAAGCTCTGGCCATTGGCGTTGAAGCGAATGACATCGCCCCCGTTTACATGGACCGAGCGGGTGCTCGAATCGATCACGATCGTGCGGTCGACACTCAGACCGGAGGCCGTGGCGTTGGCGATCAGCAGCGGTGCTGCCAGTGCGAGCGCGGCGGCAAGAGCGATGGGAGAACCGAAAGTACGCAGCGTTTTCATCATAGACTCCTTGCATCAGTGGTTGGTCTGGAAGGCGGAGTTCTGCTCCGTCGAGGTTCATCTCCGTTGGTGTGCGGCGATGACCTTGAGTACAGTAAGCCACTGTTTTGAAGAGAAAACTCTACGTGGGATTGCCTAAGGGGTAACCACGGTTCGAGTGCCTTGGTGGGTGCCAGTGCGTCGGCAGCCTTTCCGTCCCCGTTGTTCCGTTGGCGCTTCCTGCAGGGCAGCATGGGACATACTCCGCGTCGCTACCCTATGTGCAAGCCCGGGACTGCGCCCGTGACTCGCGCGGTCACCGCAGGCTTGGCAGATCTCAATTTGAATCTCGAAGACGCGTCTCGAGGGTCAGCCTGTCGTTCGTTCCCACTGACTGCCCGCTCAGGGTCGTACACCGTCCCTCCGAATCGGACCATGCTTGTGTTTCCTCAACGACGTCCCGAAGCTTTAAGCTTTATCCTTGAGAAACCTGTCCCCTCAGGTTTTCCACGCTGTGTCCGCGTGGGAAACATCCGATCACAGCCTGAATGAAGAAGCCATGAAAATTCCGAAGAGCCTCCAGCCTCTGGTCGACGACGGTCTGGTCGACGCGGTCGTTACGCAACTGAAGAGCGGCAAGGAGGCGTCCGTCTACATCGTCGCCTGCGGTGACCAGGTCCGTTGTGCCAAGGCCTACAAGCAGGCGGAACACCGCGGCTTCCACAAGCTCGCCGAGTACCAGGAGGGTCGCAAGGTGCGCGGCAGCCGCGATGCGCGCGCGATGGCCCGGCGCGGGCGCCACGGGCGCGAGATGCAGGAAACCCAATGGAAAAGCGCCGAGGTCGATGCCCTCTATCGGCTGGCCGAAGCAGGAGTGCGCGTTCCCGTCCCCCACGGCGTGTTTGACGGCGTGTTGCTGATGGAGCTCGTCCAGGATGCCGACGGCCATACCGCCCCGCAGCTGCACGAGGTCGAGATGACGCCGGAACAGGCGCGGGAATGGCACGCGTTCATGATCACGCAGATCCAGCGCATGCTCTGCGCGGGCCTGATCCACGGCGACCTGTCCGAGTACAACGTACTGGTGGATGCAAGCGGTCCGGTGATCATCGACCTGCCACAGGCCGTGAATGCGGCTGGCAACAACAATGCCTTCCGCATGCTGGAACGCGATGTCAACAACATGCGCGCCACGTTCAGCCGCGCTGCGCCCGAACTGCTGGAAACCCAGTACGCTCACGAAATCTGGAGCCTGTTCAAGACCGGCGATCTCAAGCCCGACACCCCACTCACCGGACATTTCGTCCATGACCTGGCCGAGGCCGACGTAGGCGCGGTGATGGACGAGATCGAGGAAGCCCGGCTTGAGAACGAGGAGCGCCTGCGCGCGGTATAGATCGCCTCAGGGGGTGATCTGGCGCAGGAGTTCCGCCCAGTTCCGGCGTTCGCGCTCCGGATCGAACATCGGTCTCAACCTGCGGCAGGACTCCTGAAGACGCTCGAGGAAGCGCGGCTCTGCCTCGACGGACAGCAACAGGTCGCGCAAGGCCTGTGTATCGCCCACGGGATAGAGCCCGGGATAGTCGTCGCCGAGCAGCCCGATCGAGCCGTCAATCCGCGAGGCGATCACGGGCAGGTCGGCCATGACGGCCTCGCCGATCACGTTCGCGCCGCCCTCCATACGCGATGGCAGCACCAGCAAGTGTGAACGTGCGAAGGCCTGGCGCAGCCGATGGCGCGGTACTTCGCCGTGCCATCGGTAGCGGGGATTGACCGTCATCTCGGCTCGCGCCTGCTCGGCCCAGTCCGGCGTGTGTGCGGCGCCAAAATGGTCGACCCGCAGGCGACTCGAGGGGGGCAGGTCGCGCACTGCGTACGCTGGTCGCAACGGATCCTTCTCCTCGCGCAGGTGACCCGCGACGCAGACACGGAAGCTCCGCTTGGCTGGCTGGCGCGGCAATCCCGGCGGCGCCGACTGGTGTATCACCCGCAGCTTGTTGCGATATTCGGGTGGCACGACCTCGTCGATCCGGTCATGCAGGCCGACCAGCACATGCGCCAACTGCATCGAACGCAGCGTCGGCACCGGGTGACTGTGGATGAACCGATAGGCGTCGGTGCCGCTCAGTACGACGATCAGTGGCCGCGTCGGGTACACGTTGGCAAAATGCGCGATGGCCTCCGCGCTGCGCCAGGCGTGCAACGCCACCATCAGGTCGGCGGGCTCCCCCTGATACTCCCGCGTCACACGGACCTGGTGCCCGAGACCACCCAGGATGTGGGCCCAGCGGGCAGCGGTGGTCCAGTTGCCGCCGCGGGCACGCGATGGCGCCGGTGTGATCAGGTGTACTCGCATTCGAGGTCCGTGTTGTGCGAACGTTTGCGGTTGCAAGGTAACGCAGGAGGTTGGAACGTGCACCTGCCCGGCCCGCGCGAACTGATCGCGCAGATGGAGGACGCCCGCGCCCGCACTCTGACCCTGATCCAGGGGCTGGACGCGGAACAGTTGATGGGGCCGAGACTGCCCACCGTGAACCCGCTGCGCTGGGAGATCGGGCACGCGGCCTATTTCCACGAGTACTGGGTATTGCGCCAGCATCTGGGCGAGGCTGCGGGGCGGCCGGACGCAGACCGGTTGTACGACTCCATCAACATCGCCCACGACACCCGCTGGGATCTGCCGCTGCCGCCGCTGGAAGACACACTCGTCTACATGGACGGGATACTGCGGAGTATCCGGGAACGCTTGTCGGCAGACGGCCCGGACCCGGAGCGGGACTACCTGGCCCAGTACGCCGTGTTCCACGAGGACATGCACACCGAGGCCTTCACCTACACCCGCCAGACCCTCGCCTATCCCACCCCCGAGATCGGCACGCCGGTGGATCCCCATTGGCGGGCCGGGAGTCTCGAGGGGGACGCCGATATCCCCGGCGGCGAATTCGTCCTGGGGGCCCGTCCCGAGGACGGTTTCGTCTTCGACAACGAGAAATGGGGCCACCCGATGCAGGTGCAGCCCTTCCGCATCGCCCGGGCTGCCGTGAGCAATGCCGAATTTGCCGCCTTCGTCGAGGACGGTGGCTACCGGCGCCCGGAACTCTGGGACGAGGAAGGCTGGCAATGGCGTGCCGCTGCCGGTCTAGAGCATCCGGTGTACTGGCGCCGGGGTGGCGAGGGCTGGGAGTGGCGTCATTTCGACCGCTGGGAGCCGCTCCCTCCCAAAGCCGCGGTCATCCACGTCAGCTGGCACGAGGCGAAGGCCTGGTGCCGCTGGGCGGGCCGGCGCCTGCCCACCGAACTCGAATGGGAAGTGGCGGCTGCCGGCGAGCCGGACGCCAACGGGCACGCCCTGGCGCCGGTGAAGCGGCGTTACCCCTGGGGCGATGCCCCGCCCGATCCGAGCCGCGCGAACCTCGACGGCGGCGCGCTGGGCACCATTGATGTTGCGGCTCTGCCGGCAGGCGATAGCGCCTTCGGTTGCCGGCAGATGCTTGGCAACGTGTGGGAATGGACCGAAACGCTGTTCGAGCCCTACCCTGGGTTCACCCCCGACATGTACCGCGACTACTCCATGCCGCTGTTCGGGCAGACCCGGGTGCTGCGCGGCGGGGGCTGGGCCACACGCTCCCGGCTGATCCGGAATACCTGGCGGAACTACTATGGTCCGGACCGCAACGACGTGTTCGCGGGTTTCCGGACCTGCGCGCTGTGACCGCCTGACACCACTCGGCGCATAGACTCGGCGCATAGACAAGGAAATTGCCTGATGCAGAAGACCAACGCGCCCGTCGCGAAGGACCTGGTGCTGGTCGGCGGCGGCCACTCGCACGTGGCGGTGCTGCGCCGCTTCGGCATGCGCCCCCTCCCCGGCCTGCGCCTGACGCTGGTCACGCGGGACATCCACACCCCCTATTCCGGCATGCTGCCCGGCTACGTGGCCGGACATTACGGCTTTGACGAATGCCATATCGACCTGGGTCCGCTCGCGCGCTTCGCCGGGGCCCGGCTCTATCACGGCGAGGTCGAGGGGCTCGACCCCGAAACGCGTATGCTTCAGATCGGTGGTCGCCCACCCGTCTACTTCGACCTGCTGTCCATCAATACCGGCTCCCGGCCGGCCACGGTCGACGTTCCCGGGGCCGCTGAATTCGCGCTACCGGTGAAACCCATCGATGCCTTCCTCCGAGGCTGGGAACGCCTGATCGAGCGCGTGACCGCAAGCAGCGGGCGCTTCCGCATCGCGGTCGTCGGGGGCGGCGCCGGCGGGGTGGAACTGGCGCTCGCCACGCAGTATCGGCTGCAAAAGCTGCTTGCCGAACGCGGCGACGACCCGGAGCGCCTCGAATACCTGCTGCTGACCCAAGGTCCGGAGGTCCTCCCCACCCACAGCGAAGGCGTGCGCAAGCGCTTCGTTCGGGTGCTGGGCGAACGCAGCGTGCGGCTGCTCACGAATCACCAGGTCACCGAGGTTCGAGAGGGCGCCGTACGCGCCGAGGGACACGCCGAGGTGCCTGCGGACGCGGTGCTCTGGGTGACCTCGGCGTCGGCGCCGACCTGGCCCGCACAGTCCGGCCTGGCCGTGAACGACTCCGGTTTCATACGGGTGGACGCCAACCTCCAGTCGATATCCCATCCGGGAATCTTCGCCGCGGGGGATGTCGCGGCCCTGCCGGACCCCCGGCCCAAGTCCGGCGTATTCGCGGTGCGCCAGGGTCCGGTGCTCACCGACAACCTCCGCCGCGCGGCCACCGGGCGGGACCTGCGTCCGTACCGGCCACAACGCAACTTCCTCGGGCTGATCAGTACCGGCGATCGCTATGCCGTGGCCTCCCGTGGCGAGTGGTCGATGGAGGGGGCCTGGCTGTGGCGGATGAAGGACTGGATCGACCGGCGCTTCATGACCCGCTTCAACGAACTGCCGGACATGCCGGAGGACGCCGCGCCGGAACTCGCCTCCGGCGTCGCCGACCAGGAGGCGATCCGGGAACTGTCGACGCTGGCGATGCGCTGTGGCGGCTGCGGCGCCAAGGTCGGTAGCACGGTCCTTACCCGCGTGATGCAGCGCCTGCCGGTGACGCGACGCGACGACGTGGTGCTGGGCATCGATGCCCCGGACGACGCCACGGTGCTGTCGGTGCCACAGGGCCGTCTGCTGGTGCAGAGCGTGGACTACTTCCGGGCCTTCATCGACGACACCTACACCTTCGGGCGCATCGCCGCCAACCATGCCTTGGGCGATCTCTTCGCGATGGGTGCGGAGGCGCAGTCGGCACTGGCCATCGCCACCGTTCCGTATGGACGGGAACGGGTGGTGGAGGAATCGTTGTACGAACTCCTCGCCGGGGCGCTGGCGGTCCTGCAGCCGAGCGGCGCGGTGCTGGCCGGCGGACACTCGAGCGAGGGCGCCGAGTTGGCCTTCGGGCTGACCGTCAACGGCCTGGTCGACCCAGACGCGATCTGGCGCAAGGGCGGCATGCGCCCGGGGGATGCCCTGGTACTGACCAAGCCGCTCGGCACCGGCACCCTGTTCGCAGCCGACATGCGGCGCAAGGCCAAGGGCCGCTGGATCGAGGACGCCATCACCTCCATGTGCCTGAGCAACCAGGTGGGCGGTGAGTGCCTGCGCCGATTCCACGCCACGGCCTGCACGGACGTCACCGGATTCGGGCTTCTGGGCCACCTGCTGGAAATGACCCGCGCGTCCGAGGTCGATGTGGTGCTCGAAGTCAACGCGTTGCCGTTGCTGGACGGGGCCGCGGAGACCGTGGCTGCAGGCATCCTGTCCTCGCTGCAACCCCAGAACCTGCGCCTGCGCAGGGGTGTGGCGGACCTGGAGCGCGCAGGCCAACATCCCCACTTCCCGCTACTGTTCGACCCGCAGACCGCCGGCGGCCTGCTGGCCAGCGTACCCGCCGGGCAGGCACAGGCCTGCGTCGA
>NZ_REBW01000112.1 GCF_007692535.1 Thioalkalivibrio sp. | reverse complement strand
AATACATCCCTGTAGGCTTGACGGCAGCATCCCTGCTGCCGACACCCGCCGGCGGACAGTCGGGTTCGCAGCCTCATGCGAATGGGTTTGCGTGGAAACGAGGAGAAGACTGGGTGCAACGGATTCTGGTGTTGCCGGGCGATGGGATCGGCCCGGAGATTGTCAACGAGGCCTTGAAGGTCCTGGACCGAGTGGCCGAGTTGGAGGGAATGGATCTCGAGATCGACGAGGGCCTGATCGGCGGGGCCGCCTACGACGCGGTGGGCCACCCCTATCCCGAGGCGACGCGGGTGATGGCGCGCGAGGCGGATGCCATCCTGCTGGGTGCCGTGGGTGGACCGCAGTATGAAGCCCTGGAGCGCGAGCTGCGGCCGGAGCGCGGGCTGCTCGGCATTCGTTCCGACCTTGGACTGTTCGCGAACCTGCGCCCGGCGATTCTGTATCCGCAACTCGCATCGGCCTCCACGCTGCGGCCCGAGGTGGTCGCGGGGCTGGATCTGCTGATCGTGCGCGAGTTGACCGGCGACATTTATTTCGGGCATCCGCGCGGCATCGAGCTGCGCGACGGCGAACGCGTGGGTTTCAACACGGCCGTGTACAGCGAATCCGAAATCGAGAGGATCGCCCGTGTAGGCTTCGAGGCGGCCATGAAGCGCGATCGCCGTCTGTGTTCGGTGGACAAGGCGAACGTGCTGGAGGTCTCGGAGCTGTGGCGCGAGGTGGTCATCCGCGTCGGCGAGGAATACCCCGAGGTAGAGCTCTCCCACATGTACGTGGACAATGCGGCGATGCAGCTGGTGCGGGCGCCCAAGCAGTTCGATGTGATGGTGACCGGAAACATCTTCGGGGACATCCTCTCCGATGCCGCCGCGATGCTTACCGGGTCGATCGGCATGCTCCCGTCCGCGTCGATGAATGCGACCGGCGCCGGCCTGTACGAGCCGATTCACGGCTCGGCTCCGGACATCGCTGGGCAGGACAAGGCCAATCCGATCGCCACCGTGCTGTCCGTTGCGATGATGCTCCGGCACAGCCTCGGGCAGGAGGAAGGCGCGCGCCGGATCGAGGCGGCGGTCGGGCGGGTTCTCGACCAGGGATTGCGCACGGCAGATATCCAGTCCGAGGGCTGCACGCTGGTCGGAGGCAAGGCGATGGGCGATGCGCTGGTCGCGGCCCTGAATTGACACAATAGTTCATAAAATGGCGGTAATGTAATGAATGCAAAAACGTTTGACGTTGCGGTCGTGGGTGCCACCGGAGCCGTGGGCGAGACGATGCTGTCGATCCTGGCGCAGCGGAAGTTTCCCGTGGGCAAGGTCTACGCCCTGGCCAGCGAGCGCTCAGCGGGCAAGACAGTGGCCTTCGGCAACCGCGAACTGGTGGTCGAGGATCTCGCGGACTTCGACTTCGCGAAGGTGCAGATCGGTCTGTTTTCCCCCGGCGCGTCCGTTTCGGCGCAATACGCTCCGAAGGCCGCGGCCGCCGGCTGCGTGGTCGTCGACAACACCTCCCAGTTCCGCTACGACGACGATATTCCCCTGGTGGTGCCCGAGGTCAACCCTCAGGCAATCGCGCAGTACACCCAGCGGGGAATCATCGCCAACCCGAACTGCTCGACCATTCAGATGCTGGTGGCGCTGAAGCCCATCTATGACGCCGTTGGCATCGAGCGCATCAATGTCGCGACGTACCAGGCCGTGTCCGGCACCGGCAAGGACGCGATCGAGGAACTGGCCCACCAGACCGCGGCCCTGCTGAACGGCAAGCCGGTGGAGTGCAAGGTCTATCCGAAGCAGATCGCATTCAACGTGCTGCCGCATATCGACGCCTTCATGGACAACGGTTACACGAAGGAAGAAATGAAGATGGTCTGGGAGACCCGGAAGATCTTCGGCGACGAAACGATCATGGTGAATCCGACCACGGTGCGTGTGCCGGTGTTCTACGGCCATTCCGAGGCGGTGCACATCGAGACGCGGGAGAAGATCAGCGCGGAAGCGGCACGCGAGCTGCTCTCGAGCGCGCCGGGTGTGACGGTGCTGGACAAGCGGGAGCCGGGCGGTTATCCGACTGCCGTGACCGAGAGCAGCGGGCGCGACGGCGTTTTCGTCGGCCGCATCCGCGAGGACATATCGCATCCGCGCGGTTTGAACCTCTGGGTGGTGTCCGACAACGTGCGCAAGGGGGCCGCGCTGAACACCATTCAGATTGCCGAGGTCCTTGCCGGGGAATATTTGTGATTTGGGTCACATGCACGTAAATCTCTGTTAATCTTTAGGGGGTTCGTAGACTGCCAGAGGGGGTGCTGCGGACGGTGTCTTCGACCTGGGTCCGTAGCCTCGGTTTGTCGCGAGAGGGGGTAAGCGTGCACAGAATCATCCCGTTTTTGCTCTTGATCATGTTGAGCGCACCCGCGATGGCGAGTGTCAGCTTTGGCGAGATCGAGGTTCGTTCCTACCTCAATCAGCCGCTGCAGGCGCAGATCAGGGTCCAGGGAAGCGCGCTGACCGACGACCGCCTGGAAATCCGGCTTGCATCGGAGGACGCTTATCGGCGAGCCGGCCTGACCCGTGGGGCGGTGCCCGCCGATCTCGCCATCGAGTTGGAAGGCACGGGCACCAGCCGCATCGTCCGGCTGACCACCCAGAGGCCCGTGCGTGAGCCCTACGTTGGCCTACTGCTCGAGGCACGATGGGGCGCCGGGCGGGTACTGCGGGAATACACGATCCTTTTGGACCCGCCGGTGGCCTTTGCGCCGGAGCGCAGCGTTGCGCCGGTGATCAGCCGATCCGCGGAGCCTGCGCCACGGCCCAGCCCGGCGCCGGCCCCGACCGCGCGCACCGAGTTCGGGCCCCGGCCCATGGCGGGAACGTATACGGTTCGTCCCGGTGACAGCCTCGGGGCCATCGTGCGGCGCCAAGGGTATGCGGACGTCACTGCGGAACAGGCGATGCTCGCAATCCTGGAGGCGAATCCGCGGGCCTTCATGGGGGGTAACGTGAACCAGCTGCTGGCCGGGGCGCAGTTGGCCATGCCAAGTGAGGAGCAGTTGGCGCGCCTCAGTTCTCAGGCGGCGCGGGAGGAAATCCAGCGACAGACCGCCGAGTGGCGGGACCGAACGGCGCCACGATCTCCACCGCCAACCCCGACGCAAGTGGCTGAGGCAGCATCTCCGGAAACAGCCCCTGCGGAAACGGCCCCTCCCGAAGATGCAGCTCCCGAAACCGAACCCGATCCAGCCTCCACAGCAGAAGAACCCGAACCGGCAGCCCCCTCAGACGATCGCGAGGATGAGGCTGCCGCAACCGTTTTGGACGATCCGGAGCTTGCGAGCACGGACCGGCTGGAGATTCTGGGCGACTTGGATCACGGGCTGGGTGCAAGCGATGGCGCGAGCGCCCAGGTCATGGAGGAGGCGCTGCTGTCCCAGCAGACCGCGGTGAGCGAATTGCGGGAGGAGTTGATCTCGCTGCGCTCCGAGTTGACCGAACGCGACCAGATGATCAGTGTCGTGAATGCGGAGCTTGCGCAACTGGAGCAGCGCATGCGGGAGCTTCAGCAGCAGCGCGAAGGCGGCTCTCCCGGCGGCACTTCCGCCATGGCCATGCACGAGAGGATTCTCGCCGATCCTCTTCTGCTCTTGCTGGCGGCGACCTCGGTTCTGTTGTTCCTTCTGCTCCTGGTGTCTCTGTTCCGTCCCCTTCGCAGTCAGGCGGCGGTCACGGAGCCCATGCCCGCGCGCCGGGAACCGGAACCTCCGGTGGCGGCGCCCGTGGCCCGTGCGGCCGAACCGGCCCGTGGAGTGGCCGATCCGGCCGGTGAAGCGGCCGACGCGAACCGGACTGGCGGAGCCGCACCCGGCACCCCTGGCGGTGCCGGGGCCGCAGGCGCCGGGATGTCGGCTGCCGCAGCCAGTGCGGCCACAGTAGCCGGCGCGGCAACGAAGAACCGAGAGTCGGCGACCGCAAAGCCGTCAGGCGACATCGACGTCGGTGAGAGCGGGGAAGACGACCTCCTGGCCGATGTCGACCTCTATCTGGCCTACGGCATGAACGAACAGGCGATTTCCGCATTGGAGACCGCGATCAGGGACGGCCGGGACCATCCCGAGTACCGCATGCGTCTGATCGAGGCCTATGCGGCCAGCGATGACGGTGAAGCGGTGCGTAGCAATGCGGCTGTGCTGCGCGAACGGCTGGGTCCGGGGGACGACGAACTGCGCGAGCGTATCGCCGCTGCCGAGGCGGAGGTCTCCGCGTCCGGCGACGGGACGGGTACCGGAACAAACTCGCTCGAGTTCGAGGTCTTCGAGGCGCCTGAGCCACCGGCCGGCGGCGATGCGGCCGGGTCGGGAACAGTCGAAACAGGCCAGGACGATGCAAACCTTCTCCGTTTCGACCTCGACGACCTCGATGACGGAGGGGAGCGGGGGGCGATTCTGGAGGCTTCTGAAGCGGGCGAACCTGCGGGCGGCGCAGAACAGGACGATTTGCCCATGCTGGAACTCCCGGATTTCGAGACAGCGGACGCAACCGGTTCGTCTGGCGGGCTTCAGGGAGCTGGCGACAGTGACACCTCGGAAAACGGGATGAAGCTCAGCCTGGCGGAGGCTTTTGTCGAAATGGGGGATCCCGAGGGGGCGCTCGCGCTGCTCGATGAGGTCATGCCCAGCGCGACCGCTGAACAGGCCGCCAAAGCGGAGCAGCTCCGGAAGCAGATCGGGGACACCGCGGACTGAGCGGATCTGGGCAAAAGTCGCCCGGGAGCGCTCGCCGCGCAGGCCATTGCGGATCACCACGCTGATCTCCATTGACGGTTTGGCGAGCCTCGCGGTGGCAGGGATCGTGTTGATGTCGTCCGTCTTGGTGAATCCGATGGCACCCGCGCTGGTGCCCGGTTTTCTGGCACTCGGGATACTCACCTTGACCGGTGCCTGTCCGCTTCGCCGGGGCCTTGCCCTGGCCTGGCGTCTCAAGTGGTTTTTCCTCTCCCTGTTGTTCTTCTTCGGTTGGTGGTACCCGGGTGCCGGACCTTGGGGCTGGGAGCGCCTTCTTCCTTCCCCAGAAGGGCTGAGCGAGGCCGCGATGCGTATCGCGGCACTGGTGCTGATCGTCTGTTGGGTGGCCTGGCTTACCGGCGTTTTCGATCGCAATGCCCAGATCCAGGGGTTGGCGCGTTGGTTGTCCTTGTTGCGGCCACTGGGTCTGCGCGGCGAGGTCTTCGCAAATCGGCTGTTTTTGGCGCTCGATTACTTCGAGGCGCAACGCGCCGACTATCTCGAGTTCCGGGAGCGGATCCGTGGTTCCCGCCGGGGTCGCCTGAAGGCGGGCCGGGAGTTTTTGATCAGCGGCCTTGAAGGCGCGCTGGCCGGTGCGGCTCCCGCGGGTCGTCAGGCCATGCCGGGAGAGACCGGAACGGGGAAATCCCAGGACGCCGCGGGAGAACTTTCCTGGCAGGTCGCGCTGCTTTGGATCGCTGTTCTGGTGGCGCTGGCGATCCGGGTCGCCGGATGAAGGGGGCGTCCTGATGTCGAACGCCTCGGTACACACCCAGCGCTGGGCCCTGGGGGTGGAATACGACGGCAGTGGTTTCGTCGGCTGGCAGCGGCAGAAGGATGGTCCCAGCGTGCAGGCGGCGGTCGAGCAGGCTCTCGGCTTCGTCGCCGGACACGCCGTGGACCTGCATTGCGCCGGGCGTACCGACGCCGGCGTTCACGCTGTGGGCCAGGTCATCCACTTCGACACAATGGCCGTTCGGGAGGAACGCAACTGGCTCCTGGGCGCCAACGCGCGCCTGCCGCAATCCGTGGCATTACTCTGGGCGCGCCCCGTGTCCCGCAGCTTCCACGCGCGCTTCTCGGCACAGGCCCGGCGGTACCGCTATGTGATCGCCAACCAGGCCGTACGACCGGCGATTCAGGCCAGTGGACTGGCCTGGTGGCGCTATCCGCTGGATGCACAGCGAATGCACGATGCGGCGCAGACGCTGGTGGGCCGGCACGATTTCGCCAGCCTCCGTGCAGTGGCCTGCCAGGCCAAGTCGTCGGTAAAGACCATCCATTCGATCAGCGTCAGCCGGCAGGGGCGTCACGTCGTGCTCGACGTCCATGCCAATGCCTTCCTGCATCACATGGTGCGCAACATCGCCGGCGTGCTGATACCCATCGGCCAGGGAAAGCGTGGAGCCGATTGGGTCAGGGAAGTGCTGGAAAGCCGCGATCGAAGGGCGTCGGGAATCACCGCCCCTGCCGGCGGCCTGTATCTGGTCGGTGTGGATTATGATCCGGTCTTCTCGCTACCCCAGGCGGCGCAGCAGCCCGTGTGGCCCATCGTGCCAGCCAGGCCCGGACCGGATGGGATGGTTCCGGCCGGTGGGTCCTGAGCGCTGGCCGCCGACCCGCGCCGGCTTGTTCTGGTAACCTCGCCGGTTATCATGCGCTATCGAATCAAGATCTGTGGCCTGACCGACGCGGGTCAGGCACTGACCGCCGCGAGAGCCGGCGCCGATGCCATCGGGCTGGTCTTCTACGCGCGAAGTCGCCGGGCCGTTGGCATCGAGCAGGCTGCTGCAATCGCTGCCGCACTGCCGCCCTTCGTCGCCACCGTCGGGCTTTTCGTCGACCCCGCGGTCGGAGAGGTCGAAACGGTCCTGGATCGGTGTCGGCTGGACTTTCTGCAGTTTCATGGCGCGGAGACCGCAGCTTTCTGCGCGGGCTTCGGGCTGCCGTACCTGAAGGCCATTGCGATGGGGGGCGGGCGTGACCCCCGGCCGGAGATGGATGCCCATCCGCAGGCACGGGGTTTTCTGCTCGACAGCCACGCAGACGGCAAGATGGGGGGGTCGGGCCAGGCCTTCGACTGGCGCAGCATTCCGGGCCCCCTGGAGCGCCCATGGCTGTTGGCCGGTGGGCTGGATGCGCGCAATGTCAGGCAGGCGCTGGCGCTAGCATGCCCTTATGGCGTGGATGTCAGTTCGGGCGTGGAGTCCACGCCCGGGCAAAAGGATCCCCGGTTGGTCCGGGACTTCGTTGAGTCGGTGAGGCAGGTGGAACGTGAGTGAGATGAAGCAGGCAGTCGAGTGGGCGGCGTTTCCGGATGCGCGCGGGCACTTCGGACCGTACGGCGGTCGGTTCGTGGCCGAGACCCTGATGGGCGCGCTGGACGAACTCCAGGCGGTCTATGAAAAATACATGAAGGATCCGGAGTTTCTGGCCGAGCTGGATGCGGACCTCCAGAACTTCGTCGGCAGGCCGAGTCCGCTCTATCACGCCGAGCGCCTTTCGCGGGAACTCGGCGGCGCGCAGGTCTACCTGAAGCGCGAGGACCTGAACCATACTGGCGCGCACAAGGTGAACAACACCATCGGCCAGGCACTGCTGGCGAAGCGGCTGGGCAAGACCCGCATCATCGCCGAGACCGGGGCCGGGCAGCACGGGGTCGCAACGGCCACGGTGGCCGCCCGTCTCGGTCTCGAATGCGTCGTATTCATGGGCGCGGAGGACATCCAGCGCCAGTCCCAGAATGTCTATCGGATGCGCCTGCTGGGAGCCGACGTGGTGGCGGTCAAATCGGGTTCGCGGACCTTGAAGGACGCACTGAACGAGGCCATGCGGGATTGGGTGGCCAACGTCGATGACACCTTCTACATCATTGGTACGGTGGCGGGGCCGCATCCCTATCCGGCGATGGTCCGAGACTTCCAGTCGGTGATCGGCCGCGAGGCGCGCGCCCAGCATCTGGAGATGACGGGACGCCTGCCGGATGCCCTGGTGGCCTGCGTCGGCGGCGGTTCCAATGCCATCGGCCTGTTCCATCCCTTCCTTGCGGACGAGTCTGTGGCTATGATCGGGGTCGAGGCGGGCGGTGACGGCGTCGCCACCGGTCGGCACTCGGCGCCACTGTGCGCAGGGCGTCCGGGAGTGCTGCACGGCAACCGGACCTACCTGATGGAAGACGACAACGGCCAGATCATCGAGACGCACTCCATCTCGGCAGGGCTCGACTATCCCGGTGTGGGGCCGGAACATTCCTGGCTGAAGGACATCGGGCGTGTGAGCTATGTCTCGGTGACCGACGACATGGCGCTGCGGGCCTTTCACCGGATGACCCGCACCGAGGGTATCATTCCCGCGTTGGAGACCAGCCATGCCGTTGCCCACGTGCTCGACCTGGCGCCGCGCATGCGCACGGACCAGAGTGTGATCATCAATCTGTCCGGGCGCGGCGACAAGGACCTGAATACCATCGCCCGTCTCGAGGGGATCGAGTTGTGAGCCGGATCGCGAAACGTTTTGCCGAGACCCGCGCCAGTGGCCGTGCGGCGCTGATCCCCTACGTGACCGCCGGTGATCCCGCCCCCGGAGTGACCGTGGCGTTGATGCACGACCTGGTGGCTGCCGGCGCCGACCTCCTAGAACTCGGCGTACCGTTTTCCGACCCGATGGCCGACGGTCCGGTGATCCAGCTGGCCTGCGAGCGGGCCCTGGCGCATGGCACCAGCCTGCGCGACGTGCTTGCCATGGTGGCTGCCTTCCGGGAGCGGGACCGCGAGACTCCCGTCATTCTGATGGGCTATCTGAATCCGGTGGAACGCATGGGTGCCGAGACCTTTGCGGAGGCCGCGGGTGCGGCCGGGGTGGACGGCGTGCTGGTGGTCGACCTGCCCCCGGAGGAGAGCGACGAGCTGACCGGCGTGCTCGCCCGGGTGGCCATCGATCCGATCTTTCTGGTGGCGCCGACCACATCCAGCCGGCGCCTGGAGCATGTCACGGCCGCCGCGCGTGGATTTATTTATTATGTCTCCCTGAAAGGTGTGACGGGATCGCAGGCCCTGGACCCGGCCGAGTTGGGCGCCCGGCTGAGTAGCATCCGCGCACTGACCGAGCTGCCGCTGGGCGTGGGCTTTGGCATCCGTGATGCGCAGACTGCGGCGCAGGTGGCCAGGGTGGCCGATGCCGTGGTGGTGGGTAGCGCGATCGTCCGCCTGGTCGAGCAGTTTCCGGAAGCGCCCGATCAGTTCCGTGCGGCGGCTTCGGCCCTCGTTCGCGAGATGCGCACGGCAATGGACGATGCGCGCATGGCCGAGGCCCCGGCTCCGGTCTGAGCACAGGATGGCGCACCCAAGACAGGACTGACGCATGAGCTGGTTCGAGAAGTTGATGCCCTCGCGGATCCGTACCGATAACGCCACCAAGCGTACGGTGCCCGAGGGCCTGTGGGTGCGTTGCGTGGGTTGCGATGCGACGCTGTATCGGCCGGAACTGGAGCGGAACCTGGACGTGTGTCCGAAGTGCGGGTATCACCGCCGCATCGGCGCGCGCCGGCGCCTGGAAATCTTCCTCGACGAGGGTCCACGCGAGGAGATCGGTTCCGGGGTCGAGGCCTCCGATGTCCTTAAATTCCGGGACAGCAAGAAGTACAAGGATCGGCTTGCGGCGGCCCAGAAGGCCACGGGCGAAAAGGATGCGCTGCTGGTGATGCGCGGCGAATTGGAGGGGTCCCCCATCGTTGCGGCCGCCTTCGACTTTTTTTTCATGGGCGGATCCATGGGCTCCGCCGTCGGCGAGCGCTTCGTCCGGGGCGCGGAGCGGGCACTGAAGGAGCGTATTCCCCTGGTCTGTTTCTCCGCCAGTGGCGGGGCGCGCATGCAGGAGGCCCTGTTCTCGCTGATGCAGATGGCCAAGACCAGTGCCGCTTTGGCGCGCCTGCGCGAGGAGCGTGTGCCGTTCGTGTCCGTGATGACCGATCCGACCATGGGCGGCGTCTCGGCCAGCCTGGCCATGCTCGGCGACATCAACGCCGCCGAGCCCAAGGCGCTGATCGGTTTCGCAGGGCCGCGGGTCATCCAGCAGACCGTACGCGAGACCTTGCCGGAGGGGTTCCAGCGGGCGGAATTCCTGCTCGAGCACGGCGCGATCGACCTGATCATCGACCGCCGCGAGATGCGGGCGCGGCTCGCCTCGCTGCTGGCGCTGTTGACCCATCACATCTCACCTGCCACCGCCATCCATGACCCGTCCACCTCCGCGCCCTCCGGAGAGCACGGAGGCGGGCCATTCCACGGCGAGATCCACGTTCCCGGCGATACCAGGAACCCGGGCTGAGCGCGCATGACAGGACCCAGCGGTCGACTGGCGCCCGACGCTGGCCGGATTGACTGCGGATCCGAAACCGGTTGCGTGACCGAGTGACGGCCTCGAACACGTCCCCGATGCGCTTCCAGACGCTGCAGCAGTGGCTCGACTGGCAGGAGACCCTGCACCCCAAGGCGATCGACCTGGGGCTTGAGCGCGTGGCCGCGGTCGCCGATGCCCTGCAGCTGCGTACCCAGGTCCCGACGACCATCACCGTCGCCGGGACCAACGGCAAGGGGACGGTCGCCACGGTGGTCGCTGCCCTTTTGCGGGCCTTGGGATTCCGGGTCGGGCTCTATACGTCTCCCCATCTGCTGCGCTACAACGAACGGGTATCCATCGACGGCGAGCCGGTCTCTGACGACGATCTCTGCCGGGCCTTTGCCGCTGCGGATGCCGCGCGCGGTCCCCATTCCCTGACCTATTTCGAGTTCGGCACTCTGGCCGCTGTCTGGCTGTTTCGGGAGAGCGGGGTGGATTTCCAGGTGCTGGAGGTTGGTCTGGGCGGGCGCCTGGACGCCGTGAATGTCTGGGACCCCGATGTCGCCGTGATCACCAGCGTCGATCTCGATCACCAGGCCTGGTTGGGCAACGACCGGGAACGGATCGGCTGGGAGAAGGCGGGTATTCTGCGGCCGGGGCTGCCGGCGGTGCTGGGGGATGCGGGACCCCCGGCTTCGGTTCTGCGCGAGGCGCGGAGGCTGGGCGTGCCCCTGGCCCGCTTCGGTCAGGACTTCCTGTTCGATGCCTCGGTGGCCGGGGGACGCTGGTCCTGGGCGGGCAGTTCCAGGGAACTGCGACTCGATCCCGACCTGACCGCGGCATTGTCCGGCGCCCGGGGGCAGAACGCGGCGACGGCGCTTGCGGTCCTCCATCTGCTTCGCCTTGAGGGTCGCCTGAGCGGGGAGGTGCTCCAGATCGGTCTCGGCGCCACCCCGCCCGGGCGCCTGCAACGCGTTCCCGGTACGCCGGAGTGGCTCCTGGATGTGGCCCACAATCCCCAGTCGGCACGGGAACTCGCAGGTTGGCTTGCTCGGCACCCCGTGCCGGGACCCGTGGTGGCGATCGTGGCGGTGATGGCCGACAAGGAACGCGGCCCCATGTTTGCGGCGCTGGACCCGGAGATCGATGTCTGGCTGCCGGTGCCCATCCCGTCGCGGCGTGCATTGGCCGCGAACGAACTCGCGCGGGAACTGGGCGCCTTGCCGGGGAGCCGCGTCATCCTTGCGGACGAACCGGGGGCTGCGATGGCCATGGCCGTGGAGCATGCCGGGCCGACCGGGCGCGTCGTGGTCTTCGGTTCCTTCTTGACCGTGCAGGCGATCCTGGAGCGGCTGCAGCCCGCGGGTGTGAAGAGGGTCTAGCCTGGCGCCGTGTTCCCTGCATGGGCCTGCGCGGAAAAACTCTCGATGGATCGTTATACTCTCTCCCTCCGGCGGCATAGGCTGTCGGGCGCCGAATGACGCTGCAAACTGGGTGCCAGCCTCCGATGATCGTTTCACCTTCAGCCATCAAGTTCCGATCCCTCCCCGCCGGGGCGCGCGTGTCACGGTCTTCTCAGGTCCGGACCCACTGAGTGCCGATGTCGATGGAAGCTCCCCTGCGGTACCGGATGGTCGGCGCGATCGTGCTGATCTTTGTCGCCGTTCTCGTTCTTCCCTGGATGTTCGACGGCGCTGGTTACGAGTCCATGCAGGGGCTTGAACAACCCGTTCCCGAGCGGCCTGAATTCGCCGTGCCGCAGACGCCTAGCGCCCCAGTGCCTGCGCCGATCGATCAGCGCGCCGACGAGGGCCGGGATGGGGGCGAGGTGCGGATCGCGGAGCCAGCGCCAGTTCCCGCCCCAGAGGCGCAGCGCCCGGCGGATACCGTGCCTGCTGCGCCGGCCCGCGCCGCCGGACCGGAGGCTTCCCGGCCCAGGACACCGGCGGCGACCGAGCCTGGGCCCGATGCGGTTGGCTGGGCTGTGCAGGTCGGCAGCTTCGGCCGTGAGGAGAATGCGCGCGAGCAGGCGCAGCGGCTGCGCGCCGATGGCTTCCCGGCGTTTGTCGAGCGCGCCAGCGCGAATGGCCGCGGAGTATGGCGCGTGAAGGTCGGTCCGCGGGCCCAGCGCGACGAGGCGTTGCGTCTGCGGGACGAGGTGCAGCGCAGAATGGACGTCTCCGGAATTGTGATCGCGCATCCCTGATGGCCCTCGGAATCGGCGCGACATCGACCGATGGGCCGCCCGCTGGGCGATACTATGCCCGGGGTCTGGGGTAGACTAGCGCGCTCCCGGGCTGCCGCGCTCGGATCGCAGCGGAATGCGCGCGGACAGGCGGCGGGTGGGCACAGTGACAGCCATGCACACGAGAGTCGGACGACGTGAACTGGATTGACTTCGTATTCATCGCGCTGGTGGCCCTCTCGGGGCTGCTCAGCCTCTATCGCGGTTTCGTGCGTGAGGTCTTCTCGCTGGCGACCTGGATCGTGGCGATCTGGGTGGGCGTGCGCTTTTCCGGAGATGCCGCCGCCTACCTGCCGGCCGCAGTCAGCGACGAAACCCTGCGCCTGGGGATCGCGTTCGCGGTGCTGTTCATCCTGGTCCTGATCGTGGGGGGCATTGCCGGTATCATCGCCACGCGCCTGGTACGGGGCACCGGCCTGAGCGGTACCGACCGCTCGCTGGGGGTCGTGTTCGGCTTGCTGCGGGGGGTGCTGATCGTGGCGCTTCTGGTCTTCGTCGCCTCGCTGACGCTGATACCCGAGGAGCCCTGGTGGCAGGAGAGCCGGCTGGTTCCGGAATTCGAACGTATCGTGGGTTGGGTGCTGGACCTGTTGCCGGAGGGGATCCAGGAACGTCTGCGCGACCTTCCCGATGAAGTCGATCCCGGACAGGGCAGCTAGAGACTTCCTGGAGTTCTGCTATGTGTGCAGTTGTCGGCGTAGTCGGTACCGCGGCGGTGAACCAGCTGCTCTACGACGCGATGCTGGTGCTCCAGCATCGGGGACAGGATGCCGCCGGTATCGTGACCTCCGACGAACAGGGGCGCCTCCACCTGCGCAAGGACAACGGTCTGGTGCGGGACGTGTTCCACGCGCAGCACATGCGGGGTCTGATCGGCAACATGGGTATCGGGCATGTACGGTATCCGACTGCCGGAACCTCGAGTTCCGCCGAGGCGCAACCGTTTTACGTGAACTCCCCCTTCGGTATCACGCTGGGTCACAACGGCAACCTGATCAATGCGCGGGAGCTGAAGCAGGCCCTGTTCGCGACCGATCGCCGGCACATCAATACCGACTCCGATTCGGAGATCCTGCTCAACGTCTTCGCCCAGGAACTGCTGCGCTTCCTGGACAATGGCCTGAACGCCGAGTCCGTCTTCAACGCCATCGCCCGGGTCCACCAGCGCGCCCAGGGTGCGTATGCGGTCGTGGGCATGATCGCCGGGCGCGGGCTGGTGGCGTTCCGGGATCCGTTCGGTATCCGGCCGCTGGTCTACGGCCGTCGGGAGACCGGGGATGGCGTGGAGTGGATGGTGGCCTCCGAGAGCGCGGCGCTGGATTCGCTGGGCTTCGAACTCGTGCGTGACCTGGCCCCCGGAGAGGGCATCTTCATCACCCCGGACGGTGAGGTCGCAACGCGCAGCTGTGCGCCCAATCCGACGCTCAACCCCTGCATCTTCGAGCACGTCTATTTCGCGCGCCCCGATTCGGTGATCGACAACGTCTTCGTGCACCGGGCGCGGATGCGTATGGGCACCCGGCTGGGGCAGAAGGTCCGGCGCATCTGGCCGGACCATGACATCGACGTCATCGTGCCGATCCCCGATACCGGGCGTACCGTGGCCCTGGAGATGGCCCACGAGCTCGGCATCAAGTACCGCGAGGGGTTCATCAAGAACCGGTATATCGGCCGCACTTTCATCATGCCGGGGCAGACCCGGCGGCGAAAATCGGTGCGGCAGAAGCTGAACGCGATCGGGCTGGAGTTCCGGGACAAGAACGTGATGCTGGTGGACGATTCGATCGTCCGTGGAACCACCTCGCGTGAGATCGTGCTGATGGCGCGGGAAGCGGGCGCACGCAAGGTCTATTTTGCATCGGCGGCGCCGCCGGTGCGATTCCCGAACGTTTACGGCATCGACATGCCCGCCGCCAGCGAACTCATCGCCCACGATCGCGACGAGGATGCGGTCTGTGCCGCGATCGGCGCCGATCGGTTGATCTATCAGGACCTGGACGACCTCGTCGCCGCGGTGCAGCGGGGCAACCGCTCCATCGAGAAATTCGACTGCTCGGTGTTCACCGGCGAGTACGTGACCGGGCTGGCGCCGGACTACCTGGACTACCTGGCCTCTCTGCGCGCCGATGTGGGCATGCCCGAGGCGGAGCCCGTGGCCGGCGAGGTCCTGGACCTGGCGAACAAGAAGTAGTGGCCGTCCCGCGGACTGTGGGGGGTGGGTGTCCACGTCCCGCGGGCAGCCGCGGATCTTGGGGTGATGGATGGTAGAGCCGCCTGAATGGCTGGACGCAGTCGTCGCCGATGCCCTGGTCCGCGAACCGCAGGGCTGGGGCCGGCCGGTGCTGATCGTGTGCGCGGACAGGCAGCGACTCTACGTCTGCGAGGCTGGGCGGGTGCCTCAGGTCTTCCAGGTGTCCACGTCGGCCCGCGGTATCGGCAACCGCGACGGAAGCCTGCAGACGCCTCGCGGCCTGCATTGGGTCGCGCAGCGGATCGGCGATGCGGCGCCTGCCGGGGCCATCTTCCGCGGTCGGAGCGACACCGGCGCAATCGCGGAGATCCTGACCGACCCCGCTGCACTTGGTACGGGCGACCGAATCACCTCGCGCATTCTCTGGCTGGAGGGCCTGGAACCTGGCATCAACCGGGGCGGGGATGTCGACAGCTTCGCCCGGTACATTTACATCCACGGCACCGACGAGGAGGGGCGGATCGGTTCGCCCGCATCGCATGGCTGCATCCGAATGCGCAATCAGGACCTGATCGGGTTGTTTCCCCAGGTGCCCCTCCATTCGCTGGTCGTGATCCTCGAGCGCGTGCCCTGAGGCTTGGCGTGCTCACGCGGACGCGTGCCGCTCGTCCCACGCGCGGAGGAGACACGACCCCCTGCTTCGCGCTCGATTGACCCGAGAATAGGACCTACAATAGGTAGGGGCTTTCGTCATTAGCCTGTCAGAATGATGGAATTATTCCTGAGTGGGATGGTCAAGAAAACGGAATGGAAGCACGAGCCGAAACGGAAGGCCTTACACATCCATAGCAGCAATGCCCGGAGGCGATGTATATGAAGTTGTCAACCAAAGGCCGCTACGCGGTCACCGCCATGATGGACCTGGCCATCCACGACCGCATCGGTCCCGTCACCCTGGCCGACATCTCCCAGTGTCAGGGCATCTCCCTGTCCTACCTTGAGCAGCTGTTCGCCAAGCTGCGCAAGGCGAGCCTGGTGGAGGGCGTACGTGGCCCGGGTGGTGGCTACCGACTCGCCAAGCGGGCGGACCAGATCAGCATCGCCAACATCATCATGGCGGTCGATGAGTCCGTAGACGTTACCCGGTGCAAGGGGCAGAAGGACTGTCAGCAGGGAGAACGCTGCCTGACGCACGAGTTGTGGGATGATCTGAGCCAGCAACTGTACGACTTCCTCGATGGCATCACGCTCGCCCAGTTCGCAAACCGGCCGGAGGTGCAGAAGGTTGCGCGACGCCAGGACGAGCGCCGGGCGCGGCATCACTTCATCTTCCGTCACGACGCCGCCTGACCGCATCGGCAGTCCGTCCACGGTTTGCTGTCACGATACGCCGGGCTCATGCCCGGCGTATCTGTTTTCGCCCTGCTGGTCCGGCATGAAACGCGGCGGCTTGACGCCGCATTCCATAGGGGCGGACGCTCGTGCAGCGACGAATCAGAATTGCGGAAGCCCATTACTACGCCCAGCAGCCATATGGAGTGCGGGAGCTTGCTCCCGCTATGGGGCGCCGGGAATCACCCAGCTACCCACAGCGGCGGCGAGCCGCCGCACTCCATAGGCGTTTCCGTTTTCACCCTCCTGGGTGCCGCGCGTCAGCCCTTCGCTTCGCCCAGGGCACGCCACAGCTGGCGCTGAAATTGCTCCCGCTCCTGCGCATCGAGGTCGGCATAGCGCAGGTGCGTGTAGGCCTGCGCGAAGTCCGCCAGCGGGCCGGCCAATTCGGGACGAGCGTCACGGACACGGGTGGCGTAGGCCGCGGCGGTCTCGTGGGGTTCACGCGCCAGGCCGTGGCGGCGCAGCCGTCGTGAAAGCCGGTCCAACGCCCGCTGTGCCGGATCCCGGCGGTCCCGAGGGCGGCGCAAGAGCGCGATCAACCCCGCCAGCACGCCCAGGCCGCCCAGGGAGACGGCCAGCGCGATCAGGACACTGCGCCAGTCGGTGGCATCGAGCCCGAAGCGTGCGAACAATTCGCGCTGGCGTTCCGGGTCGAAGGCCAGGACCAGGCTCTCCCAACGGAAAGTGGCGACGTCGTGCCAGTCCGATATCCGCAGGCGCCACTGCACCGTCCAGGGCAGGCCGGAACGGCGCAGGAATGCCGGCGCATCGATGTCCTCGCCGAACCACCCGCTCAGGCCGGTCTCGATGCGCTCCGGGGCGATCGCGGCGGTGGGGTCGACCCGGACCCAGCCCCGGTCCTCCAGCCAGACCTCGGTCCAGGCATGCGCATCGGCCTGGCGCAGGCGCAGGTAGTTGCCGGCATCCATCCATTGTCCGCCCTGGTAGCCGGTGATCACGCGCGCGGGTATGCCCGCGGCGCGCATCAGTACGGCAAAGGTGGAGGCGTAGTGCTCACAATAGCCGGCCCGCGACTCGAACAGGAATGCATCGGTGCGGTCACCCCGCAGCAGGGGCGGGCGCAGGGTGTAACGGAAGGGTTCCCCGGCAAAGAGCCGCAGCGCCTCCTGGACAATGGCCGTATCGTCGTCGCCGTGGGCGGCGCGCCAGAGCCCCGCCTGGACCCGCGCCCGAGGCGCGGCCGCGGCGGGAAGCGCGAGCGCCCGGGTCCGCTCCTCCGCAGACAGCGGCCATGCCGGGGGGGCGTCCAGGCGGGCGCGGCCCGAGTACTGCAGCCGGCTGTCGACCCGCCTGGACGTCAGCACCTGCAGATTGTCGAGGAGGCGGCCCTGATCGGGAATCCCGACGGGAAAATCCAGTACGGGCAGGTAGTGTGCGCGGGTGGGTTCCAGCGTCGCGGTATATGCGATGTCGCCCGGGCCGTCGCCGTCTGCGGGCACTTCCGGGCGTCCGCGGTCGACCCGCCAGCCGCGGCCGTCGAAATCGCTCATGACCAGCGCGCGCCAGTACTGCTGACTCGAGGGCGGGACAGGGCCCTCGAAGCGGACCCGCAGGGCGGTGGCCTCGTTTTCCAGCAACTGCGCGATGTCGCCGAATTCCAGGCGATCGGACAGGCCGGTCTGTCCGACCGGGTCCTCGTGGGGACTGCCCCAGATCGGCCCGGGGATGCGTGGGAAGACCAGGAACAGAATCAGCATGATCGGCAATGCGTGCACCATCATCAGGCCCGACGACCGCGCGAGCCGCGCGAGCGGCAGCACCCGGCCGCTGTGCACCTGGATGAGTGCGGCGGTGATCAGCCAGGCGGAGAGCAGGGAATACGCGGCGATCAGGATCGACTGGTTGAAGAAATAGGTGGTGACCACGACGAAATAGGCCAGGAACAGGGACACCACGATGTCACGCTGCGAGCGAATTTCCAGGAGCTTCAGCGCGACCATCACCAGCAGCAGGGCGGTGCCGGCCTGCTGCCCGAAGACCGTGCCGAACTCGGCAAACGTCAGCCCACCGCCCGCCAGGACCAGCAGGACCATCACCCAGCGCGGGGGCAGCTGGGTATTGGCGGCGTGGATCATGACACGCCACAGCCATGCCGCCAGCAGGACCGCGAAGACCCAGGGCGGCTGTTCCCAGGCGTGGGGCAGGGCCGCAACGGGTACCGCGGCCAGCAGCAGCCACAGACCGAGCAGTTCGGGAGGGTGCGCCGGGGTCCGTGTGAGCAATGCCATCACGCCGGGTTGCGTCCCGGGAGACCGAAAAGGGCCAGCGCGCGCAGGCAGCGGCCCAGGTGATCCGGTCCGGCGTCCGGCCCCAGCCGTTGGCCGGGAAGCCGCAGCCCGAAGGGCTGGCCCGCGGCATTCGCTTCCAATACCAGATGGCAGAGAACCGAGAGGCGATATTCCGGGTCAGCACCGGGCACAGCGTCCCAGTCCAGCCATGTCGGTGCAGCCTCACCGCCGGCGGAATCCCGCACGAACAGGCGGCCACTGCGGGCGACGGCCTTCCATGCGATCCGGTTGGGGGAGTCTCCCGGCCGATAGTCCCGGATCTCATCCGGGAGGGCGTCCCTGGCAGCGGGTACAGTCGTCTCTTCGCCATCACCGTCCGTTGCGGCAGCCTGCATGGCATCCGCCGGGATGGGCACCGGGTAGACCACGACCTCGGTGTCGAGGGTGAGCCAGGTCCAGGCCTCCAGCAGGCCCAGCGGATAGCGGGTGGAGAGGCGCTGGCGGGGCAGGCGGTAGATTCCACGCGGGCGCGCCTCCAGCGCAATCGCGACATCCACCGATGCCCCCGGCTCCAGGAAGGCTGGTGGACTTTCCCGTCCCCCCGCTGCCAGGCGCAGCGCCTCGCGCGGTCTGCCATCCGGCTCTTCGAGGCGCAATGCCAGCACCGGGGGGGCACCGGCGAACGCCGGTTTCACCGGTAGGACGGTGACCTTCAGTCCGAGCAGGTTGCGGTGCGTGTACCACATCGCGTTGTGCCCGATTCCGACGATCAGAAAGGTCAGCAGGAAGGCCATGTTGTTCGAATAGTTGATCGAACCCAGGAGCATCACCAGCAGGATCAGAAGCAGCATGTACCCCTGGCGGGTCGGCAGGATGTAGACACGGTCGCGGGTCACCCGCGCGCGCCGTCCGTCGGTCTGGTGCCGTCGCGTCACCCAGCGCACGAAGTCCTCGCGCAGCCGCCCCCACCGGGCGCGCAGGCCGTGATCGCGAGCCAGGTTCAATTTGCCGGAGCGCATTCCAGCAGCCGGGCAATGGTGGCCGCGCCGGGCTGCGACTCACGCGAAGCGACACGGTGGATGGCGACGGAGGGCAGGACCGCGCGTACATCGTCCGGCGTCACGAAGCCCCGGCCGTCGATCAGGGCGTAGGCGCGCGCCGCCTGGAGCAGGCCGAGTCCCGCCCGCGGTGACAGTCCGCTGCGAAACAGCGCCGGGTCGCGGCTGCCGCGCAACAGCGCCTGCACATAGTCGAGCAGCGCGGGGCGCGCACTGACGGCCGACACTTCGCGCTGCCAGGCCATCAGGTCCTCGGGTCCGGCCTCGGCCGCCAGCGGAGTGGTGGCATCACCCCTGCCGGAGCCTTCCAGCAATGCCCGCTCTGCGGCGCTGTCCGGGAATCCCAACTCGATGCACATCAGGAAGCGGTCGAGTTGCGACTCCGGGAGGGGATGCGTGCCGACCTGCTCGGCCGGATTCTGGGTCGCGATCACGAAAAACGGCTTGGGGAGATCGTAGGTGCGTCCATCGACACTCACCTGATGCTCCTGCATGGCTTCGAGCAGCGCACTCTGGGTCTTCGGCGGAGCACGGTTGACTTCGTCGGCCAGCAGGACCTGCGCGAAGATCGGTCCAGGGTGGAACTCGAACCGGGCACGGGCCTGCTCGAAGACCGAGACACCCACGACGTCCCCGGGCAGGAGATCGCTGGTAAACTGGATGCGCCGGTAGTCCAGGCCCAGTACCTGTGCGAGGGCGTGGGCGAGGGTGGTCTTGCCCACCCCCGGCAAATCCTCGATCAACAGGTGTCCGTTGGCGAGCAGACAGACGAGAGCCAGCCGTACAGCTTCCGGCTTGCCCAGGAGGATGCGGTTCAGGGTTTCCTCCACACGGATCAGGGTAGGCCGAATCATGCGTTCTGCCGGACTGTTCATGCGGTATCCTTGTTTGTCCTGCCTGTTGAGTCGGATTCCAACCGGGGGTTCCCCAGTGTGGAACCTATTATGGACCGTTGATTCCAAAATGAACCCTGGATCGTCCGGAAGCGCCAATGGCTGAGCGGGAGCATTCAGCGGACTCGATGTTGCGTTATTCGGCGCAGGAGGGTACCCCCGGCCGCGTGGTCTTTGCCGGCCGCATGGATGCCTACAGCGTCGGCCCCGTGTGGGCGTCCGTACTCGAGGCGGCTGCGCGGGTGGCAGGTGCCGACGAACTGGTGGTCGACCTCTCCGACGTGTCTTACTGCGATGGCGCCGGGGCTGCGTTGCTGTACAGCCTTGAACATTCGGCAACGCAGCGGGGCGGCGCTGTGCGCCTGCACGGCGTGACCGGGGCCATCGAGGGGCATCTCAAACCCTATCGCGAGGCGGAGACCGTGGTCTCGGCCCGTCCCCCGCAGGATATCCCGTGGACGCAGCGTCTGCGTGCGGGTGTGAGTTCGGTGGGGCATGAGATCTTTGCCCAGATCGCCTTCATCGGAGAGTATGGCCAGGCCCTGCTGCTTGCCATTCGCCATCCGCGCCGGGTCCGCTGGGGCGACACGCTGCGTGTCGCCGAGGCGGCGGGTTTCCAGGCGCTGCCCATCGTTTCGTTGATCGCCTTTCTGCTCGGTGTGATCCTTGCCTTCCAGTCGGCGATCGCGATGCAGCAGTTCGGAGCGGAGATCTTCGTCGCCGACCTGGTCGCCATTTCCCTGCTGCGGGAACTCGCTCCGCTGATGATGGCGATCCTGCTTGCCGGCCGCTCGGGTGCGGCCTTTGCCGCCGAGATCGGGACGATGAAAGTCAACGAGGAGGTCAATGCCCTGACCACCATGGGGCTCGACCCGGTGCGCTTCCTCGTGGTGCCCAAGATCCTCGCCGGCGTCTTCGTGGCGCCGCTGCTGACGCTGTATGCGAACCTGATCGGCCTGCTGGGGGCGGCACTGGTGATGCGGGGTTTCGGAATTCCGATGGTCGCGTTCTTCAACCAGGTCAGTGGCGCCGTGGACCTGACCGACCTGATGTCGGGTCTGTTCAAAGCGGCGGTATTTGGCCTGCTGGTCGCCAGCGTCGGCTGCCTGCGTGGCCTGCAGACGGGGACCGGAGCGGCGGCCGTCGGTCGGTCCACGACCAGCGCGGTGGTCAGTGCGATCATCCTGATCGTCATCGCGGACGGCCTTTTCGCAGTCCTTTTCTATCACCTTGGGATATGATTGTGGTTGATCTGAACAGGGGAGACGCCGACCCGATTGGCGACGACAACGTCGTGATCCGGGTCGAGGGCCTGACCATGGGCTTCGGTTCCATGGTGATCATGGAAAATCTTGACTTCACCGTGCGCGCGGGCGAAATCTTCGTCATCCTGGGCGGATCCGGGAGCGGCAAGAGCACCCTGCTCAAACACATGATCGGCCTGTATTCGCCGGTCGCCGGCCGAATCCTGATCGGCGGAGCGGACATGGCGCGGGCCGAGGGCGCCGAACGCGAGAACATCCTGCGGCAGGTGGGCGTGATGTACCAGATGGGTGCCCTGTTCGGTTCGATGAGCCTGCTGGAGAACGTGCGCCTGCCGCTGGAGGTGCACACGGATCTGCCGCTGGAGGCAATGAACCGAATTGCCCGTGCAAAGCTCCAATTGGTGGGACTCGCGGAGTATTGCGACTTCATGCCGGCGGAAATCAGCGGCGGGATGCAGAAACGCGCGGCCATCGCGCGCGCCATGGCGCTGGATCCCCAGGTCCTGTTTCTCGACGAGCCATCGGCGGGCCTGGATCCGATCACTTCGGCGGAACTGGATCAGTTGATTCGGCGGCTCGCCTCCAGCCTGGGCATGACGCTTGTCGTCGTCACCCATGAGTTGGCGAGCATTTTTGCGATCGCCGACCGGGTCATTATGCTGGACAAGGAGACACGTTCGATCATTGCGGAGGGGGACCCCAGGGTGCTGCGCGATACCAACGATCACCCCTGGGTGCGGCGTTTCCTGCGCCGATCGGAAACAGAGGACTTACCGGCATGAGCGCCGTACATCATTTTCGCCTGGGCCTGTTCATTCTCGGCGCCATCGCGGCCCTCATCATCGGGCTCACCGTGATCGGTACCGGGAACCTGCTGCGGCCCACGGTGATGATCGAGACCTATATCGACGGGTCGGTACAGGGCCTGGATGTGGGCGCACCGATCAAGTTCCGGGGTGTGACCATTGGCGACGTGACCCGGCTTGGCTTCACAGCCGTCGAATACCAGGACGACGCACCGCCCGCGGAACGCAAGCGTTACGTGCTTGTGGAGGGGCGTGTGCGCCCAGACCGGTTTGCCTCCAGCGCCCGCGAAGGTCTGTTCAATGAAGACCTGTTGGGACCCCTCGTCGCCGCGGGGCTGCGCGTACGCATGGCGGCCCAGGGCATCACTGGAATCAACTTCCTGGAACTGGACTTCGTGGATCCCGAGACCCACCCGGCCCTGCCGATCGAATGGGAGCCGCGCAACGTGTACATTCCCTCGGCCCCGAGCATCGCTGTCCAGTTTCTGGAGTACGCCGAGAATCTTCTGCGCCGGCTCGACCTGCTTGACATCGAGGGAGTCGTCGACGGCACGATTTCGGCGCTTTACACGCTCGAGCGTACCGTGGCGATGCTGGACCCCGAGGGCTTCAACCGCCATGCGGCTGAATTGTCAGAGCAACTGCAGCAGACCGCTGTCGAAAGCCGGCAGCTGCTGCAGGCCGCGGAGCGCCTGCTGCAGGACCCAGACATCCTGGCGCTACCCGGCGAAACTCGCGCCACCCTGCAGTCGGTGCGCGGGACACTGGCGGAGGCCGACATCGGCGACCTGGTTGCCCAGATCGAGCGGGTCGTGGTCCGGTTGGATCGCGGGCTCGATATCAATGAGCAACGACTTGCCGCGACCCTGGCGGACCTGCAGGCAGCCACCGGTACGCTGCGGTCCCTGACAGAGGATGCGCGCCGCAACCCGGCGGGGACCATCTTCGGCGCCCCACCGCCGCGAAGCACGATTGAACGGAGTCGCTGATGAACAGAATCCCCGGACGATGGGCCGCGTTCGCATTGATTGCGGCCTTGGGGAGTGGCTGCACCCTGTTGCCCGAACAGCCGGCCGTCGACCGGGCCTGGTTCCTGCTCGAGGTGCCCGAGGCCGCGCCGTCGGAGCCGCCGGGTTCATTGGTCGAATTGGACACTGTTCGGGTCGCCCCGGCGTTTGCGGGCAAGGGGCTGGTCTACCGCTTGGGTCCCTATCGCTACGAGTCGGACTTCTACAACGAATGGTTCCTGAATCCCCGCGAGCACGTCGAGCAACTGCTGCGCGAGCGCTGGACCCGCGAGGGCGGGCCCGTCACCTTGATCCCCGATGCCCGGGCACATCCGCAGGCGCGGCAACTCGACGTCCTGGTCACGGCCCTGCACGGGGATCTGGACGTCGAGGGTCCGGGGTTGGCACGGGTGGGCCTGCGGGTATTCGCCCAGGGTGCGGACGGTGCGCAGCTATGGGAACTGGCGCAGCAGGTGGAACTGGGTGCACGAACCCCGGAGGCGCTGGTCGCGGCGCTTTCCGCGGGCATGGCCCGCCTTTTCGAAGATCTCGAACGACGTCTTGGAGAATGACCGATGACCACCACCGTACATGACTTCAGTGCCCAACGCCTGGACGGAGCCCCGCAGGACCTCTCGGCGTACCGAGGGCAGGTTCTCCTGGTGGTGAATGTCGCCAGCGAATGTGGATTCACGCCGCAATATGCGGGCCTGCAGGTATTGCAGGAGACCTATGCCGACCAGGGTTTCCAGATCCTTGGCTTTCCGTGCAATCAATTTGGCGGCCAGGAACCTGGTGATCCGGATCAGATCGCCAGCTTCTGCAGCAGCCGCTTCGGGGTCGATTTCCCACTGTTTGCCAAGATCGAGGTGAATGGCAGTGACGCACACCCGCTGTACCGCTTTCTGAAACAGGCCGCGCCTGGTGCCCTCGGCACGCAGGCCATCAAGTGGAACTTCACGAAGTTTCTGGTGGGTCGGGATGGAGCCGTGGTCGGGCGATTCTCGCCCACCACGCGTCCCGAGGACCTGACCGGGGCGATCGAGAAGGCGCTGCAGGTGACGGGGCCGCAGAACGGCTGGGGGAGTCTCGGGTTTCCATGATGGCAATGTCCGGCAACCCGGTGCCCGAGGCGCTCGGTCAGGCCGAGGCCGACCGCTCCTGGATGCTGCTGGCGCTGGAAGAGGCGGCGGAGGGGGCACGGGCCGGCGAGGTTCCGGTCGGGGCGGTCCTGATTCGCGATGGCGAGTGCCTGGCGCGTGGCCACAATGCCCCGATCGGCGAGCGTGACCCGACCGCCCATGCCGAGATCCGCGTCTTGAGACAGGCCGCTCGCCGCGTCGGCAACTACCGGCTGCCGGGCACGACGCTGTACGTGACGCTGGAACCCTGCCCGATGTGTGTCGGGGCGATGATTCACGCCCGGGTCGCCCGGCTGGTTTACGCCGCGAGTGACCCGCGCACCGGGGCGGCCGGCGGCGCGCTGGACCTGGTGTCGCACCCATCGCACAACCATCGCCTGATCGTGACCGGAGGGGTCGAGGGCGAGCGTGCGGCGGAACTGCTGCGCGGGTTCTTTCGCGCCCGGCGTGGCTAGCGCCGCGATCTGATACCACGCTTTCCGCATGGCCCACTAGCCCTATAAGGCCAGCGGCAGGCTCAGATAGAGTGGGCTGCGGTCCGGATGATCGTTTGGCTGCGGGAACAGGTGAACGAGCCAGTCGTAATAGCTCCGGATGTTCTGAACATAGATGACGGGTTCCCAGCCGCGGGCGTAACCGTACCGGGTTTGCTGGTGCCACTCGCGCTGCGCCAGTTTGGGGAGCCAGGCCATGACGTCCAGCCAGAGGTTCGGATCGTCGCCACCCGCCTCGGCGAGCCTGCGGGCGTCGAGCAGGTGCCCCAGGCCGACGTTGTAGGAGGCGAGGGCCATCCAGGTCCGGTCGGGCTCGGTGATCCCTTTCGGGAGGCGCTCCAGCATCTGCAGGACGTAGCGGGCCCCGCCGTCCACGCTCTCGTGGGGGTCGGTGCGGTCGGCAACACCCAGCGATTGCGCAGTGGCGTTGGTCAGCATCATCAGACCGCGTACGCCGGTTGCAGATACGGCCGTCGGATCCCACAGCGATTCCTGGTAGCTCACTGCAGCGAGGAAGCGCCAGTCCAGCCCGTAAGCGAGCGCCACCTCCTCGAACAGCGGCCGAAACTGGTCGAGCCGCTCCTCCACGAGGCGCGAAAAACTGATGACGTCCACCAGATCGTGCACGTCGAGGTGCCCGAAATGGCGGTCGAAGAGCAAGTCGAATTCCCGCCCGGTGCGAAGAATGTTCAGGTAGGCATGTGCGGAGTCGATCAGGCTGTCGTCCAGACCCGGAGGAAACAGCCAGACCACCGAGGCTCGGCTTTCCAGCGCGATGGCCCTGCGCAATTCCGTATGGACCCGGCGCAGGCGGCTCAACTCGATCGAGGTCAGGAGCCCGTAGTCGACGTACCCCCGGCTCAGGGCAAAGACCAGTTCCGGGCCGTCGGCGTAATGGATGAATTCCACGCGCGGTTCCTGACCCACCGTGGTGGAGATTGCCCTGAGTTCGTCGGGCAGAGTGTGACTGGAGGTCACGCCGATCCGAGTGCCATCCGGAAGGTCGGAGATCGCAGTGACGACACCTCCGTATCCCTGCCAATACACCAGTGACTTCTGGATCGGCAGGACCTCGGGACCGACCGCGATACCCAAGTCGTCCCTCGGTTCGGTCAGAAATCCGGCGGCTATATCGACGCGGCGCGAATGCAGGAGCCGATGGGCTTCATCAGGACCCGTGACCGGGTGGAGTTGAAGCCGGGCGCCAATGTGTTCGGAAAATCCGCGCAGAAGCACGAGTTCGAACTGGTCCGAACCGTTGTTCATATCCATGAACGTCAGGTCGTGCGGGTGGCTGACCAATGCCGCGCGGAGTTCCTTTTTGTGCAGCGCGAGGCCCAGGGCGGAAGGAGTGTACTGCCAGGCCCAGATCAGGATCCCCGACAACAGAAAAGCGAAGACGCCGATCTCGATCCGGCGGCGCAGGCTGTTGCGGGGACGAAGATGGGATTGCCAGAGCATAAGCCGGGATCATAGCCCGGTCCCGGGCCTGCGTCGAAGCCGATGGGCGGTGCAGGAAATGTGGCGGTCTGCGACGGTCCGACGTGGGTGGCGGAAACTGAAAATCCCCCTGGAGGGGGAGGCCGGGGCCGGCCTCCCCCTCCAGGGGGGGCCGTTCAGAAGCTCATGAACAGCCCGCCGTTCAACTCGTAGTTCGCGCCCGTGATGTATGCGGCGCGATCATCGCAGAGCACGCCGACCAGATAGGCGACCTCATCCGGCTCACCCATGCGTGACATCGGCACCTGGGCGACGATCTGTTCCCGGACTTCCTCGGCCATGGCCTTGGTCATCTCGGTGGCGATGTAGCCCGGAGAGACGGTGTTGACCGTGACCCCCTTGCGCGCGACTTCCTGCGCCAGGGCCATGGTGAAGCCGTGCGCCCCGGCCTTCGCCGCGGAATAGTTGGTCTGGCCGAACTGTCCGCGCTGGCCGTTCACCGAGGAAATGTTCACGATGCGTCCCCAGCCGCGTTCGGTCATCCCGTCGACGACCTGGCGCGTTACATTGAACAGGCTGTCGAGGTTGGTTGCCATAACCGCCTTCCACTGGTCAGGTTCCATCTTGCGGAAGGTCTTGTCCCGGGTAATCCCGGCGCAGTTGATCAGGACGTCGATCGGACCGATACGGGCCTCGATGTCCTTGACCATGTCGCTGGAGGATTCAAAAGAGGAGACGTCACCGGAGGCAATCTCGAACACATTGCCTTCAGCCCGCTGCTTTTCCTGCCAAGCCTCGGCGTCGTCCTTTTCCGCCGGGTAATAGCCGGCGACGACCTTGAAGCCCTTGGCAGCCAATTCGACGCAGATCGCCGATCCGATGCCGCCGATACCCCCGGTCACTAATGCAATACGTTCAGCCATGAATCCTCCGTTGGCGGCCTGTCGGAGCTAGCCGGGGCGGACCCTCCAGGCCCGACCCGGCTGCTCCCGGCCGGTTTGCTGTCATTTACGCGGTAGCCTTGGCCGCCGCCTTCTTCACGGTTTCGCCGGCTTCCTGCATGTTCTTGCTGGCGAGCTGCATCTGCTTGTCCATCACGTCGGCGGCGGAATCGCGTGCCTCGGTGAGTACTTCAATCGCACTGCGGTAGTTCTTCAGCCACTCCTGACCGTATTCCTGGGTCAGCTTGGCCTGGCTGGTCACCAACTCCTGGTAGCCCTTGGCCTTGGTCGTGCCTTCCATACCCTTGGCGCTGGTCTCCAGCATGGTGTTGGTCAGGTCCAGTTGCTGCTGGAACAGCCGCTCGGTGGCGCGCATGTTGATTTCACCCAGCTTACGCATCGCTTCGAAGCTGCTCTGGGCCATTTCATTATAAGCATCGAACATCTGGTTTTGCATGATTATCTCTCCGTCAAATGCCACCACACCCGTTTGGTGCAGTGCAGCATTGTTGCGTTGCAGCATAAGCAAGCCCGCAGGCAATGTCAAGCCCGGTGAGAGGTTCTCGGCAGGATGAAGGAAGTATGGGTTCGGATCCTGGCATGCACCCGGACCACCGAAGGCTGGTCAGGACCCGAATGCGCTGCATGCAGCGCCCGCGTACGGCGTATGGGCAGGAAGTGAGCCGCTCGAGTGTGAGTTCTGGTGGGATGGGGTAGCGTCCGGTGTCGGGTCGGAGGTCCGACCGGCCGGTGGCTACGGGAGCTACTTCTTTCGCTCAGCCTCAGACTTCTCCTGGGCTTGCGACGAACGGCCGATCCCGGGCAGGTTGGCCGCGCGGAAAAAGCTGTCCTGCATCTCGCGCCAGAGCTCCATGTTGCGTTCGGTCAACTCGGTCCAGGTCTGCAGCGCGTCGCCCGGAACCATCTCGTCGAGCTGCGCTCGCATCTGCTCCTGCTGCTCGGAATAAAGCCTCAGGCTTTGATCGAGAAAACTGGAGAAGGCGTCCTGCAGTGATTCGTCGTAGAAGCGGATGAAGCGGGTGAGCATGTCGGTGGTGAACAGCGGGTTGCCGCCAGCCTCCTGCTCGGTGATGATCTGGATCAGGATGCCGCGGGTGATGTCATCGCCGCTCTGCGTGTCCACGACCTTGATGTCGGTCCCTTCGCGCACCAGTCGCTGCACATCGATCAATGTGATGTAACGACTTTCCTCGGTGTCGTACAGCCGACGGTTCGGGTATTTCTTGATCAGTCGTGGGTCGGTCACAAACGCTGCCCCTGTCAGCCTTTTATCCCTTGATTCTACACGATGACGGGGTGTTTTTCCGGCTCGCGGACAACCTCCCCGCGCGCCACAGAACGGGACGCGCGGGGGGCGGGGCCAAACAGGCTATTCGACGAGTTCGAGGGCCATCGCAACGCCTTGTCCGCCTCCGATGCAGAGTGTCGCCAGCCCACGTTTGGCGTCGCGCCGACGCATGCCGTGCAGGAGGGTGACCAGTACGCGGGCGCCGGAGGCGCCGATCGGGTGCCCGATGGCGATGGCGCCGCCGCTGACGTTGACCTTGGACAGATCCCAGCCCAGGGCCTTGTTCACGGAGATCGCCTGCGCTGCAAACGCCTCGTTGGATTCCACCAGATCGAGATCTGCGGGGCTCCAGCCGGCCTTTTCGAGGCAGTCACGGGTGGCCGGGATCGGGCCGGTCCCCATGATCGATGGATCGACCCCGGCAGCGGAGAAGGCAACGATTCGCGCGATGGGCTTCAGCCCGAGTTCCTTGGCCTTGCTCGCAGTCATGACGATGACCGCAGCCGCGCCGTCGTTGATTCCGGACGAGTTGGCCGCGGTGACCGTTCCATCCTTGGCAAACGCCGGGCGGAGTTTGCCAAGCCCTTCCGCGGTGACGCCGGCCCGGGGAAACTCGTCGGTATCGAAGATCTTGGGGTCACCCTTACGCTGCGGGATCTCGATCGGGACGATCTCGTCGCGGAAGACGCCGTCGCGGATCGCCGCCTCGGCGCGCTGCTGCGATTGCGCTGCGAACGCATCCTGTTCCTCGCGGCTGATGTCGTATTCCCTGGCGATGTTTTCCGCCGTATTGCCCATGTGGACGTCAGTGATCGCGCACCAGAGCCCATCGTTGATCATGGTGTCCTTCATTGCCCACTCACCCATCTTCACACCCGAACGCGAGCGGGGCAGGGCATGCGGGGCGAGGCTCATGCTTTCCTGGCCACCAGCCACCACGATCTCCGCATCGCCACAGCGTATCGACTGCCAGGCCAGATGCACCGCCTTGAGGCCCGAGCCACAGACCTTGTTGATGGTCATCGCCGGAACCGTGTGCGGGATGCCTGCCTCGAGAGCGGCCTGTCGCGCAGGGTTCATTCCCGCCGCGCCGGTCAGAACCTGCCCGAGGATGACCTCGCTCACCTGTTCGGGCTTTACACCCGAGCGTTCGAGCAAGCTGCGGATGACTGTGGCGCCGAGCTTGCTTGCGGGGATATCAGCCAGTGAACCCAGCAGGGTTCCAACCGGCGTGCGTGCGGCACCGACGATTACGATCTCTTCACTCATCTCCTGCTTCTCCTCTGGATGTCTGCCCTCTGCGGGTCTTGCGCGCCCAGGGCCTGGGGGGCCAATGTGCCGCCGATTATGGCATGCTTAAGCCCGCGTGCCTCAAGCGCCGTGGGCATTGCCTGGACGCCAGATTGCCAATACGGCAGTAACTTCGGCGCCGCGACGGAATGGTGCGTCGCACAAAACCCGTGCTAGTATCGTCAAGAGGTTCTAGTATTCGGAAGAGCGCAAGACCGCTGCGCGTGGCAACTATCAGGAGAAAAAGATGGCTGATTCGGATTCGACCGGCGACCAGTGGCTGGAAGCACAACGGCGCTATTGGGACGCATGGATGGACATGACCCGCCGCGGCCTCGATGCAGCGACCCCGGCACAAAAGGCCTCGGCGAATCCCTGGGCGGATGCGATGGAACAGTGGTGGAAGTCGGTTGCGCCGACTACACCCAAGCCCGCGCAGGACCTGCTCGGGCAGATGGTCAACCTGGGCAAGAGTTATTTCTCGATGGCCGAGGGCCTTGGGAAGATGGATCCGGCCACCGATACCACGCAGATCGTGGAGAACTGGACGCGGATGATGACCGAGGCATTCAGCAGCGCCAGCCAGGGAATGAACCCCTTCGCCGCAGTGGCGGGCAAGGCCGGTCGGCAGGGCCTCGCCTTCTGGGATCTGCCCTTCGACACCGTGTCGCGCACGATGTCGGCCGGGATGCCGTTCCCGGGCGACTTCATGAAGGCCTTCGAGGTCGAGCGGCCCACCGACGTGCGCGAACAGATGGATCGGATGCTGTCCGCTCCTGCACTCGGTTATGCCCGCGAGTCCCAGGAGCAGCACCAGAAGTTCACCCGCCTGCTCTTTGAATACGAACAGGCGATGAGCGAGTACCAGGCCGGCTTCGGTGGCCTCGGGTCCCGTTCGATGGAAGCCTTCAAGAAGCGGCTCGAGGATCGGGCGCAGGAAGGCGGTCCGGTGAACTCGATCCGCGAGGTGTTCAACATCTGGGTGGATGCCTGCGAAGAGGTCTACGCGGATTACGCGATGTCCGATGAGTATGCCCGCCGGTACGGGCGCATGGTCAATGCGTTGATGGCGGTCAAACACCAGGGTGCGCAGTTGGTGGACGAGTGGCTGGAGGCCATGAACATGCCGACACGTGGTGACCTGGGAACGGTCCAGCGGCGCCTGCACGACACCCGCGCCGAATACCAGAGACTCCGCGTGCAGAGCGAGTCGATGCGCGCCGAATTGGACGCAATGGCCGGACTCGGGAGCGAGGTCGAGGAACTGCGGGCCGAGATGGCGGAGTTGCGCAAGCAGGTCAAGGCGATGGCCTCGAAGGCCGCGCCCAAGGCTGAGACCCATGCCGAAACCAAGACGGAAGCCGCGGGGAAGTCCGCAACTGCGGGGAAGGGCGATGACAAGCCCGCCGCCGGCGAAACAGCCAAAAAGGCTGCGCCCAAGCGCGCACGGACCGCCAGCACCACCACCCGGAAGCCCAGCACTACGCGGAGGAAGACCCAGTCATGAGCCCGATCCAGATCCGACCCGACGAAGCCCTCGACGAGCTGACCAAGTTCCAGGCCAAATTGACCCACGGTGTCCAGAACCTTATGGACACCGACGACATCACCACTGGAGTGACGCCGAAGGAGATCATCTATCAGGAAGACAAGATGACGCTCTATCGCTTTCAGGCGCCGGCGAGCGTGGTGCAGAACACCGTCCCGATTCTGATCGTATACGCGCTCGTCAACCGCCCATACATGGCGGATCTGCAGGAGGACCGGTCCACCGTCCGGGGCCTGCTGGACGCCGGCATGGACGTCTACCTGGTCGATTGGGGCTATCCGGACCGCTCGGACCGATACCTGACGCTGGACGACTACATCAACGGCTACCTGGACCGTTGCGTGGACGTGATCCGGAAACGGCATCGGCTGGACGCGATCAACCTGCTGGGAATCTGCCAGGGGGGGACCTTCAGCCTCTGCTATGCGGCGACCCACCAGGACAAGGTCGCCAACCTGGTGACCATGGTGACCCCGGTCGATTTCCAGACCCCGGACAACATGCTGTCCAAGTGGGTGAAGTACCTGGACGTCGACCTGACCGTGGAAGCCCTGGGCAACATCCCGGGGGAGATGCTGAACTGGACCTTCCTGAACCTGAAGCCGTACCGGCTGATGGGGCAGAAGTATCTCGACATGGTGGACGTGCTCGACAATCCCGACCAGGTGGCGAACTTCCTGCGCATGGAGAAGTGGATTTTCGACAGTCCGGACCAGGCCGGTGAGGCCTACCGGCAGTTCATCAAGGACTTCTACCAGCAGAACAAGCTGGTCGAGGGAGGACTGCGGATCGGCCCGCACGAGGTGGACCTGAAGAACGTGACGATGCCGGTGCTGAATATCTTTGCGATGCAGGACCACCTGGTCCCGCCGGACGCCTCCAAGGCCCTGAAGAAGCTGGTCGGTACCAAGGACTACAGCGAGATTTCCTTCAAGGGCGGGCATATCGGGATCTACGTCAGCGGCCGCGCCCAGAAGGAGGTGCCGCCGACGATCGGAAAGTGGATCGACGAGCGGACCTGAAGCCCCCATCCTTCCAGCCGCGATCGCGACCGGAGGTCGCTTCTACAACGGGCCCCCCGGTAGGAGCGGTTTCCAGCCGCGCTTTCGCCCTTCCAGGCCGGGATCGCGACCACAGAGGTCGCTCATGCCCCTGGGTGGCGTAGGAGCGTCTTCCAGCCGCGATCCGGCCTCTGGTCTGGATTGCCGCCCGTGCCGATCAGGCCTTCAAGCGCCCGGTGGTCCAAAGTACACTGCGACGCTGCCCCGCAATGTCGCGAGCCACGCCGATGAACGAGCGTTCCGAATTCCGCCTGACCGTCTCCTGTCCGGACCGCATGGGTATCGTTGCCCGAGTGGCACGGCTGATCGCCGATGCCGAAGGATGGATCACGGAGGCGGCGCAGCACACCGATACCGAGGCCCACTGGTTCTTCATGCGCTGGGTATTCTCGCTGCCGGACGGCGGCGATGCCGATCTGGCCGGGCGCTTCGAGGGATTGGCCCCCGAGCTCGATATGCAATGGTCGCTGATGAGCGCCCAGGCGCGGCCCAGGGTCGTGATTCTGGTGAGCAAAGAGCCGCACTGCCTGACGGATCTGCTGGCGCGTTGGCGCTCCGGCGAAATGCCGATGGAGATTCCGGCGATCATTTCCAACCATCGCCTGCTGGAGGAGGTCGCGACCTGCTACGGAATCCCGTTCATTCACATCCCCGTGATGCCAGAGACACGCGACGAAGCCTTCCTGCGACTGCAGGAGCATCTGCGCGACCTGGAGACCGACACCGTGGTCCTGGCCCGTTACATGCAGATCCTGCCGCCGGACCTTTGCATGGAATTCCGGCAGCGGGTGATCAACATCCATCACAGTTTCCTGCCGTCGTTCGTGGGCGCGCGCCCCTATCACCAGGCCTTTGCACGGGGCGTGAAGCTGATCGGGGCAACCTGTCACTACGTGACCCAGGATCTGGATGCAGGTCCGATCATCGAGCAGGACGTTGCACGGATCCGCCACGATGACCAGGTGGCCGATCTGGTCCGCAAGGGTCGAGATGTCGAGCGCTGGGTTCTCGCGCGCGGGCTGCGCTATCACCTCGAAGGAAGGGTGCTGACCCATGGCAACAAAACCATCGTATTCGATTGAACGGAACGAGCACGGGCTGACTGCAAGCGCCGGCTTGCAATTTCGGGGCGTGCCCGCATGATGACGGCATGACGGATGAAACGCGCTTTCGTGTGACCTTTATCAATCAGGGCAAGGTCTACGAAATCTTCGCCCGGGAGGTCTATCAGGATCAGCTTTACGGGTTCGTCACGGTGGAGGAACTGCTGTTCGGTGAACGCTCGCGCGTGGTGGTCGATCCCAGCGAGGAACGGCTGCGCCACGAGTTCGAGGGAGTCCAGCGCTTTCACATTCCCCTCCACTCCGTGATCCGCATTGATGAAGTGGAGCAGGTCGGCACGGCGCGGATCCGCGACATGAGCCCGGGCGGGAACGTGCACGTCTTCCCCGGTGTGCTGCCGCCCGGCTCGGGCCGGGGAAAATAGGGCATTTATCTCCACGGGCGGAATTGCGGTTTGGTATGCTCTGGTTTAACCTGCGCAACCTCGCGAACACGGGCCGCGTCCCTGCGCGCGAGGTTTTCGGAGAGGTGGCCGAGTGGTTGAAGGCGCACGCCTGGAAAGTGTGTATACGGTAATCCCGTATCGAGGGTTCGAATCCCTCTCTCTCCGCCAGACA
>NZ_REBW01000065.1 GCF_007692535.1 Thioalkalivibrio sp. | reverse complement strand
CCTAACTTGCTGTTTCTATTGGTCGGGGCGAGAGGATTTGAACCTCCGACCACCTGCACCCCATGCAGGTGCGCTACCAGGCTGCGCTACGCCCCGAAGAACGTGATTCTAGCGGATTGGGGCTGTCTGGGGAAGGACCGGCGTGGACTCTCTCCACAGCGGTGGGAGATCGGCAACTAACCGGTACCGTTCGGTGCGCTCATGAGCACCCACCGCCTACTGCCGAAGAATACGCAGGATTCCCTCGAGTTCGGTAATGGTGTCCTGCACCAGCTGCTGGGTCTGGGACATGTCGCCCTTCGCCTCCTCGCCACTCAGCTTCTGCCGGGCGCCATGAATCGTATACCCCTGCTCGTAGAGCAATGCCCGAATCTGACGGATGAGCAACACGTCGTGACGCTGGTAATAACGCCGGTTGCCGCGCCGCTTGACCGGCGAGAGCATCGGAAACTCCTGCTCCCAGTAGCGCAACACGTGTGGTTTCACCTGACACAGCTCTGCCACTTCACCGATGGTGAAATAGCGCTTGCCGGGTATCGCCGGCAGTTCCTGACGCTCACTCGCCTCCAGCATAAGCCTCCACCCTCTCCCTTAGCTTCTGCCCCGGCCGGAAGGTGACGACACGGCGCGCCGAAACCGGGATCTCCTCACCGGTTTTCGGATTGCGTCCAGGTCGCTCGCTCTTGTCGCGCAGCACGAAGTTGCCAAACCCCGACAGCTTGACGCTGTCTCCCCGTTCCAGGGCCATGCGCATTTCCTCGAAAAAGAGCTCGACCAGCTCCTTCGCCTCGCGCTTGTTCAGGCCCAATTCCTCATGCAATGCGGTCGCCAGTTCCGCCTTGGTAACAGCTGCCATGCTTAGTATCTCGGTTTCGCGCCAAAGAGGGCTTCAAGTTGGTCCACGACCGACTTCGTCACGGAATTGACATCCTTTTCATCAAGAGTGCGTTCAAAAGCCCTTAAAATCAAGCCCAAAGCGATACTTTTCTCATTCTTACCCAAACCTTTGCCCCGGTACACGTCAAACAGCCGGGTTTCCTGCAGCAGGGGAAGGTCCAGTTGGGCGATCGCGGCCAGTATATCGCCCGCCGCCACGTCCTCGTTCATCACCAGCGCAATATCGCGCCGGATCGCAGGAAATGCCGACAAACCTCTGAACTGCGGAACGTTCTCGGATGCAATCACCGCGGCATCCAGCTCGAACAGGAACAACTCCGGCAGGTCGAAGCGCTCGCACAGCGAGGGATGCAGTGCACCAAGCCAGCCGATGCCCTGACCGCCCAGCATCACCCGTGCGGACTGGCCATCGTGCAGCGCCGGATGCGTCGCCGGTTCGAAACGAAGGGCCTGCCGAGCACCCGCGCAGAGTGTCTCGACCACTCCCTTCGCATCGAAAAAATCCACGGCTCGCCGCGAACCCTGCCAATGCTCCGGCTCGGCCCGCCCGCACAGCAGGCCGCCCAGCCGCGATTCCTGCCGCAGACCGGCGGCATCGGGCACGAACCGCAGGCCATGCTCGAACAGCCGCAGATCCATGCGCTGCCGCGCCAGATTGTGCGCCGCGGTCCGGACCAGGCCGGGCCAAAGACCGGGACGCATCACCGCCAGCTCGGAGGAAATCGGGTTCGCCAGCGCCAGGGCCTCCAGATCCGGATAGAAGGCCTGGGCCCAGTCCGGGGCGACGAAGCTGAAGCTGATGACCTCGTGGAAACCGAGATCCGCAAGCTCCCGCTTGCGCCGGCCGAGCGCCGCCTCGACTGTGGAAGTCACCGGCACCGTGGTCGGCGGCAGGGTCTGCGGTAAGCGCTCGTACCCGTGGATGCGCGCCAGTTCCTCGATCAGATCCTCTTCACGGGTCAGGTCGAAGCGGGCGCGCAGCGGCAGCACCTCCCAGCCGTCGCCCATGGCCGCGACACGGCAACCCAGCCCGGTCAGGATGCGCTCGACCTCGACGGGCGCGAAGGCCATGCCGAGTACTCTCGTAATGCGTTCCCGGCGCAGGGTGATCCGGTTGTCGGCGTGCGCGGACGGTACCTGGCCCTGGTGCACCACCGGGCCGGCCGCACCGCCGGCGATCTCCAGGATCAGTGCCGTCGCCCGCTCCATCGCGTACAGGGGGATGGTGGGATCGACACCGCGCTCGAAACGGTGCGAAGCGTCGGTGTGCAGACCATGGGCACGTGCCCGACCCGCCAGTGCCCGCGGGCTGAAATGAGCGCTCTCGAGTACGATCCGGGTCGTGCCGGCGGTCACTGCGCTGCCCTCCCCACCCATGATCCCCGCCAGCGCCAGCGGTCCGTTGGCGCCCGTGATCAGAAGATCAGCGGGTCCGACCTCGACTTCGTTGCCGTTCAGCAGCAGCAGCCGCTCGCCAGCGGTCCCGAAACGCACATCGATGACCGGACCGGCGGCCTCCGCAGAAAACGCGTGCATCGGCTGACCGAGTTCCAGCATCACGTAGTTGGTCACGTCCACCACCGGATGCAGCGGCCTCACCCCGCAACGACGCAGGCGTTCGCGCATCCAGAGCGGGGTCAGGGCGTTCGGATCCAGCCCATCGATCACGCGGGTCGCATAGAGGGGACAGGCCTCCGGAGAGGTCACCCGGACCGTTACCGCATGATCCGCTCCGGCCCGAACCGGCTCGATTACGGGGCCGGTGACGGGATGGTCCAACAGCACGCCAGCCTCGCGTGCGATGCCCAGCATGCCGAGACAATCGGCCCGGTTCGGCGTCAGATCGACCTCGAGGATGAAGTCGTCGAGGCCCATCCAGGCCCGGAAATCGGCCCCAATCGGCGCGTCCGCGGGTAACGCCATCAAGCCGTCAGAGGACTCCGCAAGGCCCACTTCCACGGCCGAGCAAAGCATGCCCTGCGACTCCACGCCGCGCAGTTTCGAACGCTTGATCCTGAAATCGCCGGGCAAAACGGCACCGATACAGGCCACCGGCGCCAACATCCCCGCGGTCACGTTCGGGGCGCCGCAGACGATGCTCAGCGTCTCGCCGGTACCTGCATCGACCTCGCAGACCCGGAGTCGGTCGGCATCGGGATGCGGGCGCACCGAGAGCACTTTTCCGACCCGTACGCCGCTGAAGACCGGTGCAGCGGCATCGATCGCGTCCAGTTCCAGACCCGCCATGGTCAGGCGATGACCGAATTCTTCGGCCGTCTCTGCCACCGGAAGCCACTCCCGCAACCACTCCATACTGATCCGCATCGCCCCTACCCCGCCCGTGCGAACTGTTCGAGAAAGCGAACATCATTCTCAAAAAAGAGTCGCAAGTCATTGACTCCATAGCGGAGCATGGCCATGCGCTCGACACCGAGACCGAAGGCGAAACCGGTGTAGCGCTCCGCGTCGATGCCGACGTGGGCGAATACGTTCGGGTGCACCATGCCGCAGCCCATGACCTCCAGCCACCCGGTGTGCTTGCAGACCCGGCAACCGTCGCCGCCGCAGTGGACACACCGGATGTCCACCTCGGCGGAGGGCTCGGTGAAGGGGAAGTAGGACGGCCGGAAGCGGGTCTGCAGATCGTCGCGTTCGAAGAAGGCCTGCAGAAAGGTACTGAGCACGCCGCGCAGGTCGGCGAAGGTCACCCCCGTGTCCACGTACAGCCCCTCGACCTGGTGAAACATCGGACTGTGGGTCAGGTCGGAATCGCAGCGGTAGACCCGCCCCGGCGCGATGATCCGCAACGGCGGCTTCCGCTGTTCCATGGTCCGGATCTGCACCGGCGAGGTGTGCGTGCGCAGCACCCGGTGGGCATCGAAATAGAAGGTGTCGTGCATCGCCCGGGCCGGATGCTCCTCGGGGATGTTCAGTGCCTCGAAGTTGTGGAAGTCGTCCTCAACCTCGGGGCCCTCCGCCACCGTGTATCCCATTCCGGCGAAGAATGTCTGGATACGGTCGATGGTCTGCGTGACCGGATGCAGACCGCCGATCGCCGAACGTCGGCCGGGCAGGCTCACGTCCACGCGTTCCTCCCGCAGCTTCCTCGCGACCTCGGCGCTGGCCAGTTCCTGCTGACGCAGCTCGATCAGTCCGGACAGCCGTTCCTTCGCATCGTTCACCGCCTGCCCAGCCCGAGGCCGGTCCTCGGCCGGCAAGCGTCCCAGTTCCTTCAGCTGGGCGGTCAGCACACCCTTCTTGCCGAGGTAACGCACCCGCAGGGCATCGAGATCGGCCAGATCGGAGGCAGCCTGGATTCCTTCCACGGCCTCCGCCACCAGCTTGTCCACTTGTTCCACGTCGGATTTCTCCACGGCCCACCGGCAGCTCCCGGGCCGGGGCTGGCAGTGAACGGATTTCTGTTCCAACAAAAAAGGGAGGGGCTCAGCACCCCTCCCTTCGGTTACAACCTGCTGGCGTATTCGTCGCGAGGCGGGACCGCCCGCACCCATGCAACCAGCAGACGGTTACCGGGCCGAGGGAAACGTCCATGGCATGCGCTGGTGTCGAACCGGCACCATGAACGTCGCCACTTACGCCGCCAGTGCCGTCCTGGCCTTGTCGGCGATCTTCCCGAACGCAGTGATGTCGTGCACCGCGAGATCGGCAAGGACCTTGCGATCGATTTCGACCCCCGCCTTGTTCAGCCCGTCGACCATGCGGCTGTAGGTCAGGTCGAACTGACGCGCAGCCGCGTTGATGCGGACGATCCAGAGGGCGCGGAACTGGCGCTTCTTCTGGCGACGGTCGCGGTAGGCGTACTGGCCCGCCTTGGTGACGGCCTGCTTCGCGACCCGGTAGACCTTCCTGCGGGCACCGTAGTAGCCCTTGGCCTGGTCCATGACCTTCTTGTGACGTGCGTGTGCGGTGACGCCGCGCTTGACTCGTGGCATATCGGTTCTCCCCGGTTAGCTATGCGGCAGCATCTGGCGGATGGACGCGACATCGCTGTCGTGAATCATCGCCGCGCCACGCAGGTGACGCTTACGCTTGGTGGATTTTTTGGTCAGGATATGGCTGCGGTGCGACTGCGCCCGCTTGAACCTACCCGAACCGGTCTTGGCGAAGCGCTTTGCGGCGCCCCGGTTGGTCTTCAGTTTCGGCATTTTCCTCTCCAGCTAGGGGATCGTTGCCATCGGGCACGATCGTTTATGAAAGACCTGCGGGTATACCGGGACCCGCCGGTCCTTGTCGTGGCCTGCGTACTCCAGGCCGCTATCGCTTCTTCGCGGACATCACCATGATCAGCTGCCGCCCTTCCATCTTGGGCCGCTGCTCGACCACCGCGATATCGGACAGGTCCGCCTCGATCCGGTCCAGCAGTTCGCCACCGAGTTCCTGGTGGCGCATCTCGCGACCCCGGAAACGGATGGTCACCTTGCCCTTGTCTCCGGCCTCCAGGAAGCGCGTCAGATTTCGAAGCTTGACCTGGTAGTCGGCTTCGTCGGTGCCGGGCCGGAATTTCACTTCCTTGACCTGTACCTGCTTCTGGTTCTTCTTGGCCGCCTGGGCCTTCTTGGCCTGTTCGAACTTGAACTTGCCGTAATCCATGATCCGGCACACCGGAGGATCCGCATTGGGCGAAATCTCCACCAGATCCATGCCACCTTCCTGGGCCATTCCCAGGGCCTCTTCCGTCTTCACGACCCCGCGATTCTCACCTTCGGCATCGATCAGGCGAATGGTCGGGCAGATGATCTGCTCGTTCATTCGAACACTCTTGGCTCCGCTAATAGCCTTATTCTCCAGTCAGCTTGATCGGCAATCAGTTACCGCGGCTTGCAATCTCGGCATCGAGCCGGGACAACAGGGCATCCAGCCCCATGCTCCCGAGATCTTCGCCGGAGCGCGTGCGCACAGCAACGGTATTGGTTTCCATCTCCCGGTCCCCCAGGACCAGCAGATAAGGTACGCGTTTAAGCGTATGCTCGCGGATCTTAAAGCCGATCTTCTCGTTTCTCAAGTCGGCATCGACTCTCAGGCCCTTTTGCCGCAAGGCCGCGAGCACTTCGCGGGCATACGGATCCTGCCGCTCGGTGATGGTCAGGATGGCCAACTGTACCGGGGCGAGCCAAAGCGGAAACAGGCCCGCATAGTGTTCGATCAACACGCCGAAGAAACGCTCCAGCGACCCGAACAGGGCCCGGTGGATCATGATCGGACGCCTGCGCTCGTTGCTCTCCGAAACGTATTCCATGTCGAAGCGCTCGGGCAGGTTGAAATCCAGCTGCACAGTGGAGCACTGCCACTGCCGCCCGATCGCGTCGCGAATCTTGATGTCGATCTTCGGACCGTAGAACGCGCCACCCCCCTCATCCAGCGTGTAGTCCAGTCCCTTCTTCTCGATCGCCGAACGCAACGAGTCGGTCGCGTGCTCCCAGATCGCGTCGGACCCGACCGCATCCTCAGGTTTCGTGGAAAGATGGATATCGAAGTCTTTGAATCCAAAAGCTTCGAGAAGCTCCAGCGTCAGCTCGAGAACGCCGATGATCTCGGACTCGATCTGGTCCTCACGGCAGAAGATGTGGGCATCGTCCTGGGTGAAGCCGCGAACCCGCATCAGCCCGTGCAGCGCCCCGGACATCTCGCGCCGGTACACCGTACCCATCTCGCCCCAGCGCAGCGGCAGATCCCGGTAGGAGTGCAGCCGGTCCTTGTAGACCAGCACGTGAAACGGGCAGTTCATCGGCTTCAGCTGGAAAGACTGATTGTCGTCCTCCATCGGCTCGTACATCGAATCCGAGTAGAAGTCGGCGTGGCCCGAGGTCTTCCAGAGTTCCAGGTTGGCGATGTGCGGCGTGACCACGAAGTCGTACCCGGCACGTTCGTGCAACTCGAACCAGAAATTCTCGATCACCCGGCGGATGCGGGCGCCCTTCGGGTGCCAGAAGACCAGCCCGCCGCCCGCATCCTCCTGGATGGAGAACAGGTCGAGTTCCGTGCCGATGCGACGATGATCCCGGCGCTCGGCCTCGCGCAGCTGCTCCAGGTAGGCGTTGAGCTGCTCCTTGTTGGGCCAGGCCGTGCCGTAAATGCGCTGCAGCATCTCGTTGTCGGAATCGCCGCGCCAGTAGGCCCCGGCGACCTTGGTCAGCTTGAAAGCCTTGATGCGCCCGGTCGACGGGATATGCGGACCGCGGCACAGGTCCACGAACTCGCCCTGGCGGTACAGCGAAATATCCTGCCCTTCGGGGATGCTGGCGATGATCTCGGCCTTGTACTCCTCGCCCATATCGCGGAAGTGCTCGACCGCCTCGTCGCGCTCCATCACCGAGCGCTCGACCGGCAGGTCGGCCTTGGCCAGTTCCCGCATCCGCTTCTCGATCTTTTCGAGATCATCTGGGGTGAAGGCGCGCTCGAAGGCGAAGTCGTAGTAGAAACCGTTTTCGATCACCGGCCCGATCGTCACCTGCGCCGAGGGAAACAGCTCCTTCACCGCCTGCGCGAGCAGGTGCGCCGTCGAGTGACGGATGATCTCGACGCCCTCGGGATCTCGGTCGGTCACGATCGCGAGATCGGTGTCTTCGGTGATCTCGTGGCGCACGTCGACCAGTCGGCCGTCGACCTTGCCGGCGAGTGCGGCCTTGGCCAGCCCGGGGCCGATGTCACGGGCGACATCCAGCACGGAGACGGACGCGTCGAAGTGACGGCGGCTGCCATCGGGAAGTGAAACGGAGGGCATTCGGAACTCCTTCGCCGACCTGTACGCGGGGTCGAACGCAGTGGTGTTGAACAGAGAGGCAACACAGCCCTCACTGCATGGAACCATGAATCATACCAAAGCGGTCCCCCTCAGGCGAAAAACCGGGGCCAGTCATCCGGCACCGAACACACCGCGCCTGTGGGTCACGCTGTAATGTTCCGCCACGGCACCGGAACGTGGTCCGGGGTGGGCGGGGGACGGACCGTCGGCGGCCAGGGACGGCTTGAGCGAGTCCGTCTCCCACCCATCCCGGACCACGCTGCCACGAAACGGATCAACCCAGACGCCAGGCGTGGAAGCGCTGCAACCAGCGAAGGACACGCTCGGGCTTGTGCGCCTTCTTCCATTCGCCGGCCGCGTACTTGTTCGCCTCGGCCATGGTCGGGTAGATGTGGATGGTGCCGAGGATCCGGTTCAGACCCAGACCCGCCTTCATCGCCAGCACGAACTCCGCCAGCAGGTCCCCGGCGTGACCGCCGGCGATGGTGACCCCGAGAATGCGATCCTTGCCCGGCGGGGTCAGCACCTTGACCATGCCGTGGGCCTCGCCGTCCGCGATCGCCCGGTCCAGGTCGTCGATGCCGTAGGTCGTCACCTCGTAGGCGATGCCTTTGGCTCTGGCCTCCTGCTCGCTGAGCCCGACCCGGGCGATTTCGGGATCGGTGAAGGTGGCCCAGGGGATCACCGAGTAGTCCACCCGGTAGCGCCGGAACATCCCGAACAGCGCGTTGACCGACGCAAACCAGGCCATGTGCGCGGCGACGTGAGTGAACTGATACTTGCCGGCCGCATCGCCGCAGGCGTAGATGTTCGGATAGGTCGCCTGCAGGAACTCGTTGACCTCGATTGCGCGGTCGGTCCGGATGCCCACGTCCTCCAGACCCATGCCCTTGAGCCGAGCGGCCCGCCCGACACAGACCAGGATTTCGTCGAAGCCTATGCTCTCCTCGGCACCGTCCGTCGCGGCAACCACCAGCCGCTTCTCGCCGTCGACGATCTCGACCCGACGCGCCTCGCGACCCAGCCGGAGGTCCACGCCCTCCTCAGCGAAGCGCGCCATCAGCATGTCGGAAAATTCCGGGTCCTCGCGCGGAAGGAGCCGGGGGTTGCGGCCGACCTGGATCACCTGCGCCCCGAGGCGGTGGAAGGTCTGGCTGAGTTCGCAGCCGATCGGCCCGCCGCCGAGCACCACCAGTCTTCGCGGGCACTCCCGCAGTCCCCAGACGGTGTCCGAGGTCAGGAACCCGGCCTCCTCGAGCCCGGGAATCGGCGGCACGTAGGGTTCCGCCCCCGTCGCCAGCACGATCGACCGTGTGGTCAATGTGCGGGTCGCGCCTCCCGCTTCCGTGATTTCGACCGACCAGGGAGTCTTCAGGCGCGCCGCACCCTCGAGAACCTCCACCCCAAGGCCCTCGTAGCGTTCCCTGGAATCGTGGGGCGCGACCTGCGCGATCACCCGCTGCACACGCTCCATGGCCGCGCCGAAGTCGAACTCCGCGTGGGCGGACTGCACGCCGTAGTTCCGAGACCGGCGGATATCTTCCAGCAAGCGTCCGGTGCGGATCAGGGCCTTGGAAGGCACGCAGCCGTAATTCAGGCAGTCGCCACCCATCTTGTGGCGCTCGATCAGCGTGACCTTCGCCCGCACCGTCGCAGCGATGTAGGACGACACCAGGCCCGCAGCACCAGCCCCGATCACGACCATGTTCCGGTCGAACCGGGCCGGCCGCTGCCAGCCCCTGTAGACACGCCGGCGCCGCAGCCAGCCGAGGACGCGCCGCGCGACCAGCGGGAAGAGCCCCAGTAACGCGAAGGAACCGATCAGCGCCGGTGACAGAATCCCCTCCGGCCCTTCCAGTTGACCCAACTGCGTACCCGCGTTCACGTAGACCACCGTGCCCGCGAGCATGCCGACCTGCGACACCCAGTAGAAGGTCCAGGCCCGGATCGGCGTCAGCGCCATCACGATATTGATCAGGAAAAAGGGAAAGACGGGCACGAGGCGCAATGCGAACAGGTAAAAGGCGCCTTCGCGCTCGACCCCCTTGTTGATCGCCCGCAGCTTGTCCCCATAGCGGCGCTGCACCGGCTCCCGGGCGATGAAGCGCACGATCAGGAAGGCCAGCGTGGCGCCGATGGTCGATGCGAAGGAAATCAGCACCAGTCCCCAGGCAAGTCCGAAGACCGCGCCACCGGCCAGCGTCATGATCGTGGCCCCGGGCAGCGAAAGGGCCGTCACCGCGACGTACACGATGAAAAACAGGACCGTGGCCAGTACCGGCCGCGCGTCGCGGAAGGCCTCGATCTCCCCCTGCGCCGCCTTGAGCGTATCGAAATCGAAAAAACGCCCCAGATCGAACGCGAAGAATGCCAGCACCGCCAGGGCCACGGCCGCGAAAAGAATCCAACGTGTACGGTTCATACGCCCTCTCTGGGTGGTGGTGCTTGCATCGCAGGTCGCGGTCCGACCCACTTCACGTGGTCAGCCGTTCCCGCCGCTGTCCACGCGCTGTTCCGCTGAGAATATAGAAGGACCCCACCAAGGCCTATTTCGGTTTTCACTGATGCCGCAGCCGCC
>NZ_REBW01000069.1 GCF_007692535.1 Thioalkalivibrio sp. | reverse complement strand
GCCGGAACCGACATCGCGTTCGGCTGCCAGGCCTTGACGATGTCCGCGAGGCGAATCGTCACCTCGCTGCCGTCAGCAGCACGCATCACGATACTGTCGCGGGCGGCGTCGGCATAGAGTTGATTGAGACGCTGTTCCAGAACCGCGTACTCGGCATCGAGCGCCTGCCTGCGTTGCTGGAGTTCCGCCTCGAGTTCCGCGGTCAGGGTACCCCTCAGCTCGGCACGGCGCCGATCCAGGCGGACCCGCTCGATGCGGAAATTGACGTTGCCGATCGCGCCACGCTCGATACCGCGGATCTCGTCGAACAGGTCGTTGCTGCGGCGCAGCCGCTGCTGGAATTCCGGCCACAAGGCATCACCCACGGCCACCGTGTTGCCCCGTTCCAGCAACCGCAGCGGTTTACCGAAGAAATCGCCCCACTCGCGCCGTTCCAGGACGGCCATGTCCTTCGGATAACGCCACTCCTCCAGGAAGTCGTCGATGAAATAGCCGAAGTCCCGCCCGGTCACATCCCGGTTGCCCATCTTGATCAGGTGCCGCTGGACCAGAAGCTGGTCCTCCGGGATATCGACCCCTGCCTCGCGCATCGCCTGCCCCGTCAACATCTCCGACCGACGCAGTTCGCCGACCACCCGAACCGCGGTATCGGCACCGGGTGCCATGTACTCGGTTTCCAGCACCGGATGCGGCCAGAAATTGCCAAAGCCGCGCACCAGGATCAGCAACAGCAGCCCGAAGACCATGATCATGCTGATCGTCACCGCACCGCCGTTCAGCCAGATCCACGGGGCGCCGCTCTTCCACCACTCTCTCATTTCGTCGTCCTCGAATCGGATCCGGATTTACAGCGACGCATAGCGCTTGCGCAGGCGCTGGCGCACGATCTCGGCAGCGGTATTCAGCACGAAGGTGAACATCAACAGCACCAGCGCGGACAAAAACAGCACCCGGAAGTGCGTTCCGCCGACGGCCGTCTCTGGAAGTTCCACCGCGATATTGGCCGCAAGCGTGCGCATGCCCTCGAACAGGTTGAAGTTCACGATCGGGCTGTTGCCCGAGGCCATCAGCACGATCATCGTCTCGCCCACCGCGCGGCCGAAGCCGATCATGATCGCCGAGAAAATCCCCGGGCTCGCGGTCAGCAGCACCACGCCGGTGACCGTCTGCCACGGCGTCGCACCCAGCGCCAGCGAACCGTTGGTCAGATGCTTCGGCACGTTGAACACCGCGTCCTCGGCAATAGAGAAGATGGTCGGGATCACCGCGAAGCCCATCGCCATACCCACGATCAGCGCGTTACGCTGGTCGTAGGGAATGCCGACGTCGGTAAACCACTGCCGCATCGAGCCGTCGAAGAACCAGATTTCGATCCAGGGACTGCTGGTCACCACCAGCCAGCCAGTGGCGATGACCACCGGAATCAGCAGCGCCGCTTCCCAGCCGCCGGGCACGAACCTGCGGACTCCCTGCGGCAGTCGCGACCACGCAAACCCGGCAACCAGGATGAGCAGCGGGAACAGGATCGCGCCGGTGAAGACGATCGGCAGGTTGTTTTCGACGTACGGGGCGAGCCAGATCCCGGCCAGGAACCCAAGAATGACCGTGGGAAGCGCCTCCATCAGTTCGATCGAGGGCTTGACCACCTTGCGGATCGCCGGCGCCATGAAATACGCGGTGTAGATCGCGCCCATGACCGCCAGCGGCGTCGCCAGCAGCATTGCGAACAACGCGGCCTTCAGAGTTCCAACCGACAGCGGCACGATGCTGAACTTCGCCTCAAACGCGTCATCGGCCGAGGACGACTGCCAGATAAACTCCGGCTCGGTGCGACCCTCGTACCAGACCCTGCCCCAAAGCGAACTCACCGATGTCTGCGGGTGCGGGTTGTCGATCGCGAGAACCCGAAACAGATCCGAGCCCTCGGTGGTAATCAGGGCACGACTGTTGTTCGGACCCATGGCAAGCCGCGAGACCGGACTCTCGCCCACCGGCTTCATCGCCAGCGTCACCCCCGATGTCGCGTAGTGCAGCCCGACAGTGCCCGTATCGTCTCCGGTCAGGAAACCCTTGCGCAGATGCTCCGGTTCGATGAAGGTGACCGCGCCCGAATGACTCTGGAAGGTGCGCACGCGGGCCATCCGCAAAACCCCGGCCTCTTCGTCTCGCACGAGAAACCACTGGCTCACGGTACCGTCAGACCCACCGACAATCAGCGAACGCGAACCCACGAGGAATTCCGCCGCGGTCACCCGGACACCTTCCCCGACCAGGTTCACTTCCTCGATCAGAAACGGGTTGTTGCGGTCGACGATGTCGAACACGAACAGCTGCCCGCGGTCGTCGATCGCGAACAGGTTGCGCAGGGACTCGTTGACAAGGATTTGGCGCACCGGCCGCCCGATGTCCGGCAATCTGAAATCGTTGCGCTGGATCTGGACCGCGCCCGTCATCAGATTGGTTCGGGAGGAAAACAGCGCCATGGCCAGGTCCCCCTCCTCGGTACCACCGGCAATGATGTAACCGCCCCGTCCCTCGACGATTGCAAGCGCCGAGTAGGCCTCGGTGTCGCGGGTACCGATACGGATGGGCTCCTCGCCCAGCGGGAACGAGAGTTCCGGCCGGATCTGTCGCTGGCCGGCAACGAATACCTGGGTGAAATTGAGCTTGACCGGCAGCACACTGCCGTCGGAAAAACCGTACACGAAGAGGCTTCGGCGGCTTTCGGCGCGGCCGAATGAAGTCACCGTCTCCCCCTCGGGGCGCGGGATCTCCAGACGCTCGCGAACGACGCCGGTGCTGGCATCGAAGAAGGTGATGGCGCCCGTCTCGGAAAAACGACCGCCGATCTGCTCGAAGCGGTCCAGCACGAGGTGCAGGGAGGGCGCGGCGTCCGCATCGCCCACCACCGTGAATTCGGTATCCATTTCCACGCTCACGGGCTTGAGCAGCGGAAAAGTCTCGTAGAACAGATAAACAAAGATCAGAGCCAGAGCGATGATCACACCGATTCCGCTGGAGCCCACGCCGTAACGAGAAATGCCATCTCGCAGCGCACGCTTCTTGCGCAGCTTCAACCGCCGCTCGGTGCTCGGCAGCAGGGAACCCGCCGCAAGCGGCTCTTCGCTCGTGGATGCTGACATGATCTACCCCTGATATCTCGAATCGTTCCCAAAAACACGGACCCCGGCACAGGGCCGTGCCGGGGTACGTGGTTGACTGTCGAGAGGAACCTCAGTCGAGGTTCATCTCCTTGCGGAAGCGCTCGGCGGCGGCGGCGGACAGGGTCACGTAGCCGTCACGGTGCACCACGCCCTGGCCTTCGGCGGACAGCACCATCCGGAAAAATTCCTTTTCCATCGGGTTCCAGCCGTCGTTCGGGTGCTGGTTGGCGGCCACGTAAAGGAACCGGGCCAACGGGTAGTCGCCGGTGGCGGCGTTGTCGCCGGTCGCCTCGAAGTGCTCACCGCCGTCGGTCGCGGCCAGCGGAACCACACGCACCCCGGAGGTGCGGTAACCGATACCCGAGTAGCCGATGCCGTTCAGGGTCTGCTCGACCCCGCGAACGACCGCGGAGGAACCCGGCTGCTCGTTGATACTGGACTTGAAATCACCGCCGCAAAGCGCGTTTTCCTTGAAGAACCCGTAGGTCCCGGACACGGCATTGCGGCTGTACAGGGTGATGTCCCGGTTCGCCCAGGCGCCGGTCATACCGGCATCGCCCCAGGTGCTGATGTCCTTGCCATAGCCGCAGGCGCGGGTGGGGGAGAAGATCGCGTCCACCTGCGGAATCGACAGGCCTTCGATCGGGTTGTCCTTGTTCACGTACACCGCGATCATGTCGATCGCGACCGGCACCAGCGTCGCTGGAAAGCCGTGACGCTCTTCGAACGCGCGCTGCTCGGAGTCACGCATGGGGCGGCTCATCGGACCGAAGTTGGACGTGCCTTCGGTCAGCGCCGGCGGCGCGGTCGAGGTGCCGGCGCCCTGGATCTGGATGTTCACGTTCGGGTAGAACTTCGCGAATTCCTCGGCCCAGAGGGTCATCAGGTTGTTCAGGGTGTCGGAACCGACCGAGCTCAGGTTCCCGGAAACGCCGGAAACACGCTCGTAGGCGGGCAGGTTGGGATCGACTTCGGCGGAGGCAATGGAAACGGACATGCCCAGAGCGGCAACAACGCCCAGGACCAGGGATTTCTTCATCGTCATGATCAGTCTTCCTCAGTTGGAATGGTGGTCACGAACAGGGCAGGCTTCGAGGCCGGTACCGTTGATTCGCGGTGGGCAGTATTGCGCCCCTGGATCACAACCATATGACTGAAACATGACAAATCCGTGACAGGCGCACCGGCGCGACCGTCAGGAGCCGGAGGCAGGCGCACGAACCGGTCGCGCGAGCCGCATTTCCAGGCGGACGAACTCGTTCACACTGCCCGCGTTCTCTATCAGTCGCAGGCGTTCGGGCAGCAGAACCCGGTCGAGCCAGCGCCAGCCGTGGTACTCGATGCGCACCCGCTCGCGGCCGCCGGCGCCCAGGAGATCCAGGGTGGCGGGCCGGCCAGCGGCATCCAGCCGCAATTGGACCTCGTGACCCGTGGCGGTCACCCGGCCGTGCCATTCGCTGGCGTCCGCGCTTACGTCCCAATCGATCACCCGGCCCAGGAACCAGCCCCAGGGCGCCAGCACCCCCTCGCCGAGCGCCTGCGCCTCAAGCGCCAGCGGTGACGGACCAAAGCCCGGCCGGGCGACACGGTACAGTCCCAGCCACCAATAGCCACTGGTGACACGGCCTGCTTCGACCTGGTGAATCTCGTCGACCCAGCCCAGCGCCCGCAGCCGCACGCGGCGGACCTGCGCCCACCAAAGCCCAGGGATGCAGTAGGTTTCCGCCGTAGCCACCCGTTCCCTGGCGTCACTGTCATACCGCAGCCACCCCTGGGACTTCCAGGACGCGGGACCCGGAGAAACGCCCGGCCCGACCAGACCCCGCAGGAGTCGCCGGATCGGCTCGCCGTGAACATGGGCGAAGGGGGCAGCCGCCTCGGGCGTCTGCCGGTCGAACTCGGCCACAGCGGACAGGTAACGTGCCTCGACCTGCAGCCGGATACGCCGCAGACGCAGCCAAAGCAGGCCCATCAGCACGGCGATGCCAAGCCCCAGGCCGACAACCCAGGCGCCCACCAGCCAGAGCGAATGGTTGGAGAAAGTCATGATGCGCTGCGCCCGATTCGTCCCGCGGTCAACGCAGCCCGGGCACTGGCTGTTCCCACTCGTCGCGCTCGCGCGGCCGATCGGGCTCGACGATGGCCAGCAACTCGAGTTCGAAGAGCAGCGTTTCCTCCGGACCGATGATGCCTCCTCCCGGTCGACCGTAGGCTAGCTCGGGAGGCAGCACGAGTTTCAGTCGGGTACCCGCCGGTATCGAAACCAGTGCCTGCCGCCAGCCGGGTATCGTCCCGGAGACCGTCACCGTCGCCGGCTCCCCCTTGCGCCAGGAATTCTCGAATTCCCGTCCGTCGACATGCCAGCCGCGGTAATGGATCTGTACCCAGTCATCGTCGGTCGGAACCGGACCGTCCCCTTCGCGCAACACCTCGATCTGGAGTCCGTTCGACAGGGTCACCACACCCTCACGCTCGCGATTGGCGGCACGGTAGGCTGCGCCTTCCTCCACGTTGAGGTCGGCCAACAGGATCTGATCCTCGATCTGCTCCGGGGTCAGACCGCAGGAGCGGGCGCCGAGGAAAACGACCACCAGTGCGACCAGACTGAAGAGGATGACTCGCAACATGGGAAAGCCCTCAGTGCTGTCCCAGCGCCCAGTCCACCGCTCGCTGGCGGGCCTCGCGAACCTGCTCCGGGGCGAGTTGCTCGTCGAGCATCAGCCGCAGCCCATGACCCAACGAGTCGCCGTTCGCCGCCGCCAGATTGGCCCACTTCGCGGCCGTGACCAGGTCCCGGTCGACCCCTTGGCCGTTCACATACATGAACGCCAACCAGCCCTGCATCTGACCGTGACCGTCGTCCGCGCCGATTCGGGTGTAGTGCGCCGCCAGGGCATCGTCCGCCGACTGCGTACCGATGCCCTCGATATACAGGCGAGCGAGAAAATAGGAAGCCAGCATGAGTCCCTCCTCCAGGGCTTCCTCCAGCAGTTCCTGCGCCTCGAAGACCCGCTCCGGATCACGCCCACCCTGGGCGTCGGCGATCAGCACCGAGGCCCAGGCGACCTGGGCCGGCGCATGCCCCGCCTCGATGGCGTAACGGAACCAGAACTCAGCCTGGTCCCGATCGCGGTCCACACCGTCACCGCCCAGATACATCCACCCGAGTTTTACGGCGAAATCGTGGGCCCCGGCACGCGCTGCGCGGCCATACCATTTGGCCGCCAGCTCACCGTCCCGCGCCACACCATGCCCCCCCTCATACATCCAGCCAAGATAACTCATCGCGCGGGGAGAGCCCTGCTTAGCGGCCTCTGCAAAAGCCGCGCGCGCCGCGTCCCACTCGGGCGGTTCCTGCGCCATGTAGGCATGGGCACGGGCCTCGGCGTCCTGCCCGAATGTGTCTTCCGGCTCCTCTGCGGCAGCGGTCACGGGCACCAGGAGGAGCGCGGCGATCACGAGCAGAAAACGGATTCCAGGATGGTCCGTGAACCGTCCCCCGTTCGGTGAGAAGAGATTTTTCAGATCACACATAAACAACTCTCGAAAGACGAAATCGCGGAAGAGGTTTCCGCCAGAGGCAGGCGTTGCCGCAGACGATTCAGGCCCGCACGGTTTCCCGCGTGGCAAGGGACTGGCGAAGAATCTTCGGCGGGAACGAGCAGGTAAACGTACTGCCCCTGCCCGGCTTGCTGTCGATCTTCAATTGGGCGCCATGACGCATCAGTACGTGCTTGACGATGGCCAATCCCAGCCCGGTGCCGCCACGACTCTTCGACCGTCCGTTGTCGACACGGTAGAAACGCTCGGTCAGGCGGTCGATGTGCTGCGGCTCGATGCCGATACCGGTATCCCGCACCTGAAAGTGCCCTCCCGTCGCATCGGCAAACCAGCGGAGTTGGACCTGCCCCCCCTCTGGCGTGTAGTGGACGGCGTTGAACACGAGATTGGCGAATGCGCTGCGCAGTTCCCGCTCGTTGCCAAGCAGCAGAAGTCCCGAACCGGCTTCAAGCTCGATCTGATGATGCCGGTCGCCCGAGAGCAGCCTGGCCTCCTCGACCAGGCTGGCAAGCATTGCCGGGACATCCACCCACTCCCCGGCGCGCCCCCCGTCGCCCGTTTCCAGCCGCGAAAGCAGCAGCAGGTCCTCTACCAGGCTTTTCATTCGCTCGGCCTGTTCCCTGAGCAGTTGTACCGAACGCGCCAACTCCGGGTGCTCCCCGATCCCATCTTCGAGGGTCTCGGCAACCCCGTAGACCACGGTCAGCGGCGTGCGCAGTTCGTGCGACACGTTGGCGACGAAGTCGCTGCGCATGGTCTCCAGGCGCCTCAGCGCGGTGGTATCCCGGGCCAGGAGCAGGTGGCGCTTCTTCGCGTAGGGAACCAGGCGCACCTCGAGCCACAACCTGCCATCGACGGGGGAAGGAAGCGAAAGTGATCTCGTCTCCCGCGAGTCCTGGGCCAGGAAGGTGACAAACTCCGGGTGCCGAAAGATGTTGCTGATGCGTTGGCCCTCGTCGCGTGGCCACTGCAGCCCGAGCATGTCGCGGGCCGCCTGGTTGGACCAGTCGATCCGATAGTCCGCGCGCAGCACCACGGTCGCGTCGGGCATGGCCTTGATGGAGTCACGGTAGTTCCGGACCAGGTTGCGCCGCTGCTTGTCGCGCTCCCGGGCACGCATGCGCATGCGATGCAGACCGTCGAAGATTTCCCCCCACAGCCCAAGCGACTGGGGTGGGTCCAGCTTCCGGGTCAACCGCAGCCAGTGTTCGAGCCGGCGCAGATTGATGAAATTCCAGATGAGAGCCGCTACAGCCGCCAGCAATGACACGAGCAGCCACTGCCCGGTCCCCCAGCCGATCAGAATCAGGGCCAGCAGCACGAGCAGCAGCCGGGCATAGGCTGCAGGCCAGGGGTTACGTGGTTTCATTTCAGGCCGCAAGGAAGTTCATCCACGTCCGCAGGCAGCCATCATATCCGCAGCCGACCATTGCCCTGGCGGGAAGCGATCCGGACTCAGGGCTGACGTGAGAAACGATAACCCGCACCACGTATGGTCTGCACGAGGCCGTCATGCCCGGAGCCGGACAGGGCCATGCGCAGGCGGCGTATGTGCACATCGACCGTGCGCTCCTCGACATAGACGTTCGTGCCCCATACGTTATCGAGTAACTGCCCGCGGGTGAACACCCGGTCCTGGTGCGTCATGAAGAAATGCAGCAGACGGTATTCCGTTGGCCCCATCTCCAGAGTCTTCCCTGTGGCCGTCACCCGGTGGCTGAGCGGATCCAGGCGCAGCCCGTCGAGTTCAACTGGCTCGTCGCTGGTGGTTGGCGCCGTGCGCCGCAACACGGCGCGGATCCGCGCGATCAGTTCGCGCGGCGAAAATGGCTTGGTCACATAATCGTCGGCCCCGACCTCCAGGCCCTTCACCCGGTCCTCCTCCTCGCCACGCGCGGTAAGCATGATGATGGGCAGAGCGCGGGTATGCTGCGCGGTCTTCAGGTCACGGGCCCACTCCACCCCGCTGATATCGGGAAGCATCCAGTCGAGCAGCACAAGATCGGGAGCATGCTCGAGCAGGGCCTGTCGCGCCTGGTGCACGTCCTTGGCCTCGATCACGTTGAAGCCTGCCTTCTGCAGCGGCAGGGAAAGAACCTCCCGTACCGCGGCGTCGTCCTCCACCAAGAGGATGCTGATGGTCATCGGAGTTTTCCGGTCGCTAGACTCGCGACATTAGATAACAAGGATGTTACATAAATTTGACAGCAAGCCATCCAAAGCCGGGAGACGTGTCATTTTCAATGGGCCCGGACTAGACTTCGGGGGTCTGGTCAGACACCGGGAACCTGGTCAACCACCACTCCTGCCTGTCGCCGGACCTCGTGGCAGTCACCGGTGGGCCACCGATACCAAGGGGTGCACCGATGCCTGGGCACGTATGAAAACGTAAAGAACCTGGGGCGAAAAGCCCGACGGACCACTCCTGGAGGAGACAGTTGCTATGAGCATCAAGCGTCGTGATTTCCTGAAACTGGGCCCGGCTGCTGCAGCCGGCGCGAGCATCCTGGCGGCCCCCGCCATCGTCAAGGCCCAGGAACGCTTCAACTGGCGCATGACCACGACCTGGCCCTCCGGCCTGCCGTTCTTTCAGACCGGGCCGGGGAGCGCCACCGATTTCGCCAAACGGGTCGAGGAGATGTCCGACGGGCGCATCCGCATCCGTGTCTACGCAGCCAATGAGCTCGTGCCTGCCTTCGAGGGCTTCGATGCCGCTTCCGCCGGTCGCCAGGTGCAGTTGAACCATGGCTGCGCCTACTACTGGGCCGGCAAGTCCTTCGCCGCCCAGTATTTCACCACCGTGCCATTCGGCATGACGTTCCAGGGCCACAATGCCTGGATGAACGAGGGCGGCGGCTACGAACTCTACGAAGAAGTCTACGAGCCCTTCGACCTGGTGCCGCTGGTGGTGGGCTGCACCGGCGTCCAGCCGGTGGGATGGTTCCGCCGTCCGGTGGAAAGCCTGAGCGACTTCCGGGGTCTGAACATCCGCATGCCCGGCCTCGCGGGCGACATCTACAATGCGATCGGCGCCAACGCCCGGCTGCTGCCCGGAGGCGAGCTTTTTGCCGCCCTGGAGCGCGGGGCCATCGACGCCGCAGAGTGGGTCGGCCCCTATTCCGACCGGGCGCTGGGCCTGCACAATGCCGCCAAGAACTACTACTCCTCGGGCTGGCACGAGCCGGCGACCAGCACCGAGGTGGTGGTGAACCGCGAGGCCTGGGATTCACTGCCGGGCGATCTCCGGGCGATCATGCGCAACGCCGCAGCCGCCTGCAACATCACCTCGCACGTCTGGCTCGAGGCCCGCAACGCCGATGCCCTCGACGACCTGATCAACAACCACGGGGTCAGATTCGGGCCGCTGCCCGACGACGTCATCCTGGCCCTGCTCGAGGCCACCAAGGACATCCTCAGTGAAAATGCCGCCAAGGATTCGTTGGTGCGCAGGGTCCACGAGAGCTATTTCCAGTTCAAGTCCCGCCACGACCGCTGGCAGGAAAACTCGGAGACGGCCTTCCAGACCCAGATCCGCGACCTGGGACAGACCATACTGGGTTGAACGGCACGCGGCTGTAGGAGGCCAGCCCCTGGCCGATGGGTGTTCCGGCGCCCG
>NZ_REBW01000048.1 GCF_007692535.1 Thioalkalivibrio sp. | reverse complement strand
CGCGGCATCCACCTGCTTGTCGGCCAGCCGGTCGTAGATGACGACCTCGCCAGACCCCTCACGGGCGAGTTCGGCTTCGGTGGGCTCCATCAGCCGGCGAACCGTGGTGGTCGATTGTCGGTTGGCACCCATGGCAACTGCTCAGAACACCAGAACTGCACTTTTGATCGTAACTTCGGCCGGGGTCGTCTGAAGTGTCCCCACCTTGGTTCGTTTAAGGACGCAGAGACCTTGCCAGATCGATCAGGGACGTTCGGGTAGAGCCGCGGTGCGGTGTCCGACTTCCCATAATTCAACGAGTGGGGACCGTGAATCGGCGCGACCCTGGCCGTTTGCGAAGGCGAACCTGCAGCACCAGGGCAGCGCTGTTCAGCTGTAAACGAGGCCCAGGCCGTTGCTTAAACTCGGGCACTTCCTGTCTTGACACTGGGGTCCACTTTACTATCCCCGGACCGCCGCGGAGTCACAGCGGCCGGGGCCATGACTTCAGGGTCGCAGGTAGGTATAGCCTTGGGTCTGAAGATGCGAGATCTCGGCCACGCCACTGGGGACGAGATTGGCTTCGGTCGAATCGTAGAGATCGGTGAGGATGTCGATGTTGCCGCGCGTGACGGTCACGTTGCAGATCCCGAAGTCCACGCCCTGCAACCGAAGATTGTCTACGCCGGCTTGGATGTCGGCATCGGTGAGCGCGTTCCGGAGCAGACCCAGGCCGGGTCCATGCATGATTACCTTGATGTCCATCTTGTCCGCGCCGACGGCATTGATGTGGTTCTGGATGTTGCCCAGTGCGGCCTTATGGCGGGCCGGGTCGTCATAATTCACGTGGTACACGACCTTCTGGTGCCCGTATTCCGCCGAAACGGCGCCGGGCAGGGCAAGGATTGCGGCGACAAGCGCCAGGGGGAGGAGCGATAGCAGTTTCTTCATGGTCGGGTTCCTTGCGGGTTTCCGTGGTTGTTACGGGGTATGAGCCACGAGCGCCCGGTGTCGATGTGGTCGAACCGGTTCCGTCGGACTAAAGAGAAGACCGACTTCGGCGGTGAGGTATTCCATCGGGTACCTTTCGGTAGGGGTATGGCCTCGGCGTGTAACGGGCTATGAAAGCCTCTGGGCCCAGATCTCGGATGCAGGGCGCCGTGGTTGCCTCGGGATGGGGCGCTCGGCCACCAGGAACAACAGCAGCGCCATCACCAAGGCGACGCCGGATTCGGGGAGGGTGGTGCGCCCGCCGCTCGATACGGAGTAAGCCGAAAGCCGGCTCGACGTGATCGCCACCGTAAAGGGCCGCGGATCAATGGCCACGCCGGAAGAATATGTCCAAAGCCCAGGCCCGGCGTTCATTTAGACACCATGAAAAAGCACACAACTACGTTGACCAACACCGGCCTGTTTTCTCGATCATGGTTGCGGAAAGACGAGCATGGTCTGACCTGGAGGGACGGTGTACGATCCAGAGCCGCCGCCCACACCACGTTCACGCACGACCCGTTACCGACCCTGAACGGCCAGTCGGTTCGCAGAGGTGAGGGGCTCCAGTCGAGTGAGGAGCGGACACCGCTGGACCTTTACCGGAACACTTTCATCCGATGTTTCCGCAGGCCATAGGGCACCGTACCAGCCGTTCGTGAAACCTTGTGGATGTCGCGTGGCGTTTCCGGGCGTGAGCAGGGATGATGAGGACCTACCGAACGGCTGGTTCGGCTAGAATCACTGGCCTCAAGAACATGAAATGAGGCACGGGCATGTCGAATGTCATCCAGAAGGAGGAGGCGCATCGGCTGGTGGATCAGCTTTCGGCGGATTCCACTTGGGAGGACCTGATGCGTGAGATCTACGTTCGCGAGGCCATCGAGAAGGGCCTCGAGGACAGTGAAGCCGGTAGAACCGATGAGGTGGGCGAGGTCAGAAGGCGGTTCGGTCTCCCTGAATGAGAGTTCACTGGACTCGCTCTGCGCAGAAGCACTTGGATGCGATTTACGCGTATATTGCGCAGGATTCCGAGGTGTACGCGTTACGAACGGTGGATCGCATCACGGCACGGTCGCGCCAGGTCGGGACGTTTCCCTGGTCGGGTCGCCGTGTGCCCGAGTACGACCGCGAGACTGTCCGAGAGGTTTTTGAAGGACCGTACCGCATCATCTACCAGATTAACGAGGCTCAGGTGGACGTGATCGCCGTCATCCACGGGGCCCGCGAGCTCCGGGATCCGCCAGCACACACCTGACTCGCTGTGGGTGTGAACCCGCCTCTGCGGCAGAGGGCCCGGTGGGCTGCCGGTGAGCCCGACGTACATCGCACAAGCCACTACTCAAGCTCCAGTCCCTGACTTCTGTTCGACCGCATGCGCTCGCGTGCGGCGCGCCGACCAGGGTCGGTTTCGGGTCGCCCAGTGCCGCTGACAGCGATCGGGGTCTCAAGTCGACCCAAACCGGCCACCCGGGTGGAGGGATGAGGGCCCGTAGTCGGCCATACGGCGGACGCTCGAAATGCCCCGTCTTGGATGCGACGGATCGACCACAGGTGCAGATCGAGAATTGCGCCCGCGGGATGAATCGCGACTTGCTGCATGCATATACGTTGCGTAAGCGTGCATGGCCTGCAGGTCCGGTTGGGATCAACGCCACGGTCGCCATCGTCGCAGATGTGCTTGAATCGCCGCGCGAACCCGGTGCTCACGGTTCTCCGCATCGCGCGTCGCCGCCATACTCGGTCGGCAACAGCAGGTTCTAACGGTTTGCAGACGCCCAGCTTCACTGCAGTCGTGCCGGTGTATCAAGAAGGCTGGACCTGGCGCCAGCGTCCCCCGCAAAGTCTGAAAGGGCCTGCGGTAATGGCCCCTCGGTCAGGCATTTCGCGTGGCTGCAAACCGTTGCCGATGGTTGCGTAATCAGCGCGAGAGCAGTTCGATATATCGCTGGTAGCTGTAGCTGCGATTCTTTTTCTGCCCGGTCATTTCCGTCACGACGCCCAGGTCTTCCAGTATCTTGACGGCGGCAGCGGCGGTCGGAAAGGTGGTTTTCAGTTCTTGCCGCACCCGCTCGATGGTGAAGCGCGGCATCATGGGCAGCAACTCGAACAGCCGGTAGCTGGCAGGGCCGGCCTTGGATGCTTCGAGCAGGCGGCGCCGATCCGCCGCGATCAGACTGGCGATGGCGATGATGCTGCCTTCGGCGTCACTGGCGGCCGTGGCGACGCCTTCGAGGAAGAACGCGACCCAGGCTTCCCAGTCGCCCTCGGTACGAATGATCGACAGGCGCCGGTAGTACTCGGTCTGATGCTGCTTCAGGTAGCCGCTCAGGTACAGAAGTGGCTCGGGCAATAGGCGCCAGTGTTCGAGCAGCGCTGCGATCAGCAGACGTCCGATACGGCCATTGCCGTCGAGAAAGGGGTGGATGGTCTCGAACTGGGCGTGTGCCAGCGCAATCCTGACCAGAGGCGGGAGTGAGCCGGCCTCATCGTGAATGAAGTGCTCCAAATCGCCCAGCAGATCTGCCACGCGATCGGCTGGCGGCGGCACGAAAGCGGCGTTGCCTGGACGGGTGCCGCCGATCCAGTTCTGGGAACGCCGCAGTTCCCCGGGCTGCCTGCCGGCACCACGCACCCCGTCCAGCAAGACGCGGTGGGCCTCACACAGCAGACGGGCGCTGATGGGCAGGCCATTGGGGTCGCGCAGGTTGTCCTGTACCCGCCTAAATGCGCTCAGATAGTTGGTGACTTCCTCGACATCCTCCGTGTTGCTGACGGCGAATCCCGCTTCCTCGTCGAACAGGTCGGTCAAGGTGGCCTGGGTACCTTCGATTTGCGAGGTGAGCAGCGCCTCCTTTCGGATGGCGCCGTACAGCAGCCAGTCTACCGAGGGCACTAGCCCCGACACCCCGGAGAGGCGCGCCAGGGCCAGCTCTGCCTGATGGTTCAGGTCGATGTAGGTCTCGGGTGCCAGCGCAGGCTCGGCGGGTGGGAGCGGATGCGGCACGAAGGCCTGAACCGATTCCCCCAGCGTCGTCGAGGCGGCATAAATGCCAGTGGTTCGCTTCACGGTAAAGGTGCCTTTAATGTGTATTTTAAAAATTAAAGCACCCTTTAAAAGTGGGCGCCAGCGTTAAAGCATCCTTTGATCAGAGGGCTTGGTCACATTGGCGGGCCGAGTGAGGCGAATCCGGTGTCGGGAGTGTCCGGCTCGGAAACGACGTCGTCATTTCATATTCCCGGGAGAGAGACACCTCAAGGACTTACAAACCTGACGGTGCCCTCCCTAGCCCCGAGGTGGCATGGATGACAGCCTTCTGCCTATTTTCTCGTTTGGTCCAAGACGAAATGCGGAACGCATCTCATGCCGATCTGCGCTGGAGATCTGGAGGCGATGCAACTGCGACTACGTGACGCTGCCGCACCGGCTTCATGAAGAGAAACTCGACGGCATGATCGTTGATGGAAAAGTCGCCTCTGGCACTCGGCCAGGCACGAATCTGCACCTGTGCGTCCATCCACGCGAAAAGCTCCTGTAGTGCGAGCGCGATGCGCGGGCGTGCCGCGTAGTCCAGACCGTGCGCAGTCCATGCGGCCCGCGCGGCATCGCGGCGGAGCCAACCCTCCTGTACGAACCCGGCGGTGAACAACGCCCGAAGCAGCCCATCGCCGAGCTTCCGGCGTAGCGCCTGCACGGCTGCCCTGGGGTCGGATGTCGTGCCAACTCCGGTGATCAGCGAGGCGGGAAGCAGATCCTTCCAGTCCGGCCCAGCAACGAGACCCGACAACAGGTCTTCGTCGATGATCTGCTGAAAATCGCCCACGGGGTCGGAGCCGGTACGCTCGGCGAGCTGGACCAGCGCACCGGCCTCATCGAGGTAGCCGGAGAGGCGGAAACCGCAGAGGTGGTGATCGACCAGATCGTGTACGAAGACGGAGGTGGGGATGCGTTCCCCCGTGTACGGGGTCGCTGCAATCACGTCCACGCCCAGATCCGGGAGATCGAGTTTCCAACCCCTCGCACCGAAGCCGTCGTCCCACTGTTCGGCGTAGAGAGCGGGCACGACGACCGGGGTTGCAGAAGCGGGCACAGTCGAGGACATCTTGGTTTTCACCTGAGCTGATTGGCCTTCCAGTTTACCGACCGGTCAACTAGACTTCCAGTTCATGGACACACAAAAGAACCAGCCGGACTCCCGAACCGCATTGCTGCACGCGGCGCGCGATCTGATCTTCACGCGCAGCTTCGAGCACGTCGGGACCGCGGAGATCTGCGAACGCGCCGGGGTCCGCAAGGGCAGCCTGTACCACTTCTTCAGCAGCAAGGAGGACCTGGTTCTGGCCATGCTCGACGCGCTGATGGACGACTTCGAGGGCGCAGTCCTGGTGCCCAGCCTGGAAGGACCCAATTGCATTCGGGAGCGGATCGATGCCTTTGTCCAAGCGATCCACGCCTTTGAAGCCGCTGTGCACCGCGAGTCCGGATACTTGCCCGGTTGCCCGTTTGGCAACCTGATCGTGGAGGCCGGCACCTACAACCCCGGGCTGCGACAGGCCGTGAAGCGTCATCTAGACCGTGTTGCCGGTCACTTCCAGCGCTGTCTGCAGGAAGGCATCGACCGCGGTGAGCTTCCCGCCCACACGGATGCGCTCGCCTTGGCGGAACTCTGGCTGGCACTGATGGAGGGCATCCTGGTGATGGCCAAGGTGGACCAGGATCCCGCCACCATCCTGCGGCTTGGACCGGCACTGCATGTGCTGATCGGGGTATCCGGTCCGCACACCACTTCTGAGGACCCACCCGAGGGTGCAGCGGGCGGCAACACTTGAGCCTGAGTAACACCAAAAACGAGGAGGCAGCCATGAATCACGCCGATTTCCCCCTGCACGACCGCGGCAGTGCTCCGAATACCGCATTCGGGGAACTGGCAATCCTGAAGGGTGCTCCTCACGCGGGCATTCTGCGCCTGTCCGCCTCCGGTTAGCGGAACACGCCTCATCGACGCTAGCCGTGCTTGATCGTCATGGCGCGGAACTGGAGCAAGGCGCACTGATCACCGTGACTTCTGGCCGACTGCGTATTCGCCATCCGCGTTGACCTCTCGTTGCCGAGAGCGAGACGCTGCCCAAACCGCTCGGGGTTGCCTCCGGAAGCCAGTCCGGTGCGGTTTTGGTGCGCGCAATCGTGGCCGCCCGTGCTGGGCCGACCATTTCACGTTCGGAAGGGTGACCGCAACCCGCATCCATGCAGCAATCCCCGAGAGCTGCCTTAGTGCCCGCTCAGGGCCGGCTAATGCCATCGATGGATGGTCCCCGCATGGCTTTTTTGGGCCGACTGATGCCGTTATCGGTCATCGGGCGTCTCTACCCGACCCTGAGCCGCCGCCCACTCACTGCCCACGAACGACCCGTTTCCGATCTGCTGCGGACGCCCGGAAGCGTCCATCACCCGCATCATTGTCTCGGGCCGGCGCGCCAAGATGGGTGGTATCAGCGCCTAGTCGGTCTGAACAGGCTGACTGACCCACGAAAACCCGCTTTCCGAAAACCCGGGGGTTCATGGGCGAGAGAGTGAGCGAGAGAGTTTCTCAAGTGTGGACCGGACGTTTCCCAAGTGGTAACGCGGTTTTCCGGCCTCAACGAGACTGCAGGAGCGACATCAACATGCACCGTCCGCAACCGACTCGGTCCCCGCGTCTCGCGTGCCTCACGGGTGCCGTACTGCTGTTCGTGCCCCTGATCGTTGGCGGCTCCGACCGCATCGAGGGTCAGATCGACGGCGACGCGCGCAGTTGGCACGTCCTCGAGTTCGAGGGCGAGTCCACGGCCACTTTCCACGAGTTCAGCCATGGCATGATCGGCGTATCGATCCGGGGTCATCAGGAACCGCGGTTTCAGGTGCAGGGAACGATCTCGATCGATTTCACGATCATGAACGGCCAGGCGCTGGGCGGGCCGTTGCCTGCTCAGGGCCGACCACCTGCGCTTGCCGACGGTTGGGCGGCGTTCGTTGCCTGCGGACGGGGTTTGCGGCTCACTCCCGAGCGACGGAAAGCCATTCAGCGATGCGTTCCAACTCGGGCATGCTCGGCGGCGCGTTACAACTGTCGTACAGATCCCGGGCCCACCTCTTCATCCCGACTCCATCCATCCTTGCCTGCATAATGGCTCGAGCGCGATCCACGATCTGCGCTGCCGGCAGACCGCCGATCCTGGGTACGACCTCGCGTACCGGGTTCAGGCCTCGCTCTCCGTGACAGTTCACGCAGCCATGAAACCGGTAAAGGTGCTCACCATCGACACCAGGCGAGGCGGCAGCGCCAACGAGCGGCACACCAGCCGAAAGGGCCGCCAGGGCTGCAAGCGTCCGAACGCTCTTGATCATGGTTCTGGTGGATACCCGGTTGACCCGTCGAAGGGTATTTCTCCGCTCTGCGCCCCGCAACTTCCGCACCCATGCCCCAGGCGGTCAGGCCAGGCTGAGCAGGTGCCGACCGTAGGCCCGTACGTCGTCCCAGTCAGTGTAGTCGATGACGGCCCGCCGATCCGTTGGGCCGTTTGTCATCTTCATGATCATCTGGATCATGAGCACGTCGTACCAGGGCCAGGCCGGGTAGTCGACCTTGCCCGCGATGACCTTCGCCTCTTTGGGCTTCCAGGCCGAGCGCTGGAGGAACTTCTGCATGTAGCGGTTGCCCTCGACCGTCGCCTTCTCGGGGTTGCGGGCGACCACGGAGACGTTGAAGAAGCTGTTGGGCTTGCCGTCGAGCGCATCCCGGTTATCCGCGACGAACTGGAACACTTCCTTGTCGTAGGTTCCGTAAATCACCGGGGCTCCGACCGCGACCACGTCGTACCGGGACCAGTCCACCCCTTCGTGTACGGCCTCGCGGATCTCCATCATCTCCGCCCGACCGCCGCTGGCGGTAATGCTCTCGCAGATTGTCCGCGCAACCCGGGCCGTATGGCCCCGGCGGCTCACGTAAAAGACCAGCACCGATTTCATTGGATCTTTCCCCTCCTGCAGGGTGCTTGTGCGCTTCACGGGCACCATGATGTCGTATTGAGCCAAGGCCCCAGACGGTGCAACGCAGCGCGGCTGACACCGGCCAAGCCGGGCAGAGACGGTCAGCATGGTACCAAGGAAGATCCGGACGTTCCGACTACGCCATGGGGCGACGGCTACCTCGATGCGAGGTTGGTGGCGTCCGAAGCGGATCAGCAAGCAGTCGCCCACGAATAGGGCGCCTGAGTCCGTTCATGGCCGAGACCTGACCCCTTGCGTGCGCCGCGTACCCTCGGCGCGCTTCGACGCCATCACGGTCGGGAGTTCCAGCAGCAATGTGGAGAGGCTACGCACGCTTCCCGTTTTCGGCCGCCGGCATGGCCTTGCCCGTATTCGCGCGGCACCAACAGGCAGTAGGACAACCGGGGAAAAAGCGATGGGGAAATGAAGGAACGGTGACACCAACTATCCCGTTGTCCGCCAAGCATTCAGCAGTCACCTACGCTGTGCTTTGGACAAGCCCGGCCTCCTGATCGGCGGGAGTCGCCGATTCAGTACCCTTGGCCACACCCATCGTCCGGCCTTGGGGCGCCGGGCTTCAATGTCCCCGCCGGATGTCACCGACCCTGGGCATTCGTAGCCCAGACGGGTGACGGAAGGCGGGGATATTCTTTGTGGCGCCTGGCCGCACCAAGCCATGGGAGTGGGCAGCATTGGCCGGCTGTCCCGGCCGCCGGGTCCGTTGCAACCGGGAACCCGTAGCCCTTTCTTGAGGGTGTCCTTCGCAGAGCGGATGGAAGTCGGGTCGAGCCGATCGGTTCGAACAGTCGAGTCCACCCCCGTAGCTGCGGGGGATCTTTCGTTCAGTTCCACCTTCGTAACGGAGCCGGTCGAAACCGGCTTTCACTGGTCAACCCAACTTGCTTGCACAAGCTCCGGCCTTCAGGCCGGGGTAAGTTGAGTAGGTTGGTGGCAAAGCCATCTCAGCGGTCCTCTCGGGTATGCCACAGCCGCAGCACGTAGATGGTCGAATCCTGAATTTCGTAGCGAACCTCGTACTCGCCGACCAGGATTCGCCGTACCTCGCGCGGCTCGAACTGGAAGAGTTGCTCGCCGATGCGTGGGTTGGTCACCAGAATGGTCGGGGCCTTGGTCAGTGCCTGCACCGTCCGCGCAGCGGCGGGCTTGTTCACCGGAGCCAGGAACTCATACAAGCGCCCCAAATCGGAAAGCGCCTTGCTGGTCCACTTCAGACCCATCAGCGCGGCAGCGGCAGCGGCTGGTCGGTGCCAAGGCTATCCGCCCACGCTTGTACGGCCTGGTGGTCGATGACGCGACCGGCGTCTACGTCAGCCAGTGCTTCTTGGGTCAGTCGGTCCCGCTCCTCTTCCTGGGCAATCCAGGCGGAAAGCGCCTGTTTCATGATCCAACCGCGCGAGCGGTCAAGGCGTGAAGCCATCTGATCGACCTTGTCAGCCAGCGGAAGCGGCACGTGTGCGGTCAGTACTTTGGTTGCTGTTGTCATGTTGCACCTCTTATCGGAACTTGATCTTGCCGGAGCCGGCCACGCTGTGATCACGGTGCGGCGGATCGCCCCGCATCAGAATGTCACCGGACCCGGCAACCCTTTCCGATGCGGTTTGATATCGAAATAATCATAGTGATTAAACCTGAATCGGTCAAGAAAATGTCAGATTGAGCTATATCTCCCATGACACCGCGGCCACGGTACGGGGTACGCATTAGCCGACTTTGATCAATGGTCACCAGTGTTCTTCCAGGCCGGGACGGGCGGGAGGGCGCGCGTCCCACAGGTACATGGCCGCGGGTGAGGCTACCCCCTGGGACCATGGGATCACCCTTGCTGGCCGGCGACCGCTTTCGACTGTTTTTGGTGCCCTCGTGGCCGCAACCCCGGCGACCGTTCAGGGCCGACCCTTGCCAATGGCTGGCTCTTGCCGACCCTGAGCGGGCACTCAGCGAGAACGGATGGGAGGCTGCAGTCGTAAGACAAGCTGACACTGGATACGGGTCTTCGATACTCGGGTGCACCCCAAAACAGGTGAGCCCATCACGCGGGCGCAGCGCCCGGAACGGTCTTCTGGATCGACATCGAGACCTGCCCGCCGCAGGTAGGGCAGCGCGGGTCGTCGCCCAAATCAGAGATGCCGACTCGGTCGATACATGCCTCGACTGCGTTCATAATTGCCCGGAACGTGTGGCAACCTCGGCCTTGACGGTGGATGGCGCGTGTCGCCTTCTTTACCCCACGGGGCTTCCGCAGCGAGTCCTACGTTCTTCGGCGTTTACAGGATGGTATAGAGGAGGTCCCATGGTTCAGCTGAAACGCGCATTCGCAGCCCCGGTCCTTGCGTTAGCCCTGATGGCCGGGCCGGTGGCGGAGGCCTGTACCCGTGCCGTGTATCTTGGACCGGAGGACCGGGTCCTCACCGGGCGGAGCATGG
>NZ_REBW01000074.1 GCF_007692535.1 Thioalkalivibrio sp. | reverse complement strand
TCGCGAAGGCGGTCGTACCGTCGGCGCCGGCGTCGTCTCCAAGATCATCGAGTGAGCAAAATGGCAAATCAGCGTATCAGAATTCGTCTCAAGGCCTTCGATCATCGTCTGATCGATCGTTCCGCCGCGGAAATCGTGGAAACCGCAAAGCGCACCGGTGCCCGGGTCAAGGGCCCGATTCCGCTGCCGACCAAGCGTGAGCTCTACACCGTCCTGATCTCGCCGCACGTGAACAAGGATGCGCGCGACCAGTACGAACTGCGGACCCACAAGCGTCTGATGGACATCCTCGATCCGACCGACAAGACCGTGGATGCGCTGATGAAGCTGGATCTGGCCGCAGGCGTAAATGTGCAGATCAGGCTTAACTAGTCTAAGGATTTCTGTCATAATGCGTGGCTTTCCGTGGCCCGGCGGGATTTGGTATCGCCGGGCCACGGCTTTAGAGCGCCCTCGGGGCGCGAGTGGATTACGAAGGGGTTAGCAATGTCTCTTGGACTCATCGGTCGCAAGCTTGGTATGACGCGGGTCTTTACCGAGGATGGCGCCTCCCTGCCGGTCACGGTGGTGCAGGTCGGCCACAATCGCGTGGTGCAGGTGAAGCGTGTGGACAGCGATGGCTACGACGCCGTGCAGGTGACCGCCGGCGCGCGCAAGCCGTCCCGGGTCAGCAAGCCGCAGGCCGGCCACTATGCCAAGGCATCGGTGCAGCCCGGGCGCGGTCTCTGGGAATTCCGTGTGGCCCCGGAGCAGCTCGACGGCTTCGCCATTGGCGACGAGATCGGCGTGAGTCTGTTCACCGATGGGCAGGTGGTCGATGTAACCTCGGAGAGCAAGGGGAAGGGCTTTCAGGGCGTGATCAAGCGCCACAACTTCCACATGCAGGACGCGACCCACGGCAACTCGCGCTCCCACCGTGCACCGGGTTCGATCGGTCAGAACCAGACCCCGGGCCGCGTGTTCAAGGGCAAGAAGATGGCGGGCCATATGGGCGCCGCCAGGACCACGGTACAGAATCTGAAGGTCGTGCGGGTCGATAACGACCGCGGGCTGCTGCTGATCCACGGTGCGGTGCCGGGTGCCCCGAGCGCCGATGTGATCATCCGGCCCGCCGTGAAGGCCAGGGGATAAGAAGACATGCAAGTGAATACCACAGATACGGCAGCTGCGGTGGACCTGTCCGCGGCGTGCTTTGAGCGCGACTTCAACGAGGCGCTGGTGCACCAGAGCGTAGTGGCCCATCTGGCTGGTGCGCGCGCTGGAACGCGTGCCCAGAAGGGCCGTTCCGAGGTCAGCGGCGGTGGGATCAAGCCGTTCCGCCAGAAGGGCACCGGCCGCGCCAGGGCCGGTACCATCCGCAGCCCGTTGTGGCGCGGGGGCGGCAAGGTCTTCGCGGCCAGTACCCGGGACTTCAGCCAGAAGATGAACCGGAAGATGTACCGCGCGGCGATGGCCTCGATCCTGTCGGAACTCCTGCGCCAGGATCGCCTCCGCTTCGTCGAGACCTTCTCGGTGGAATCCGGCAAGACCCGCGACGCGGTCGCCGCTCTGCGCCAGTTGGGCATGGAGTCGGGACTTATCGTCGTTGGTGATGACGATGCCAGTACCCGGCAGGCGCTGCGTAACGTCCCGCACATCCATATCGTCACGGCTGCGGAGATCAACCCGGTCGTGCTCGTTGCCGCCGAGACCGTGGTCATGACCACGGACGCGGTGAAGCGTGTAGAGGAGTGGTTGGCATGATGAACCAGCGTTTGCTGCAGGTGATTCTGGGACCTGTGGTCTCGGAGAAGTCCACCGCCGCGGGGGAAGTCGGCACGCATGTCTTCAAGGTGCTGCGCGATGCCTCCAAGACCGAAATCAAGCAGGCGGTGGAAAAGATCTTCGAGGTGAAGGTCGAGTCGGTCCGCACCCTGGTGCAGGACGGCAAGATGAAGCGTTTCGGCGGCCGCATGGGCCGGCGGAATCATTGGAAAAAGGCCTACGTCTCCCTCGCGCCAGGCGAGAAGATCGAGTTGGGCGAAGGGGAGCAGGTGTAAGTCATGGCGATCATCAAGACGAAACCCACCTCGGCCGGGCGCCGCCACGCGGTCAACATCCGGACCCCGGAACTGCACTCCGGTGCTCCCTACGGCCCGCTGCTGGAGAAGAAGGCGAAGAGCGGCGGCCGTAACAACCAGGGGCGCATCACCACCCGTCACATCGGTGGTGGCCACAAGCAGCACTACCGCATGGTGGATTTCAAGCGCAACAAGGACAATGTCCCGGCGGTGGTCGAGCGCCTCGAGTACGATCCGAACCGCAGCGCCCACCTGGCGCTGTTGAAGTACGCCGATGGCGAGCGCCGCTACATCATCGCTCCGAAAGGGCTGAAGGCCGGTGATCCCGTCATCAGCGGCAGCCAGGCCCCGGTCCGTATCGGTAACGCGATGGAGTTGCGTTCGATTCCGGTCGGTACCGTCGTGCACTGCATCGAGATGAAACCAGGCAAGGGTGCGCAACTGGCGCGCTCCGCCGGGACCTCGGTTCAGGTGGTGGCCCGCGAGGGGCGTCATGCGACGCTGCGACTGCGCTCGGGCGAGATGCGCCGGGTGTCGTCCGAGTGCCGGGCGGTGGTCGGGGAGGTCGGGAATTCGGAGCATAGCCTGCGCAAGTTCGGCAAGGCCGGCGCGAAGCGCTGGATGGGGGTCCGCCCGACCGTGCGCGGCACCGCGATGAATCCGGTGGATCACCCGCATGGTGGTGGTGAGGGCCGCAACTTCGGGCGTCACCCGGTGACTCCGTGGGGCGTGCCGACCAAGGGTTACAAGACCCGAAACAACAAGCGTACCGACGGCATGATCGTGCGTCGGCGGAAGAAGTAACGGAGTTCGAGCATGCCGCGTTCATTGAAGAAGGGCCCATTCGTCGATCATCACCTGTTGAAGAAGGTCGATGTCGCCGTGGAAAAGAACGACCGCCGCCCGATCAAGACCTGGTCGCGCCGGTCCATGATCATCCCGCAGATGGTGGGCTTGACGATGGCGGTCCACAACGGGCGCCAGCACGTGCCCGTTCTGGTGACCGAGAACATGGTCGGCCACAAGCTCGGCGAATTTGCCGCGACACGGACCTTCCGGGGTCACGTGGCCAACAAGAAGTCGCGTTAAGGAACTAGTGATGAAAACGGAAGAAACCATCGCGAAGCTGCGTTATGCCCGGATCTCGCCGCAGAAGGCGCGTCTGGTGGCCGACCAGGTCCGCGGCAAGAAGGTGGAGCAGGCCCTGAACGAACTCGCATTCAGCCCCAAGAAGGCGGCTGCGATGATGAAGAAGGTTCTGGAGTCCGCGATTGCCAACGCCGAGAACAACGACGGGGCCGATGTCGACGAGCTGCGGGTCAGCCGTGTACAGATCGACCAGGGCCCGACCCTCAAGCGGATGCACGCGCGGGCCAAGGGCCGCGGCAACCGCATTTTGAAGCGAACGAGCCATATCTTGATTGGCGTCAGTGAAACGGGGGCGAGATAGCCATGGGTCAGAAGGTACATCCGACAGGCATCCGCCTTGGCATCTCCCGTCCCTGGTCCGCCGTTTGGTACGAGGACGGCGACGCCTTTGGTCGCACCCTGAACAATGACCTGGAGTTGCGCGCCTTCCTGCGCAAGCGCCTGTCCCACGCGTCGGTCAGCCGGATCCAGATCGAGCGTCCCTCGCGGGCCGCGCATATCACCATCCATACGGCGCGCCCGGGGATCGTGATCGGCAAGAAGGGCGAGGATATCGAGGCGCTGCGCCGCGAGGTCGCGAAGCAGGGCGGGCTCGAGGTCAACAACGTCAAGATCAACATCGAGGAAATCCGCAAGCCCGAGATCGACGCCCAATTGGTCGCGGAGGGCATTGCGCAGCAGCTGGAACGCCGTATCATGTTCCGCCGCGCGATGAAGCGGGCGGTGGGCAATGCGATGCGACTCGGCGCCCAGGGCGTGAAGGTCCACGTCGCCGGCCGTTTGAACGGTGCGGAGATCGCGCGTTCCGAGTGGTACCGCGAAGGTCGCGTGCCGCTCCATACCCTGCGCGCGGACATCGACTACGGCTTTGCCGAGGCCAAGACGACCTACGGCGTGATCGGCATCAAGGTCTGGATCTTCAAGGGCGAGGTCTTCGGCCTGGACGGGTCCTCGTCCGAGGCCAAGCCCGCCAGCGCCAACTAGGCCCGCGCCAACAGGAATTTGACATGCTGCAGCCAAAAAGAACCAAGTTTCGAAAGCAGTTCAAGGGCAAGAACCGCGGCCTGGCCACGGTCGGCGCCAAGGTGAGCTTCGGGGAATACGGCCTTCAGGCCGTCGACCGTGGGCGCATCACCGCGCGCCAGATCGAGGCCGCACGGCGGGCGATGGTCCGCCACATCAAGCGCGGGGGCAAGATCTGGATTCGCGTGTTCCCGGACGTGCCGGTGTCCAAGAAGCCTCTTGAGGTGCGCATGGGCAAAGGCAAGGGCAACGTCGAGTACTGGGTCTGCAAGATCCAGCCCGGTCGTGTCCTGTACGAGATGGAGGGCGTTAGCGAGGAACTCGCGCGGGAGGCCTTTCGTCTGGCCGCTGCCAAGCTACCGATCAAGACCACGTTTGCCCGTAGGCAGGTGATGTAATGAAATTCGCCGAGCTGCAGAAGAAAACCGACGCGGAGCTGGCCACCGAGATGGACGGCCTTTATCAGGAGCAGTTTGCCCTGCGCATGCAGAAAGCCGTGGGCCAGCTGGCCCGTCCCGACCGTGTGAAGAAGGTCCGGCGTGAGATCGCGCAGATCAAGACGCTCATCAACGAACGCAAGTTGGCAGGGTAAGAACATGAACGACGAAGTGGCGAAGACTCAACGGTCGATCATCGGGCGTGTGGTGAGTGACAAGACCAGCAAGACCCGCACGGTGCTGGTGGAGCGCAAGGTGCGTCACCCGCTGTACGGCAAGTTCATCCGTCGCAGCACCCGGCTGTACGTCCACGACGAGGGCAACGAGTCCCGTGTCGGTGACACCGTTCGTGTGCAGGAGTGCCGGCCGCTGTCCAAGCTCAAGCGCTTCGCCCTGGTCGAAGTGGTCAGCCGCGCCACGGCCTGACCCTGCGCCTCATTCGTTGGAGAGTAAGTCATGATTCAAATGCAGACCGTTCTCGAGGCCGCCGATAACAGCGGCGCCCGCCGGGTGCAGTGCATCAAGGTGCTGGGTGGTTCGCATCGCCGGTATGCGCGGGTGGGTGACGTGATTAAGGTTAGCGTCAAGGACGCGATCCCGCGCGGCAAGGTCAAGAAGGGCGATGTGTACAACGCGGTGGTCGTGCGTACCGCGGCCGGCGTGCGCCGTCCCGACGGTTCGGTGATCCGCTTCGATCGCAACGCGGCGGTGCTGCTGAACAACCAGCTGCAGCCGATCGGCACCCGTATCTTTGGGCCAGTGACCCGTGAACTGCGTGGCGAGAAGTTCATGAAGATCATCTCGCTCGCACCCGAAGTCTTGTGAGGCAGGCAATGAAGAAGATTCGCAAGGGCGATGACGTCATGGTCATCACCGGCAAGGACAAGGGACGCCGCGGCACCGTGCTGCGCACGTTCACGGATAACCGTGTCCTGGTCCAGAACATCAATATGGTGAAGAAGCATCAGAAGCCGAATCCGAACATGGGTCGGACCGGGGGCATCATCGAAAAGGAGATGCCGATCGATGTTTCCAACGTCATGTTATTCAACCCGGGCTCCGCCAAGGGCGACCGGGTTTCCTTCAAGACCCTCGAAGACGGTCGCAAGGTTCGGGTGTTCCGCTCGAACGGCGAAGTCGTCGACGCATAAGGGCGGGAAAGAGAGCCATGGAACGTTTGAGAGCGCAGTACCGGGAGTCGGTTGTCCCGGCCCTCAGGGAAAAATTCGAGTACGGCAACGTGATGGAGGTCCCGCGCATCACCAAGGTGACCCTCAACATGGGGCTGGGCGACGCCGTCGCCGACAAGAAGGTGATTGAGCACGCCCTGTCGGACATGACCGCGATCGCCGGCCAGAAGCCGGTGGTCACCAAGGCGCGCAAGTCCATTGCGGGCTTCAAGATCCGTGATGATTATCCGATCGGATGCAAGGTGACGCTGCGGCGCGTGCGGATGTACGAGTTCCTGGACCGGCTGATCAACGTGGCGATACCCCGTATCCGGGACTTCCGGGGGTTCAGCCCGAAGTCCTTCGACGGTCGTGGCAACTACAGCCTGGGCGTGAAGGAACAGATCATCTTCCCGGAGATCGACTACGACCGTATCGACAAGCTGCGCGGGATGGATATCACCATCACGACCAACGCGAAAAGTGACGAGGAAGCCAAGGCGCTGCTTGAGGCGTTCCGCTTCCCATTCAGGCAGTAACCCGAGGTTCCCAAAGAGATGGCAAAGACTTCAATGATGATGCGCGAGCTCAAGCGCGCGAAGCTGGTGGAAAAATACGCCGCACGCAGGGTCGAGCTGAAGGCGAAGATCCTGGACGACTCCCTCCCCGGTGAGGAGCGTCTGGCGGCGATGCAGGCACTGCAGAAGCTGCCGCGTGATTCCAGCCCGGTGCGAAAGCGCAACCGTTGCGGCATCACCGGACGGCCGAAGGGCTACTATCGTCGATTCGGCCTCGGCCGCAACAAGCTGCGCGAGTTCGCGATGCGCGGCGAGATCCCCGGCCTGCGCAAGGCAAGTTGGTAAGGAGACAAGAACCATGATGACCGATCCGATTGCCGACCTGCTGACCCGTTTGCGCAATGCCCAGCGTGCCCAGAAGAAGACCGTCGCCATGCCCTACAGCCGCACCAAGGAGGCCCTCCTGAAGGTGTTCGCCGACGAGGGCTACATTGGCGACGTTGCGATCGAGGGCGAGGGCGCGGCCAGGGCGCTGCGCGTGACCCTGAAGTACTTCCAGGGGCGTGGCGTCATCGAGAACATCGAACGTATCAGCCGACCGGGCCTGCGGATCTACCGCGGCAAGGACGAACTGCCGAAAATCAACGCAGGCCTTGGTGTAGCGGTCATCTCCACCCCCCAGGGGATGATGAGCGACCGCGCCGCACGTGCCCTCGGGCAGGGCGGCGAAGTGCTCTGCAAGATCTACTGAGGAAACAGTCATGTCTCGGGTAGCAAAAAGACCGCTCGACCTGCCTGCAGGAGTTTCCCTGCAGGTCAGTGGGCAGGAAATCACCGTGAAGGGCCCGAAGGGGGTCATCACCATGCGTTGTCCGGAGGCCGTGGAGGTCTCGGTGGACGGTAGCGTCGCTTCCGTCGCGCCGGCCGCCAACGCCGAGAACAGCGCGCTGGCGGGGACGATCCGCTCGGTGCTGGGCAACCATGTGCACGGTGTGAGTCAGGGCTTCGAGCGTGGCCTGGAACTGGTCGGGGTCGGTTACCGGGCCCAGGCTCAGGGCAAGGTGCTGAATCTGTCGCTTGGGTTCTCCCACCCGATCGCCTTCGAGGTGCCGGAGGGGATCACGATCGAGACGCCGACGCAGACCGAGATCGTGGTCAAGGGCCACGACTGCCAGCAGGTTGGTCAGGTCGCCGCCAATATTCGCAGCTTCCGCCCGCCGGAGCCCTACAAGGGCAAGGGCGTGAAATACAAGGGCGAACGCATTCTTCGTAAAGAAGCCAAAAAGAAGTAGGGTAGATCCGTGGATAAGAAAGACTCGAGACTCAGAAGGGCGCGCCGCGCGCGTTTCAAGATTCGGGAGCTGGGTGTGCATCGACTGTGCATCCACCGTACCCCGAAGCACATGTACGCACAGGTCATCGGCCCCGGCGGTGACGCCGTGCTGGCTGCCGCATCCACGGTGGAGTCGGCCGTTCGTGCCGATCTCAAGTACACCGGCAACGCGGAAGCGGCCGCACAGGTGGGCAGGCTCATCGCAGAACGGGCTCGCGCAGCCGGTATCGAAAGGGTCGCGTTTGACCGCTCGGGGTTCCGCTATCACGGACGTGTCCAGGCGCTTGCCGACGCGGCCCGTGAGGGCGGCCTGCAGTTCTGATCAGACTCGATTCCAACGGAGACAGCAATGGCACGTCATGAACAAAGTGAAGCCACGGATGGCCTGCAGGAAAAACTGATCAGCGTCAATCGGGTGGCCAAGGTGGTCAAGGGCGGCCGGCAGTTCCGCTTCGCCGCACTGACCGTCGTCGGTGACGGTGAGGGTCGGGTCGGTTATGGCTATGGCAAGGCGCGCGAGGTCCCGCTGGCGATCCAGAAGGCGATGCAGCAGGCCCGCCAGAACATGACGAACGTGAGCCTCGATCAGGGAACCCTGCACTACGCGATCAAGGGTTACCACGGTGCGGCGTCGGTCTACATGCAGCCCGCTTCCGAAGGCACCGGGGTCATCGCGGGTGGCGCCATGCGTGCGGTGCTCGAGGTGGCCGGTGTCCGCAACGTGCTGGCCAAGTGCGTGGGTTCGCGCAACCCGATCAACGTGGTGCAGGCCACGATCAACGGGCTGTTGGCGGTAAACAACCCGGAACTCGTTGCCGCCAAGCGCGGCAAGACGCTCGAAGACATCAAGAGTTGAATATGGACAAGCTAAAGCTCACTTTGGTCCGCTCGACGGCGGGCCGTCTGGCGAACCACAAGGCCTGCGTACGCGGGCTGGGTCTGCGCCGGACGCAAAGCACCGCGGTGGTTGACGCCACCCCGGAGAATCTGGGCATGGTGCGCAAGGTCGCCTACCTGCTCAAGGTCGAGGAGGCCTGATCATGCGAATGAACGAATTGTTGCCGAATCCCGGCTCGCGCCCCGATGCGAAGCGCCGGGGCCGGGGGATCGGTTCGGGCCTCGGCAAGACCGGCGGACGTGGCCACAAGGGGCAGAAGTCCCGTTCCGGCGGCTACCACAAGGTCGGTTTCGAGGGCGGCCAGATGCCCTTGCAGCGTCGCCTGCCCAAGGTCGGTTTCCGCTCGCGCGTCAAGCATGCGACCGCCGAGGTCCGGCTGCACGAACTCGCGCTGGTCGACGGTGACGTCACCGTCGAGTCGCTGAAGGGCGCCGGCCTGATCCCGGGCAATGCCGAGCGCGTGAAGATCTTCCTCTCGGGTAAGCTCGAGAAGTCCTGCGTCCTGCGCGGCGTTGGGGTCACTGCTGGCGCACGCGCGGCCATCGAGGCCGCCGGCGGGCGTGTAGAGGAGTAGAGATGGCACGCGGAGCAGCAGCACGAGGTGCCGGGCTGAGCGGGTTCTCTGAACTCCGCCATCGTCTGCTGTTTGTGTTGGGCGCCCTGGTCGTCTACCGCATTGGTACATTCATTCCGGTTCCCGGAATCAACCCCGTGGCGGTCGCGAGCTTTTTCGACCAGCACAGCGGCACCATCCTCGACATGTTCAACATGTTCTCGGGTGGGGCGCTGGAGCGGCTCTCGATCTTTGCCCTCGGGGTCATGCCCTACATCTCCTCGGCGATCATCATGCAGTTGCTCGCCGCCACCGTTCCCCACCTGCAGCAACTGAAGAAGGAAGGGGAGTCCGGGCGGCGCAAGATTACGCAGTACACGCGCTATGGCACGGTTTTCCTGGCGCTGTTCCAGAGTATCGGGATCTCGGTCGCACTGAGTGGGCAGACCATCCAGGGCATGCCGATGGCACTGACGCCCGCGCACATCTTCATTCCGACGGTGGTGGTGTCCCTGGTCACCGGGACGATGTTCCTCGTGTGGCTGGGTGAGCAGATCACCGAGCGCGGAATCGGCAACGGGATCTCGATCATCATCTTCGCCGGGATCGTGGCGGGACTGCCGGCGGCGATCGGCGGTACTCTGGAGCTCGCGCGCACCGGTGAACTCGCCGCAGCCTTCGTGGTCATTCTGTTGGTGCTGGCCCTGGCGGTGACGGCGTTCGTCGTCTTCGTCGAGCGTGGGCAACGACGCATCACGATCAACTATGCGAAGCGCCAGGTCGGGCGCAAGGTGATCGGTGGTCAGTCCAGTCACCTGCCGCTGAAGCTGAACATGGCGGGCGTCATTCCCCCGATCTTCGCATCGAGTATCATCCTGTTCCCGGCGACACTGGGACAGTGGTTCGGGCAGGCCGAGGGCATGGGCTGGCTGCGGGAGATTTCGACCACGCTGGCGCCGGGTCAACCGCTCTATGTGACCTTCTATGCCGCGGCGATCATTTTCTTCTGCTTCTTCTACACCGCGCTGGTGTTCAATTCGCGCGAGACAGCGGAGAACCTGAAGAAGCAGGGCGCATTCGTGCCGGGTATCCGGCCTGGCGTGCAGACAGAGCGTTTCATCGACGGTGTGATGACGCGCCTCACGGCGGTGGGCGCGGTCTACATCACCGCCGTCTGTCTGCTGCCGGAGTTCCTGATCCTGTACTGGAATGTGCCGTTCTATTTCGGCGGGACTTCGCTGCTGATCATCGTCATCGTGACCATGGACTTCATGGCGCAGCTACAGGCGCATCTGATGTCCCACCAGTACGAAGGTCTGATGCGCAAGGCGAATCTCAAGGGTTTTGGCGGCAGCAACATCCGCTAGGTTTTTGGAGAACGAAGAAATGAAGGTAAGAGCATCAGTGAAGCCGATCTGCCGCAACTGCAAGCTGATCCGGCGTCATGGCGTGG
>NZ_REBW01000059.1 GCF_007692535.1 Thioalkalivibrio sp. | reverse complement strand
TCGGGCAGAGTTTGAACCGATGGTCGCGCATCTGCGACTTGCGCGTGGTGGTGTCCGAGGTCGTGGTCGTTGCCATGTCCGTGGTCGTTCCCGTGCCCGTGGTCATGCCCGTGGTCATTGCCGTGGTCGTGGCCGTGGCCGTGGTCGTGCCGGTGCTCCTCCCACACGCCACCTTCGCGCGTGGCGAGAAGCTCGAGGCTGAGATCATTCATCAGGCTGATCACCACGCGTCCCGCTCGCGGTTCGGACAGCGGGCGTTCCAGGAAGGTCTCGAGATCGGGACCGACCCAGACCAGCAGGTCGGCGTTCTGAAGCAGCCTGGCTTCCGAGGGCCGCATTGCGTAGCCATGGGGCGAGGCCGAGGCGGGCAGTAGCATGTCAACCTGATGGATACCGTCGACGAGCCCCGCGACGAGGCTGTGTACCGGTAGAATGGAGGCGACGACCGAACGGGGCTCAGCCTGTACTGGCGTGGTCGCCAGGGCGGCCCCAACCAGCAGTGATCCAATTCCGAGGGTCTTTCCGATGCGCATATCGAGGGGTCTCCGTTCAACGTGATTCTTTACATTTCGATTCGCCGTTTGCCCGGCGCCTAAACGTTATACTATAGCAACCATGTTTGGTGCTACCCGACCAGCCCGTTCCGCGCACGGCCAAGACGGCTCGGCCCTGATCCAGGCCGAGGCCCTGGGTCTCGAACGCGGCGGGCGAACCATCCTCGATCGCGTATCCCTGTCGGTGAGCGGCGGGCAGGTCGTCGTGGTGATCGGTCCCAACGGCGCGGGCAAGACGAGCCTGTTGCGGATCCTGCTGGGGCTCTGGCAGCCCAGTAGCGGCCGGATCATCCGCGCGCCCCGGATGCGCATCGGCTACATGCCCCAGCATGTGCAGGTGGATCCGATCCTGCCGCTGTCCGTCCGCCGGTTTCTGACGTTGCGACATCGGGCATCGGAGGCCCGCCTGCGCGAACAAATGCGCAAGGTCGGCGTGCCCCAGTTGCTGGACGCCCCGATTCAGACCCTGTCCGGCGGTGAGATGCAGCGCGTTCTGCTCGCGCGGGCGCTGATCGGTGAACCCGACCTGCTGGTCCTGGACGAACCGGCGCAGGGCGTCGATGTCGTCGGGCAGGGGGAGGTCTTCGATCTGATCGATCGGTTGCGCAGGGACACCGGTTGCGGCGTGCTGATGGTTTCGCACGAACTGCATCTGGTGATGGCGGCGGCCGACGTCGTGGTGTGCATCAACCAGCATGTCTGCTGCACGGGTCGGCCCGAGGAGGTCAGTCGGCATCCGGAGTATCAGCGGCTCTTCCCGGATGCCGGCGCGCAAGGCATCGGCATCTACACGCACAATCACGACCACGTGCACGACCTCGCAGGCGGGGCGAAACCGGTCAGCGGAGTCTCGGGGAAGGCGGACCATGCTCGATGATTTCGTGACACGGGCGATCGTCGCCGGCCTGATGGTGGCGGTCGTGGCCGGACCGCTGGGTGCCTTCATGGTCTGGCGCCGGATGGCCTACTTCGGGGACACGGTGTCGCATTCGGCGCTGCTGGGCGTTGCGCTGGGTTTCCTGCTGGGCATGAACCTGAACCTGCTGGTCACGCTGGTCTGCGTGATGGTGGCGGTGATCCTGGTCTTTCTGCAACGTCGCCAGGAGCTGGCATCGGATACCCTGCTCGGGATTCTTGCCCACAGCGCCCTGTCGTTGGGGCTGGTCGCGGTGGCGTTCGTCGAGGGCCTGCGCGTGGACCTGATGGCGTATCTGTTCGGCGACATCCTGGCGGTCACCCGCGGTGACCTGGTTGCGATTGCGATCGGAGGGGGGGTGGCGCTGGTCCTGCTGATCCTGCTCTGGCGCCCGCTGCTGGCGATCACGGTGCACGAGGAACTCGCGCGCGTGGAGGGGGTTCCGGTGCTCCCGGTGCGCCTGGGCCTGATGCTGCTGATCGCGCTGGTCATTGCCAGCGCGATGCAGGTGGTCGGGGTGCTGTTGATCACCGCATTGATGATCATACCCGCGGCGACCGCCCGCCGTTTCGCGCGTACGCCGGAGCAGATGGCTCTGTTCGGGGCCGGCTTCGGCGTGCTCGCAGTGCTGGGCGGCATATGGGGCTCGTTCACCCACGACACGCCTACAGGACCCAGCATCGTCGTCGCGGCGATGTTGGCGTTCGTGGTCCTGAATTTTGTGCCCTGGCCAGGTGCAAGGCGCCGCCGGGGCCCGTAGGAGGCCAGCCTCCTGGCCGATGGTTTTCCTGGCGGTGGTCGATCGGCGAGAGGGCTCGCCTCCTACGGATTGGCGTCCTTCAGGTATCCCCGACCAACTGCTTGAAGGGGTCGTCGGGCGGGGCGGCGTCGCGGAGCCATTCGCGGACGGTCGGTCCGAAATCGAGGTCGTCGTGGCGAATATGGTCGACGACCCAGGGACCGAGCGTGTCGATGAGTTCTTCGGCCTCGGCGATGGAGGCGGTCTCGATCCTCGAGCGGTACTCGCGAAGCTTTTCGAGGATTGCGTCGTGCGTCTGCCTGTGCTCCTCGAACCCGGAAAAATCGATCATCTTCAGGACCTTTTCCTCGAAGATGAAGTGTTCGTGCAGGCACTCGATCAGCCCGTCCATCGCTTGGAGCAGCGGCTCCGGTTCGCCGGAGGCGGCGGCTGCCTGCAACTGATTGACGTGCTGCACCATCACCCGATGCTGGGCATCGAGCTCCGGAATCCGGGTGTCAAGATCGTCGGACCAAGCCAGGTAAGGCATATCCACCTCCTCGTGGCGACCGTTCGGCCTGGCCAAGACTGATTGGCCACGCCTTCAGAGTAGATCATCCCGTGCGCGGACGTCACCTTGGCTGGCAACGGGGGTCGGTAACTGGAATTTGGACGGCTGTAACATTGAGACCACACGCTCAGCCCGCGCGTTCCAGCCGTTGAAAGGTGAAACCCGATTCGTGGTTCGCGTCGGGCCCATGCTCTTCCTCCCAGGCGACCGACCAGCCGTCGTCGGCGGGCGGAAAGAAGACGTCTCCCGGGAAACGCCGGTGCACTTTGGTCAGATGGATGACCGCTGCACGCGGCAGGGCCTCGCGGAACAGTTCGGCTCCGCCGATCACGAACACGGGAACGTCGCCGGCCACGGCCAGTGCTGACTCCAGATCGGGATGGACTTCGACGCCTGGCGCCCGCCAGTGTGCCTGGCGGGTCAGCACGATGTTGCGCCGGTTCGGCAGGGGACGGCCGATGGACTCGTGCGTCCTGCGGCCCATCACCAGTGTATGTCCACTGGTGATCCGCTTGAAGTGCTTCAGATCCTCCGGCAGATGCCAGGGCAGCTGGTTATCGCGTCCGATCACCCGGTCCGGATCCATGGCCACGATGATCTGCAGTCGCGGATCCACTGCGGTGCTGTCGGGTCGATCCGTGCTCATATTGCGATCGGGGCCCGGATGGCGGGGTGGCACTGGTAGTTCTCCAGCCGGAAGTCCTCGAACCGGAAGGCGAAGAGGTCCCGCACTTCGGGATTCAGGTGCATGGTCGGCAGCGGAAGCGGCTCGCGGCCAAGCAGTTCGCGCACCTGGTCGAAGTGGTTCCGGTACAAGTGGGCATCGCCCAGCGTATGCACGAAGTCCCCGGGCTGGAGGTCGCTGACCTGGGCGAGCATCAGCGTCAGCAGGGCATACGATGCGATGTTGAAGGGAACGCCCAGAAAGACGTCGGCGCTGCGCTGGTACAACTGGCAGGAGAGCCTTCCATCGGCCACGTAGAACTGGAACAGCGTGTGGCACGGCGCCAGGGCCATCTGCCCGGTGCGGACGTTGTCCTGGGGAGAGCGGGTCTCGTCCGGCAGGTCGGCAACATTCCACGCGGAGACCAGCAGGCGGCGCGAATAAGGCCGCAGGCGCAGCTGCTCGACGATTTCCGCCAGCTGGTCCACGACGCCGTTGCTGGTTTTCCAGCGGCGCCACTGCGCCCCGTAAATCGGCCCCAGATGGCCGTCCTTCGTGGCCCATTCGTCCCAGATGGTGACTCCGTGACGATGCAGGTAGTCGAGCCGGGTATCTCCCTGAATGAACCACAGGAGTTCGTGGATCACCGATTTCAGGTGGGTCTTCTTCGCGGTCACCAGCGGGAAACCCTCGGCGAGGTTGAACCGCATCTGATGGCCGAAGACCGAACGGGTGCCGGTACCCGTGCGGTCCGGCCGGTCGCTGCCGTTCTCGTAGATATGGCGGACCAGGTCCAGGTACTGCTTCATGCCGGTCTCCTCAGTGCGGGCCTGCGCCGGGACCAGGCGAGGAGCGCGAGGCCGGCGACGATCAACGGAAGCGACAGCGCCTGACCCATCGTGAGCCAGCCGAAGGCGAGGTAGCCGATATGCGCGTCCGGCTCCCGGACGAATTCAACCAGGAACCGGAACACCCCGTAAAGGAGCAGGAACAGCCCCGAGATCATGCCGGTCGGGCGCGGCTTGCGCGAGAACAGCCACAGCACGGTGAACAGCACCGCGCCCTCGAGGAAGGCCTGGTACAGCTGCGAGGGGTGCCTTGGGAGGTAGTCGGCGGCAGGGAAGACCATCGCCCATGGCAGTTCGGTGGGCTTGCCCCAGAGTTCGCCGTTGATCCAGTTGCCGATGCGTCCGGCGCCCAGGCCGATGGGGACCATCGGGGCCACGAAGTCCCCGATGCGCAGGAAGGGTTCTCCCAGCTTGTGCGCGTACCACCATGCGGCGAGCAGCACGCCGATGAGCCCACCATGGAAGGACATGCCTCCTTCCCAAAGACGCACCAGCATCAGCGGGTCCTGCAGCATGCTGTCGAAGTTGTAGAAGACCACATAACCCAGGCGCGCACCGACGATCACGCCGAGCACGCCCCAGAACAGCATGTCGCCCACCTGCTGCGGCGTCACGGGACTGTCGGGGCGGCGCGCGCGCAGGCTCCCGAGCGACCAGAAGCCGAGGAATCCAACCAGGTACATCAGGCCGTACCAGTGCAGGTTGAACGGGCCGATGGAAATCGCGACCGGATCGATAAACGGGTGGACAGGCATGGGCGCTTGCAGTGGCTTCGAGGACTGCGCAGTCTATCAACAAAAGCGACCCCGGGCGGGTGCACACCCGCCTCTTGATCCATATCCTTCCAATGCCATCCCGAGGAGCCCCGATGAACCGTCTGGCGCGGGCGAGCAGCCCCTATCTGCAGCAGCATGCGGACAATCCCGTCGACTGGTACCCCTGGGGTGAAGAGGCCCTTCTGCGCGCCCGCGCGGAGGACAAGCCGATCCTGCTGTCCATCGGCTACTCGGCCTGCCACTGGTGCCACGTGATGGCGCACGAGTCTTTCGAAAACCCCGAGACGGCGCGGGTGATGAACGAGCGCTACGTGAACATCAAGGTCGACCGCGAGGAACGGCCCGATCTGGACCGCATCTATCAGAACGCGCACATGCTGCTGACCCGGCGCAATGGCGGCTGGCCGCTGACGGTGATCCTGACCCCGGACCAGGTGCCGTTCTTCGCCGGCACGTATTTTCCGGCGCAGCCCCGGCACGGGTTGCCGGCCTTCATCGATGTACTCAACCGCGTGGCCGAGTTCCTGGAGGAAAATCCCGAGGATATCGCCGCCCAGAACGCCTCGCTGCAGGAGGCGATGGCGCGCATGTACGCACCCCAGGGCGGGAGCATTCCCGGTCCGGAGGTGCTGGATCGCGCGCGGGGTGACCTGAACCGCAATTTCGACGCGCGGTACGGCGGTTTCGGCGGAGCGCCCAAGTTCCCGCACCCGGCCACCCTCGAGTGGCTGGCGTGGCACGGTGACCGGCACGGCGATACGCGGGCGGAGGAGATGCTGGGCCAGACCCTGGAGGCGATGGCCCGGGGCGGGATCTTCGATCAGGTTGGCGGCGGCTTCTGCCGTTACTCGACCGACGATCGCTGGATGATCCCGCACTTCGAGAAGATGCTCTACGACAATGGCCCCCTGCTCGGCCTCTATGCGCGCCAGGCGATACGGGGCGATCGGCGTTCCCGGCGTGTGGTCCGGCAGACGGTCGGCTGGCTCACCCGGGAGATGACCGATGCCTCCGGGGCCTTCTACTCCAGTCTCGACGCTGATTCCGAGGGCGAGGAGGGACGCTTCTACGTCTGGACTCCGGAGCAGGTCCGGGACGTGCTGGAGCCCGCGGAGTGGGAACTGGCCAGCCGCGTCTGGGGCCTGGATGGTCCCGCCAACTTCGAGGGCCGCTGGCATCTGCACGAGGTCTTGGAGCCGGCAGCCGTTGCCGGGTTGCTCGGACTTGGCATCGACGCAGCCGAGGCGCTGCTGGAGTCCGCACGGGGCAAGCTGCTCACGCTGCGGGAGCAGCGGGTGCGCCCGCACCGCGACGAGAAGATCCTGACTTCCTGGAACGCTTTGATGATCTCCGGGCTGATCCGGGCCGGAGAGGCCCTGGATCAGCCGGAATGGCTGGATCGTGCGGAGGCGGCGATGCGGGCGGTGCAACGCTCGCTTTGGCGCGACGGCCGTCTTTACGCGAGCTTCCGCGAGGGGGCCGACACCCCGATGCCGCGCGCCTATCTGGATGACCACGCGTCGATGCTGGCGGCCAGTCTCGATCTGCTGCGAGTACGCTGGAGCGTGGAGTGGCTGGACTGGGCGCAGACCCTGGCCGAGGTCCTGCTGCGCGACTTCGCGGACGCCAGCGACGGCGGTTTCTTCTACACCGCCGCCGATCACGAGGCCTTGATCCAGAGGCCCAAGGTCTATGCCGACGACGCAATGGCGTCGGGCAACGGAGTCGCCGCGCAGGCCCTGTTGCAATTGGGGTACCTGTTGGTCGAACCCAGGTACATCCGGGCCGCCGAGTCCACTCTGGCCAACGGCGGGCCGATGGTGGAGGAGGCGCCGCTGGGTCACATGAGTCTGCTGCAGGCCCTGGACCTGTATCGGGAGCCGCCGCCCATGGTGATCCTGCGCGGTCCCGAGGCGGCCGCACGCGCCTGGCAGCGCGCGCTGCGGGAACGCGATGCGCAGGCGTGGGTGTTCGCGCTGCCGTCGGAAGGGAAGGGCCTGCCGCAGGCGCTGGCGGGGAAATGCGGTCATCCGACCCGCTCTGACCGGGTGGTGGCCTATCTGTGCCGCGGCACCACCTGCGCGCCACCGGAATACACATTGGAAGGTTTATTGGAGGCGCTTTGATGGTGGACACGGAGCAACGATCGGAGAGCCATCGGAAAACCCTGGCTGATCTGGTGGCCGAGGCTCGGCGACAGATCCGGGAGATCTCGCCCGAGGATCTGGCCGATGCCATCGACGGGGGCGAGCCCTGGCTGATCGTCGATTTGCGCGAGCCCTACGAGTACGAACGGCTGCATGTGCCCGATTCGATCCTGGTCCCGCGCGGCCTGCTCGAGGGCGCGGTGGAATCCAACAGTCCGCATCGAATCGATACCCTGTGCGAGGCGCGTGACAGGCCGGTCGCCCTGCTCTGTACCACAGGCGCGCGTTCGGCGCTGGCAGCGGTCGTGCTGCAGCAGATGGGCTTCACCAGCGTGGCCAATATCGCAGGCGGGATCGAGCTCTGGGAGGGGGAAGACCTGCCAACGGCTTCCGGGCCGTATCTGGGGCCGTTGCCCTGAACCTGCACCCGGTCTGCCTGGCGTCTCCCCGATGTTGAGCCCCGGTGGCAGGGTGTAATGGGGGCCGCGGAACGCTACCATCGTGGCCAGGAGCCGGCCTTGCCGGCAGTCATTGGAGAGCCGAATGCGCGGTTCGCTGCGAGCCAGCTGGAGATTGGTACGCCTCTTCTTCTTCGTGTGGTCCGGACTGTGGTTGACCTTTCGCCACGGGTCGGGGCTCGGGTCGCGTGAGCGACTCGCGCGAGTCCAGCGGGAGTGGTACCAGCGCGCCGTGAAACTGCTTGGCGTGGAGGTTCACTGCCATGGGGAACAGGCCGAGGGACCGGCCCTGGTGGTGGCGAACCACGTGTCGTGGTTGGACATCCCGGTACTGGGATCGCGGCTGGATGTGCGCTTCCTGTCCAAGTCCGAGATCGCGCGCTGGCCGGTGATCGGATGGCTGGCACGGGGGCACGGCACCCTGTTCATCCGGCGCGGTGCGCACGAGGTCGAGGCGATCGTCCAGGATATCGCAGAGGCGCTGGACGACGGCGAAAAGGTGGCCATCTTCCCGGAGGCAACCACCACCCGCGGCGACGATGTCCGGAGTTTTCACGCGCGCCTGTTTGCCGCGGCGGTCGTGACCGCCACCCCGATCCAGCCGGTCGCAATCGACTACGGGCGGGAGCCCGACGGCAGCCCGGCCCATGCCTCCTATACGGGTGATGATCGATTGTTGTTCCATTTCTGGCGGCTCCTTCGTCGGGAGCGGACCGACGTCGACCTGCACATCCTTCCGCTCATCCCGGTCGGGCCGGATGCCCTGCGCCGGGACCTTGCCAGAAACGCGCGCCGCACGATTGTCGCCGCGTTGTCGTTGCCGCAGAAGCCCGGTGTCCGCGATATAGCGTAGGAGGCGAGCCCTCTCGCCGATCCGGCGAGGTGCGCAGGGCACAATCGGCCAGGGGCTGGCCTCCTACGTTGCCTGCGCTTCCGACAGCCTCAGTATCGCCAGTTCGTGGTAGAGCCCCTTGGCCAGGCTTACGCACATGGCCAGGAGGATGATCAGGAATGGCAGTCCGGTACTGACCGCCCCCGCCTGCAGTGCCTGCAGCGCCGCCGCACCGCCGACTGCCAGCAGGACGCCGGCGACGATGCCCTCGAAGGTCGCCCAGAACAGGCGCTGGGACTGCGGGGCATCGGTCTTGCCGCCCGAGGTGATGCTGTCGATCACCAGGGAGCCCGAGTCCGACGAGGTGATGAAGAAGATCAGGACCAGCACGATCGCCAAGAGCGAGGTGATGGCAGCGAACGGCATGTTCTCCAGCATCTGGAACAAGGCCAGCGTCGAATCGCTGATGCCGTCGGCCAGAGCGCCAACGCCCGCCATGGACTGGTTCAGTCCGGCACCGCCGAACGCGCTCATCCACACGACCGTCACCAGGGTGGGGACGAGCAGGACCGCTGTGACGAACTGGCGCACGGTCCGGCCGCGCGACACCCGTGCGATGAACATGCCGACGAACGGTGACCAGGAGATCCACCAGGCCCAGAAGAAGATCGTCCAGCCATGGTAAAAGGTTTCGTCTTCACGGCCGACAGGATTGCTCAGCGGCAGGATGTACTGTGCATAGGCCGTCAGCGTGGTGCCGGCGTTCGCCAGAAACGCGATAAACCCGCCCGCGATCATCACGAAAAGCAACAGCACCGCGGCAAACATGAGATTGATGTTGCTCAGGACCCGGACGCCCCCATGGATGCCGCGCATCACCGACAGCAGGGCGATGATCGTGACGCCGATGATGATCGCGACCTGGGTGTTCAGACCGCTGTCGATGCCGAACAGGAATTCCAGCCCGGCGGCTGCCTGCTGGGCGCCAAATCCCAGGGAGGTGGCCAATCCGAACATCGTGGCCAGCACGGCCAGCGTGTCGATCACGTGCCCGAAGGGACCCCACACGCGGTCGCCCAGCAGCGGGTAGAACGATGAGCGGATCGTGAGCGGCAGTCCCTTGTTGTAGGTGAAGAACGCCAGAGACAGGCCGACCACAGCGTAGATCGCCCAGGGGTGCAGACCCCAGTGGTACATCGTGGCGCCCAGCGCGGCCCTCTTGGCCTCCTCGGTCCCGCCTTCGATGTTCAGCGGTGTGCCGAACCACTCGGTGAAGTAACCCACGGGCTCGGCGACACTCCAGAACATCAGGCCGATGCCCATGCCGGCCGCGAACAGCATCGAGAACCAGGACATCACGGAGAAATCGGGCTTCGCATCCTGTCCACCCAGGCGGATTCTGCCGACAGGCAGAACAATCAGCAGGAGACAGAAAAGAACGAAGATGCTGCCGCCCGAAAGAAACAGCCAGTGGAAGGTCTCCCCGATCCATTCGCGGGTGGCGGTCAGTGCACTGTTGGATACGTCTGGAAAGATGAGGGACCCGATCACGAATACCAGGATCAGGAATGCACTAGTGACGAATACCGGGTTGTGCAGGTCGAGTCCAAGCGGGTTGACGTTCTGGTCCCCGATCTCGAAGTCGGTCTCGTAGACCTCCTCGAGTTTTTCGATTTTCTCCTTTAGCTCTTCGGTTTTCTTGCTCACCTTGGGTTCCCCTGTGTTTTCCACACGCCGGTGTTTTTTCTGTCGAAACCTTCCCAAACGGCGCGAGGCGGAAGCAGCAGCCAAGCAGTGGGCTTCAGACACGGTTCTGCCGATGCAGTGCTGAATACCGCGAATTGCCCTGTCCTACCATGTTCGCCAGATCCCCTGGACGGGTTGGCGGTTCAAGATGACCGGGCGATACTCGATCTACTGCAGGATTGCTTGTGTGAATGGATGTCGATCATAACGACATGACCTGGAGCGACCGGACTGACAAAAATGCCTGTCTGCGGCGGATGGAGGCAGCCGCATGGTCTACCGAGTACGTGGTTGTTCTGACTCGGGCTCTGTCATCAGCCGACACAGCGCCAGCCAACAATCCAAAGTATTCGGCCCACCCGGCCCCTTGTCAAACCCGTCCGTTGTGTCCGTGGGCGCGCTCGGGCTAT
>NZ_REBW01000051.1 GCF_007692535.1 Thioalkalivibrio sp. | reverse complement strand
CGCCACCCGGCCCCGGGGCATGGTGCCCACGGACCACCAGGCTCAGACCGGCTTGCGGCGGATGGCGAGGGTGCCGGCGTCGCGGGCCGAGAAGGGCTTGCCCGGTCCGGGGCCGCGCGCGCGGCCGGCGGTTGGGCCGCCGAAGGCGTGCCGCTTCCGATCCTGCGGGGCCTTGCCGCCCTTGGAGAACGCCGGCTTGCCGAAGCGGGCGGGTTTGCCCGGGCGCGCGGGCCTGTCGTCCTGTGTCGGCGCCATCCGCACGCGCGGCGCGGCCTTGTCGGCCTCCGGACGCCTGCCCGCGATCTCCGGTGTCTCCAGCGTCAGTTCCAGCTTGCGCTGGGCGACGTGGATGCGGGCCAGGCGGCGGATCGCGGCCTCGTTCAGCGTTGCCGGGAGATCCACGTGGCTGTAGTGATCCATCAGCCCGATGCGGCCGATGTCACCCCCTGACAATCCGCCCTCGTGTGTCAGCGCGCCGACGATCTCGCGTGCGCCGATGCCGTCCTGTCGGCCTACGGGCATGTAGTAGCGCACCATTTCGCCCTCGGGGCCGCGCGGCGGGCGTGCGGCGGCCGGACGGGTTTCGTCGCGCCCCCGCCGTTCCCTGCCCTCGGCGGTCCGGGGCGGCTTGCGCGTCGTGTCGCGGGCGTGGCTGGTGTTCGTGAGGGGGTCCGCGGCCGAGTTCCCCGGCGCCAGCAGCGGCGTCATCTCGGTGGCCAGTGCCACGAGGGCGCTCGCCAGGTCGCGCTCCGAGGTGTTGCAGCGCGCGAGCAGCGCGTCGACCAGTTCGTTGTGCTGCCCGGAGTGCCCGGAGGCGAGCATGGCCTCGACCCTGCCTGCGAAGCGGGCCTCGCGGCTGGCGGTCACGGCCTTCAGGTCGGGCACGGGCAGCGCACGCACCGGCTTGCGCGTCAGGCGCTCGATCTCGTGCAGGATGCGGCGCTTGCGCGGCTCCAGGAACAGGATCGCGCGCCCCTTGCGTCCGGCGCGGCCGGTACGGCCGATGCGGTGCACGTAGGCCTCCGCGTCGCCCGGGGCGTCGAAGTTGAAGACATGGCTGATGCGCGGCACGTCGATGCCGCGGGCGGCCACGTCGGTGGCGACGATCACGTCGAGCCGGCCGTTGCGCAGTTCCGCGACCACGCGTTCGCGCTCCTTCTGCTCCATATCGCCATTCAGGGCCGAAACCGCGTGTCCCATCGCGGCCAGCGCGTCGGCGATCTCGAGGGTCGCGGCCTTCGTGCGTGCGAACACGAGCGCCGCGTCGCGGTCGGTCTCGACCTCCAGCATGCGGCCGAGCGCCTCCAGCTTGTGGCGCTGGTCGACCAGGCAATACACCTGGTCGATGTCGGTTCCGGCCTCGTTGCCGGCACCGATGCGGATTTCTTCCGGATCACGCAGGTGGCGGTGCGCAATGCGCCGGATCGGCGCCGGCATGGTCGCCGAGAACAGCGCGGTCTGCCGCTCCTTCGGCGTCTGCTCCAGGATCCACTCGATGTCGTCGATGAAGCCCATGCGCAGCATCTCGTCGGCCTCGTCGAGGACCACGAGCCGCAGCGCGTCCAGCTTCAGCGTGCCGCGCTTCATGTGATCGACGATCCGGCCCGGCGTGCCGACCACGATCTGCGGGCCCGCGTGCAGCCGGCGCAGCTGCACGCCCATGGGCTGGCCGCCGTAGACGGGCAGAATGTCGATGCCGCGCATCGCCTCGGCAAAACTGGCGAGCGCTGCGGCCACCTGGTTCGCGAGCTCGCGCGTCGGTGCCAGGACCAGCGCCTGCACGGCGCGGTTTCCGGCGTCGATGCGATCGATCAGCGGCAGGCCGAAGGCGCCGGTCTTGCCGGTGCCGGTCTGGGCCTCGCCGAGCACGTCACGGCCGCCGAGGAGCGCAGGGATGCACGCCGCCTGAACCGGGGTCGGCTGGGTGAAACCAAGGCGCTCGACGGTCAGCGCCAACGGCTCGGACAAGCCGAGCTCGGAGAATGAGGGGGAGTGCGACATAACAGGGTACTCGGGAGAGCCGAAACGTATTCCGACGGGATGGGGCGGGTAACGCCAAACACGACAGTATACACGATCGGTGCGGGCAAGGGGCTCCGTCATACCGTGGCCTGGCCAACCGGCGTCGCGGTAGGCTTTCCCTTCCCGACGATATAGACTCTGGGCTGTAGGGGGGAGGGACGGGCGACGGCGCTGCCAGCGACCCGTCCCGGGTTGAATTCCGGATCGAGGGGGTGTTCCGTGTTCGGTTTCTGGAGAAAAAAGAAGAGCGCGGCTGTCGCTGGTGCCGGGGTGCAGGCGGGCCCTGTGGCGGTTGCCGATTCCGCGGCTGTCAGTGGTGGTCTGTCCAGGCATGTGCCCGTGCAGCCTCCCGGCCACACGATCGCTTCGGGCGCCGTTGCGGGTTTACGGGATGCCGATCTGGCGACGCTCTGCAGCCTGGCACCGATCCGGGTACTCGACGCCGGCGATTTCCTGCTGCGTGCGGGTGACCGGGACCCGGCGATCCATCTGCTGATCAAGGGCGAGGTCCTACTTCAGGACGGGACCGGCGCCACGTTGCTCGAGATGGGGCCCGGTGACTCGATCGGGGGGCTGGATTCCGATGCAGCGGATGTAGCCCTCTATTCGACGATCGCGCGGGGTCCCGCGTCGGTCCTGTCGCTCAGCCGCGAAACGTATGACGGCCTGGGGGAAGGCATCAAGCTTCGGCTGCTCAGCCAGAGGCAGTTGCGGCAGCAGGCCCTGATGCAGCGGCTCGCAGCACGCGATCGGGACCTGAGTGCGCAAAACCAGGCGCTGGTGGAAGCGCTCTACCATTCCCGGCTGGCCACGGACACCGGGTTTTCCCGGAGCGAGGCCGTGGGCGAGGTCATCCGGAAGGTGCCACGGTTGCCGGTATCGACGGCCACGCTGCTGGCGAAGCTTTTCGACGAGCGCACCAGTCACGCCGAAGTGGTCGACCTGGTCAAGTCCGATCCCTCGCTGACCAGCACCCTGCTGAAGGCCGTCAATTCCCCTCTCTACAGTCTTCAGCACAAGATCGACAATGTGAACCATGCCGTGACCCTGTTGGGATTCGATGCGGTTCATCAACTGATCCTGTCCGAAAGCATGCGCAAGAGCCTCCCGGAGACGCCGCGGTTCCGGGAGATCTACCAGCGGTCGCTGGAGACCTCGCAGCTCGCCTTCGCGACGGCACAGGCCGTGGGCGTCGGGCGACCGGCCGAGGTCTCCACGATCGGGCTGCTGCGCGAGATCGGTGGCGTCGTGCTGGAATTGCTGAAATCGCAGAATCCCCGGCTCGAGGGGCTTCTGGCCACCATGGACTCCGCGGGGCTCGGTGCCGAACTTCTGCGGGCCTGGAACCTGCCGGAGGGTCTTTGCCGTAGCATCCAGTTTCAGCATTACCCGGAGTTCGCGCTACCGGAGCACGTGCCCGGCGACGTGCGCGAGAACGTGGCGTTGCTGCACCTGGCCAATCGCTTCCGCGACCGGATTCATGCCGCGGACGTCAGCAGGAACGGCCCGTTCCCCGATGCGTATCTGGCCGCATTGGGGCTGACCGGCGTCGGCGAACAGGATCTGTTCCTCCACAAGGTCAGGCCAAGGCTGATGGCCCGCCCGCAGGCCCTGCCGAAATCCCTCGCCGACGCACTCGCCTCCTGACACCCGCACCGCAACGGGCGGCACCGGCCCGACCGGTCGCCCGGCCTCCCCCCCCGGGCATGCCCGGGAAGGCGTGCCGCGCCGCTCAGACGGCGTGGTAGCTGGTGATGCGATCCACCTCGTTCTTCGAACCGAGGATCACCGGTACGCGCTGATGCACGCCCTCGGGCTGCAGGCTCAGGATGCGCTCGCGGCCCGTGGTGCAGGCGCCGCCCGCCTGTTCGATGAGCAGGCCCATCGGGTTGGCCTCGTACATCAGGCGCAGCTTGCCGCCCTGCCCGTTGGCCTTGAGCTTTTCGTCCACCGGGTACATGAACACGCCGCCGCGGGTCAGGATGCGATGCACCTCGGCGACCATCGACGCGATCCAGCGCATGTTGAAGTCCTTGCCGCGCGGGCCGTCCTTGCCGGCCAGGCACTCGTCCACGTAGCGCTTGATCGGGGCCTCCCAGAAGCGGCTGTTGGAGGCATTGATCGCGAATTCGGCGGTATCCTCGGGGATCTTCACGTCCTCGTGGGTCAGCAGGAATTCCCCGAAGTCCTTGTCCAGCGTGAACATCTGGACGCCGCGGCCACGCGTGGCAAAGACCATCATGGTCGATGGTCCGTACAGGCAGTAGCCGGCCGCGCACTGCTCGGCGCCGGGCTTCAGGAAGTCCTCGGTGGTGGGGTGGGTCACGCCCTCGGGTGCCTTGATGATCGAGAAGATCGTCCCGACCGAGACGTTGACGTCGATGTTCGAAGAGCCGTCCAGAGGGTCGAACAGCACCAGGTAGTGGCCGCGCGGGGCGTCGCTGGGAAGCTTGTAGATCTCGTCCATCTCTTCCGAGGCCAGCCCGGCGACGTGGCCGTTGTGGGCCAGGGCCTCGAGGAACACCTCGTTCGTGATCACGTCGAGCTTCTTCTGGGTTTCGCCCTGGATGTTCTCGGAACCTGCCGAGCCGAGCACCCCGATCAGGTCGCCCTTGTTCACCAGGTCGGAGATCTTCTTGCAGGCGACGGCGATATCGTTCAGCAGGCCGGTGAATTCTCCGGTCGCGCCCTGGATCTGGCGTTGGGTCTCGATGATGTAGTTGGTCAGTGTGGTGCCGATGTGCATGGTCTGGTTCCTGAAAACGGGTGGGTGGCGGGCCAGGCCGGTGCTTCCCCTGCACGATCATGGTGCAGGTTCGGGCCGGTCTGGGAGCGGTCGTCGGGCGGCCCGCGGGATGACGTTGCACCCCGTTGGGTTTGCATGCCGCGCCGCGGGGCCACAAAATCGCGTCCCAATGCTTGCGCCGTGCGGCTTGCCGAGCGACTGCGCCCGGAGGTCCGGGAATGCACCGAGCCACAAGCCCGGATGGAAAACACGGACATATTAGCAAAAGCTGTGCGATCGTCCCGCTGGTACTCTTTCTGCATGGGTACCCGTTCAGGACGCCTGCTCACCGATCGGGAGGATTTGGATGCCCAAGAATGCGCTGTATGCCCAGTCGGGCGGGGTCACGGCCGTGATCAACGCCAGTGCCTGGGGCGTGATCGAGGCGGTGCGGGCCCATCCCGCCCATTTCGGTACCTGCTTCGCCGCTCGCGATGGCATCCTCGGCGTACTCAACGAAGAGATCATTGATCTCGATCAGGAGGATCCCTTCACCCTGGCGGCCCTGCGCCATACCCCGGGCGGCGCCTTCGGCTCGTGCCGGTTCGACCTGGGCGACCCGGATCGGGACCGGAGGCAGTACGAGCGCCTGGTCGAGGTGTTCCAGGCGCACGACATCGGCACCTTCTTCTACAACGGCGGCGGCGGTTCGATGGACACGGCGCTGAAGGTTGCGCGGATCGGCGACCTGATGGGCTACCCGATCACCGCGGTCGGCGTCCCCAAGACGATCGACAACGATCTCGACTGTACCGACACCAGCCCCGGCTTCGGCTCCGCGGCCAAGTTCATCGCGACCGTGGTGCGCGAGGCCAGCCTCGACGTCGAATCCATGCACACCAGTTCCACCAAGGTTTTCATCCTGGAGGTCATGGGCCGGCACGCGGGCTGGCTCGCTGCGGCCGCCGCGCTGGCCCAGGAATACGACGGACAGCCGCCGATGCTGATCCTGTTCGCCGAGGTGCCCTTCGACGAGGCCGACTTCCTGACCAACCTGCAGCGGACGATCGAGCGCCACGGCTACTGCGTGGTCGTGGTCTCCGAGGGGCTGAAGAAGAAGGACGGGTCGCTCTACGCGGTGGCCCAGAGCCACGACGTCTACGCCTACACCCAGCTGGGCGGCGCGGTGCCGCGCCTGGCGGAGATGATCAAGAAGGAGACCGGGCACAAGCTGCACTGGTCGGTCGTGGACTACATCCAGCGTGCCGCGCGGCACCTCGCCTCGAAGGTGGACGTCGAGCAGGCCTACGCGGTGGGCAAGGCCGCGGTCGAGGGCGTGGTCGCCGGGCATCACAGCTTCATGCCGGTGATCCGGCGCGAGGCCAGCGTACCCTACCGCTGGGTCATCGACCGGGTGCCGCTCGAGCGCGTGGCCAACGTCGAACGCGGCATGCCGCTGGAATTCATCTCGCCCGACGGCTACGGGATCACCCAGGCCTGCCGCGACCACCTGCGGCCCCTGATCGAGGGAGAGGATTACCCGCCGTTCCTGAACGGCCTGCCTTGCTACCCCCGGATCCGTGGTGTCCTGCGCCCCAAGCGTTGCCCCGAATTCCGGGCCGATGAGGCATAGCGCGCCGAAACGGCGAGGCTTCAGCGCCTTCCGACAGGCTTTTAGCATGAAAGTCAGGGTTACGCCCGCCGCTGCGCCCCGCCTATGGAGTGCGGGAGCTTGCTCCCGCTATTTGGTGCCGGGGATGGCCGAGCTCCCCAAAGCGGCGGCAAGCCGCCGCACTCCATAGGCGCTCCGCTTTCATCTTTCGGGGTGGCGCGCTCCGAGGCCATGAGAGTTGCGGTAACGGGTGGGAATCACCGGATCTGGGGGCTGTACGGGGGCAGGGTGTAGTATTGAGATTCTATGGTCGGGGCAGCGCAGCGCCTGTTGCGCCTTGCCCCCGATGGGAACAATGATGACCAAAACACCATCAGGAGGCAGTACATGAAGACAAAGCGCCAGTCGGCTCGCGCCCTGATGTTTCTTTGCGCCTTGTTGCTGGCGCTGCTCCCGGCGACGCCGGTGATGGCCGGCATGCTCGATACAAACACGCTGATCACGGCGGCCGGGGCCGATGCCGACCGGGCGGCGCTGGCGCAGCGCCTGGGTTCCGGGGAGCTGCAGTCTGCGCTGACCCGCATGGGCGTGGATCCCGCGGACGCGCAGGCACGGGCGCACCAGCTGACCGATGCCGAAGTGGCCGACCTGAACGCCCGCCTCGATCAGTTGCCGGCAGGTGCGGGTGCGCTCGAGGCCGTGTTGATCGTATTCCTGGTTTTCGTGATCACCGATGCGCTCGGCATCACCGACATCTTCTCCTTCGTGCAACCCACTCGCTGACACATGCGTCCGTTGGCTAACAGCGCGGCTGTCCCCGAACGCGGGCTGCGGCTCTTCAGTCTGGCTGCGGCGGTACTTGCGCTGGCCCTGCTTTCGGGCTGCGCGACGGCGCCGCAGAGCCAGGGCATCAGCCAGGCGGTGCCGGCGGACCTGCCACCCCGCGCGGAACTCGCCGATACCGCTTTCTTTCCCCAGGAAGATTACCAGTGCGGCCCTGCCGCGCTGGCGACGGTGCTGGTCGGACACGGCATCGAGGTGACGCCGGAGGAACTGGTCCGGGAGGTCTATGTGCCGGAACGGAAGGGGAGCCTGCAGGCCGAAATGCGGGCCGCTGCCCGCGCCCGCGGGCTGGTCGCCTATCGTCTGCGCCCCGAACTCGCCGACGTCCTGACCGAGGTCGCGGCAGGGAATCCAGTGCTGGTGTTCCAGAACCTGGGCCTGGGCTTTGCGCCACGCTGGCACTACGCAGTGGTGATCGGCTACGACCTCGACGCCGGGCGGATCATGCTGCGCAGCGGCACCATCGAGCGGCACGTGAACGACCTGCCGCGTTTCGAGAGGACCTGGGCGCGTGGCGAACGCTGGGCCTTTGTCGCGCTGCCCCCTGACCGGCTCCCCGCCACGGCCGAGCCGCTGTCCTGGCTGCGGGCAGTGAACGAGCTCGAGCAGACCGGCATGCTCACCGCCGCGGAGAGCGGTTATCGGACCGCCATCGAGCGCTGGCCGGAGCAGCATATCGGCTATCTGGGGCTGGCCAACGCCCGGTTTGCGGCGGGCGAGTTCGCGTCGGCTGAGCGTGCGCTGCGCGATCTGCTGCAGCAGCAGCCGCAGCGGCACGAGGCCTGGAACAACCTCGCGCATGTGCTCGCTGCGCGCCAGTGCGGTCGCCAGGCCCGCAGCGCTGCCGGGTGCGCCGTCGCCCTGGCGCCCGAAGCCGCGGTTTACGAACGCAGCGCCCGCACCGTCGCGGATGCGGGGTCGACCGGCGAGGACTGCCGCCCGACGCCGCCCTGCCCGGTCTTCGGACAGCGTGCCGATCCGGCCGCCGGCATGGTCACCGCACGGCCCTGACCGAGTGGATGCTTTCGAGGTAAGCTACGCGCGAACCCAGCGTAACCCCGGCGTACCCCGGCCATGAGCATCACCGCGATCTACCCCGGAACCTTCGACCCGATCACCCGCGGCCACTCCGACATCGTGCGGCGGGCCTCGAAGCTGTTCGGGCGCGTCATCGTGGCCGTCGCCGAGAGTCCGCGGAAGGAGCCGTCGTTCCCGCTGGAAGAGCGGGTGAGCCTGGCGCGGTCGGCGCTGGCCGGGCTGGCCAACGTCGAGGTCCTTGGCTTCGACATGCTGCTGGCGCGGTTCGCGCGCGAGCAGGGGGCCACCGTGATCCTTCGCGGCCTGCGCGCCGTCTCCGATTTCGAGCACGAATTCCAGCTCGCGGCGATGAACCGGCAACTGGCCCCGGAGGTGGAGACCATGTTCCTGACGCCGGCGGAGGAATACAGCTTTGTGTCCTCCAGTCTGGTGCGGGAAATCGCCCGCCTGGGGGGGGACGTTTCAAACTTCGTCAGTCCGGCCGTTGCGCGTGCCCTGGACGAGCGCTATGCCGATACCCGAGCCAACGGGTCGGATAGCCATCGATAACACACCCTGAGGTGCATCCATGGCCCTGATGATTACCGACGAATGCATCAACTGTGACGTCTGCGAGCCCGAGTGTCCGAACAGCGCCATCTCACCGGGCGACGAGATCTATGTCATCGACCCGAAGCTCTGCACCGAGTGTGTCGGCCATTACGACGAGCCGCAGTGCCAGCAGGTGTGCCCGGTGGACTGCATTCCGCTGGATCCCGACCACAGCGAGACCCCCGAAGAGCTGCAGGCCAAGTACGAGCAGCTCACCGCGACCTGACTTCCTGATGCCGTTGCCGTCCATGCATTTGCGCGCGCGCCGGGCGTGCGCAGGGTTCTGCGTCCTGTGGCTGCTGGCCGTCTGCACCTCCGCGCAGGCCGGTCCAGGCCAGCATGCGGTGGCCAGCGCGCATCCGCTGGCCACCGCCGCGGGTGAGGCGGTCTTCGCCGCGGGTGGCAATGCCTTCGACGTGGCGGTCGCGGTGACCGCGGCCCTGGGCGTCGTCGAGCCACAGGGATCGGGGCTGGGCGGCGGTGGCTTCTTCCTGCTGCATGAGGCGGAAGCCGGCCGTTCGGTGATGCTCGACGCACGGGAGACCGCCCCCGCCGCCGCACACCGCGGTCTGTACCTGGACGCCGACGGCGAGGTCGTTCCCGGGCTTTCCTTGGACGGTGCCCTCGCGGCCGCCATCCCCGGGATGCCGGCCGCGCTGGTGCATCTTGCCGACCGCTACGGCCGTCTGACCCTGGACGCGAGCCTGGTGCCGGCCATCCGGCTTGCCGAGGACGGTTTCCCGGTGGACGCCACCTTTCTGCAGATGGCCCGCTTCCGCCTCCCGGCCCTGCGCGCCGGGGCCGATGCCGCCGACATCTTCCTGCGCGATGGCGAGTTGCCGGCCGAGGGCGAACGGATCCGGCAACCGGATCTCGCGGACAGCCTGCGGCGGCTGGCAGAGCAGGGTTTCGCCGGCTTCTATGCGGGCGAAACCGCCGAAAGACTGGTGGACGGTGTCCGCAGCGCCGGGGGCATCTGGACGCTGGAAGATCTCGCCGGGTACGAAGTGGTCGAGCGCAGCCCGGTGGTGCTCGAGCACCGGGGTGCGCGCATCGTCACCGCCGCGCCGCCCTCCTCCGGCGGCATTGCCATTGGCCAGATCCTGAACATCCTGGCGGCGCGGGACGACCGCGATGGCGATGACGAGGCCCAGCGGGTCCACCTGCTGGTCGAGGCCATGCGCCGGGCCTACCGCGACCGCGCCGTGTATCTGGGTGACCCGGACCATGTGCACATTCCGGTCACGCGCCTGCTCTCTCCCGAATATGCTGCCGAGTTGCGGGAGGGTATCGATCCCGAACGGGCCACGCCCAGCGCCGATCTGCCGCTGGTGGCGGAGAATGCAGCGGTGGATCCGCCGTCGGGCGAGAGCCCCCAGACCAGCCACTTCTCGGTGCTGGATGCCGAGGGCAACCGGGTGGCTGCCACCATCACGCTGAACTATCCGTTCGGGTCGGGCCTCGTTCCGCCCGGGACCGGCATCCTGCTGAACAACGAGATGGACGATTTTTCGGCGCGGCCCGGGGTGCCCAATGTCTACGGTCTGATCGGCTTCGAGGCGAATGCCATCGGTCCCCAGCGGCGTCCGCTGTCCAGCATGACCCCGACCTTCGTGGAGACCCCGGACCGCGTCACCGTGCTGGGCACCCCCGGCGGCAGCCGCATCATCACCATGGTCCTGCACGGCATTCTCGCGGCCCTGGACGGAGCCGACGCCGAGGAGATCGTGCGGATCCCGCGCATCCACCACCAGTACCTGCCCGACCGGATCGAGTTCGAGAGCGGTGCATTCGATACCGAGGTGCTGCTGGAGCTGGCCCGCCGCGGCCACGCCCTGGCCCCTCAGCTGCGTCCCTTCGGCAACATGCAGGTGATCCAGTGGGACCGGCGGG
>NZ_REBW01000119.1 GCF_007692535.1 Thioalkalivibrio sp. | reverse complement strand
ATCGCGATCGCCGCGTGGCAGCAGGGCTACCTGGATCCCCTGATCGAACACATGCTCGAACGTTTCCGGTCCGCCGGCAGCGGCTGAGCACGGGCGCTCTGCGGAGCGGTTGACGCGCCTGAATAGGCACCGGATACTGAGGGAACGGAGCCGGTCTATCCGCTTCTTTCCCTTACGCCTTCTGCCCATTCATTAGCGCTCCGCCGAGGACATTCCGCAATGCCGCAGCAGCTACCTGGCGAGGCTCTGTCGGGCCCCCTTCCCGAATGGTTCCCACGTGGCATGGCGCTGTTGCGCGATCCCTCCCTGAACAAGGGCTCGGCCTTCACGGCTCGCGAACGCGATGTGTTGGGGCTGACCGGCCTGCTGCCGCCGCATGTCTCCACCCAGGAGGAACAGGTGGAGCGAGTGCTTGAGAACTTCCGGCGCATCGACTCGCCACTGGAGCGTTTCATCATGCTCCAGAGCCTGCAGGACCGGAACGAGGCGCTCTTCTACCGGGTGGTTATCGAAAACCCCGACGAAATGATGCCGGTGATCTACACGCCGACCGTCGGGCTGGCCTGCCAGGAATACGGCCACATCTACCGAAGCCCGCGCGGGTTGTACGTCTCGGCGGAGGATCGCGGCCAAGTGTCTTCCGTGCTGCGTAACTGGCCCTACCGGGACGCGCGGATCATCGTGGTCACCGACGGTGAGCGCATCCTGGGTCTGGGCGACCTTGGCGCCAGCGGCATGGGAATCCCGATCGGCAAGCTGGCCCTCTACACTGCCTGCGCCGGGGTGCATCCGCGCCGTTGTCTGCCGGTGATGTTCGACATCGGGACCAACAACGAGTCGTTGCTCGAGGATCCGCTCTATCTGGGCCTGCGCCGGCGGCGCCTCGCCGGAACCGAATATGACGAACTCATGGCGGAGTTTCTCGAGGCCACGCAGGAGGTCTTCCCCGGAGTGGTGGTGCAGTTCGAGGACTTCGCCAATCACAACGCCTTTCGCCTGCTGCAGACGTACCGTGACCGGATCCCCTGTTTCAACGATGACATCCAGGGCACGGCCGCGGTCACGCTGGCGGGGATCCTGTCGGCGCTCCGGGTGACCAATCGTCCCCTGCGTGACCAGACCTTCCTGTTCCTGGGTGCGGGCGAGGCAGCTACCGGCATCGCCGATCTGCTGACCTCCGCCCTGGTGGCGGAAGGAATGGAAGAGGGAGTCGCGCGGCGCCGGTCCTGGATGGTCGACTCCAGGGGGCTGGTGATACGGGGTCGCTCGGCGCTGGCCGAACACAAGCGGCCCTACGCCCACGAGCACCCACCACTCGTCAGCTTCCTCGAGGCGGTGGAGGCGCTGCGTCCGACAGCCATCATCGGCGTCGGTGCGGTGCCGGGTGCATTCACCCGCGAGGTCATCGAGATGATGGCGGGCCTGAATGACCGACCGATCGTGTTTGCGCTCTCCAACCCCACGTCCCGGGCGGAATGCACGGCCGAGCAGGCCTACGCCTGGTCCGACGGCCGGGCACTGTTTGCCTCCGGCAGCCCGTTCGACCCATTGGACGTCGACGGGCGGCGCTTCGTGCCGCGGCAGGGCAACAACTCCTATATCTTCCCGGGCGTTGGCTTGGGGGCAGTTGTGTCGCAGGCCTCGCGGGTCACCGATGCGATGTTCATGGTGGCCGCCCGGGCACTCGCCGAGATGGTGCGCGACGAGGATCTCGCACAGGGCAGCCTGTTCCCGGCACTCGCGCGGGTGCGTGAGGTCTCGGCCCGGATCGCCGTTGCCGTCGCGGAGGTCGCCTTTGCAGAGGGGCTTGCGGGAAACGAGCGCCCAGCCGACCTGGAGGCCTGGGTCGAGGCGCAGATGTATGACCCCGAATACGTGAGCTACGTTGCCTGAGCCCGTTTCCCGCTTGCGCCAAAGCGGTAAGGTTTAACGACCGTTCTCTCCAACCACTGTCACCCCGGGCTTGCTAGGTGGGGGGGTGGTGCCTAAAATGCCGGCCCCTACGTAGAACACGTGGCGAACCAAACGCGCGTTTCACGTTCATAAGGCTGTACCGATAGTAGGAGTCAGAGTAAATGCCCTGGAACGAACCGGGAAACAACCAGCGCGATCCCTGGAGCGGCGGTCAACGCGGCGGCGGGAGCGGTGGTGGCGGACAGCGTCCGCCCGATCTTGAAGAAATGATGCGCAAGGTCACCCAGCAGATCAACAGCCTGTTTGGTGGCGGTGGCGGCGGCAGTTCCGGCGGCGACGGCGGCTCGGGAATGGGTCGCAACTCCAAAGCCGTGGTGAGTCTCGCGATCATCATCGCGGTGGTGGTGTGGCTGGCTTCCGGTTTCTACATCGTGAGCGAAGGCGAGCGGGGCGTGGTGTTGCGCTTCGGTGCTTTCCAGCAAGTCTCGTCCCCCGGTCCGAACTGGCATCTGCCGTGGCCGTTCGAGCGCGTGGAGGTCGAAAACGTCGACAGCATCCGTACCCTGCAGAACCGGGCGTTGATGCTGACCGCCGACGAAAACATCATCGACGTCGACATCGCGGTGCAGTATCGCGTGCTGGACGTCGTCGACTTCAAGTTCAACGTGCGCAATCCGGACGTCACCGTGCAGCAGTTGATGGAATCGGCCATCCGCGAGAGCGTAGGGAAGAGCAGGCTGGACTTCATCCTGGGTGAGGGCCGTGGCGAGATCGCGATCAGTTCGCGCCAGACCCTGCAGCAGGCATTGGATTCGTACGGTGCGGGCTTGATCGTCACGGCCATGTCGATGCAGCAGGCGCAGCCGCCCGAGCCGGTGCAGGAATCCTTCGCTGACGCGATCCGTGCCCGTGAAGACGAGGCCCGCTTCCGGAACGAGGCCGAGGCCTATGCCAATGGCCTGATCCCGCGTGCGCGCGGTCAGGCGGCTCGTATCCTGGAAGAGGCCGAAGGCTACCGGGATCAGACGATCGCCAGGGCCGAGGGTGATGCGTCTCGCTTCTCGCAGCTGCTCACCGAATACCAGGTCGCGCCGAGCGTGACGCGCCAGCGCCTCTACATCGAGGCGGTGGAGGCAATCTTCCAGGATTCGAACAAGGTGATGCTGGATGTCGGGCAGACCAACAACCTGATGATGCTGCCGCTCGACCAGTTGCTACGCGGCACCGGTGCGGGCGCGCTCCCGGGTACGACCCCGGAACCGCTGGACGGCACGCGCGGCACCTTTGGCATCAGCACGCCCAGCGCGGGCATGAACCGACCGGCGGCCCCACGGCCTGATCCGCGTGCCCGGGAGGTGCGCTAATGTTTCGCATAGCAGGTATCGCCGCAATCGTTGCGGTCATCTTGATCGCCATGTCGACCTACACGGTGGACGAGCGTGAACGCGTCATCCTCTTCTCGCTCGGGGAAGTGCGCAAAGTGGACCTCGAGCCGGGTCTGCACCTGAAGTTCCCGTTGATCAACAACGTGCGCTTCTTCGAAGCCCGGATCATGACGCTCAACATCCCGCCGGACCGCTTCCTGACCAGCGAGGCCAAGAACGTCATCGTGGACTTCTATGCCAAGTGGCGCATCGACGACGTCGGGCAGTTCTTCCGGGCCACCCGCGGCGACGAGCGCAACGCCGAGGAACGGCTGGCACAGATCCTTCGTGACGGCATGCGTAACGAGTTCGCCCGGTACGAACTGGCCGAGGTGGTGGCCGGCGAGCGCTTGACGATCATGGGTGCGGTGCGCCAGGAGGCGCTGGAGACCGCGCGCGAACTGGGTGTAACCCTGGTCGACGTGCGCATCCGCCGCATCGACCTTCCGGACGAGGTGTCGGAATCGGTGTATGATCGCATGCGCGCCGAACGTCAGCGTGTTGCCCAGGACTTCCGGGCCCGCGGTCAGGAGGAGGGAGAGCGCATCCGCTCACGTGCCGATCGTGACCGTACCGTCATCCTCGCCGATGCCTATCGGGAGTCCGAGGAGATCCGCGGTGTCGGTGATGCCCGAGCGACCGAGATCCTGGGCCAGGCCTTCGGGGCGGACGAGGACTTCTTCGGCTTCTACCGCAGCCTGATTGCCTACCGCAATTCGCTGTCGGGTGAGCGCAGCACGTACGTGATGGATCCGACGTCGGACTTCTTCCGGTACTTCAAGGATCCGTCCGGGGTGAACGAACCGCAGAGTCCATAACGGCTTTCTGAGTGGTATGGTCGGATTTGGCAGCAGCGTTCGCGCTGCTGCTTGTTTTTGAGGGGCTCCTGCCGTTTCTGGTGCCGCGCCGTTACCGGGAGGTCCTCCTGGAGCTCGCCCGTCTGCCGGAGGGGACATTGCGGCTGTTCGGGCTCATCTCGATGCTGCTCGGCCTTGCCTTGCTGGCCTGGGTGCGTGGCTGAGTGAAGCACTGTTGATACAGGGAAAACGATGACCGACGTGAACCGGTGGCTGCTTCCGGATGGACTCGAGGAGGCCCTGCCTGTCGCCGCGCGGCGCCTGGAGGCCTTGCGCCGCGCGATCCTGGATCAGTTCGATGTCTGGGGCTATGACCTGGTGATTCCGCCGATGGCGGAATACCTCGATTCCCTGCTCACCGGCGCCGGGCGCGAGCTGGACCTGCAGACGTTCAAGCTCACCGACCAGCTCACCGGCAAGCTGATGGGGCTGCGGGCCGATCTCACGCCGCAGGTGGCGCGGATCGATGCCCACCGCCTGCGCGAGGAGGGTACGTCCCGGCTCTGCTACGTCGGAAGCGTGCTGCGTACCCGTGCGGATGAGTGGTCCGGCTCGCGCAGCCCAATGCAGGCCGGGGCCGAACTGTTCGGGCACGACGGTCTCGACAGCGACGTCGAGATCATCCGGCTGATGCTGGCCACCCTGGATCGTTGTGGCGTTCGCGGTGCCAGTATCGATCTGGGCCACGTGGACATCTACCGCTCGCTGGCCCGGACGGCGGGTTTAGACAGGGGCCGGGAACAGGTCTTCTTCGACCTGCTCCAGCGCAAGGCCATCCCCGAGATCGACGAGACGCTCGCCGCGTGGCAGCTCGATGTCGAAGTGGCACAGCTGCTGCGGGCGCTGGTGGACCTCAACGGGGGACCCGAGGTTCTGGTCGAGGCCCGCGGCATGCTTGCGGCCGCGCCCGTGCAGGTGACGTCCGCCCTGGATCACCTGTCAGCCGTGATCGAACGCCTCCAGGCCGTGCATCCCGACCTCGATGTTCACGTGGATCTCGGCGAGCTGCGCGGCTACTCGTATCACACGGGCCTGGTCTTCGCGGCGTTCGTGCCGGGCTCCGGCCAGGAAATCGCGCGCGGTGGTCGCTACAATGAAATTGGCCGTGTGTTCGGCCGCGCGCGGGCCGCGACCGGCTTCAGTACCGACCTGAGGCTGTTGCTGCGCCTGGTTCCAGCGTGGACGGAGCCGCGGCGGGATTGCGTTCTTGCACCGGCGGAGGGGGATGCCGGGCTGGAAGCTGCGATCGCGGATCTGCGTGCCCGGGGGGTCCGGGTGCGCCGCCTGCTTGCGGGCGAGTCCGGAGAAGCGTTGACGCAGGGCCCACGCTTGCAGAAGCGTGGTCATGAATGGAATGTCGAGGAGCCGTAGGCCAATGGGACGATTCGTAGTAATTCTGGGGAGTCAGTGGGGTGACGAGGGCAAGGGGAAGGTCGTCGATCTGCTGACCGAAAACGCCGCTGCGGTGGTGCGCTTCCAGGGTGGACACAACGCCGGCCACACGCTTGTCATCGGTGGCCAGAAAACGGTGCTGCACCTGATTCCCTCCGGAATCCTCAGGACCGGCGTCGAGTGCCTGGTCGGCAACGGCGTGGTGCTGTCACCCACTGCGCTGCTGGAGGAGATGGACATGCTCGAGGCGCGCGGGGTACCCGTGGCCGAGCGCCTGCGCCTGTCCGAGTCCTGCCAGTTGATCCTGCCCCATCACGTGGCGCTGGACCACGCCCGCGAACGCGCCCGCGGCGCGGCCGCGATCGGCACCACCGGACGGGGCATCGGCCCCGCCTACGAAGACAAGGTCGCCCGGCGTGGCCTGCGCCTCAGCGATCTGTTCCACCGGGAACGATTTGCCGCCAAGCTCGGCGAAGTGCTGGATTACCACAACTACGTGCTGAAGAATTACTTTCAGGCCGATGCCATCGACTTCCAGGCGGTGCTCGACGAGAGCCTTGCCCAGGCGGAGCGCCTGCGACCGCTGGTCACCGACGTCAGCGGCCGTCTGCACGTTCTGCGCGCGCAGGGTGCCGACGTGATGTTCGAGGGTGCCCAGGGCACCCTGCTCGACATCGACCACGGCACCTACCCCTTCGTCACCTCCTCGAACACGACGGCGGGCGGCGCCGCCACGGGTTCCGGTGTCGGCCCGCGCGATCTCGACTACATCCTGGGCATCACCAAGGCCTATACCACCCGCGTCGGGGCCGGGCCATTTCCGACCGAACTGTTCGACAGCATGGGTGAGCATCTGGCGCGCCGCGGCAACGAGTTCGGGTCCACCACGGGTCGGCCGCGCCGTTGCGGCTGGTTCGATGCCGTGGCATTGCGCCGCGCCGGTGCGATCAACAGCATCAGCGGCCTCTGCATCACCAAGCTCGACGTGCTCGACGGGCTGGAGAACCTCCAGATCTGTGTCGGCTATCGCTGCGATGGCGAAGTGATGGATATCCCGCCGGCAGGGGCCGAGGCCTATTCGGGCTGTGAGCCGATCTACGAAGAGATGCCGGGTTGGCAGGAATCCACCCTGGGAATCCGTCACTACGACAAGCTGCCGGCGAATGCCCAACGCTACCTGGAACGGCTGGGCAGCGTGGTGGGCCTGCCCATCGACATGGTCTCCACGGGGCCGGACCGGGACGAGACGATCGTGCTGCGTGACCCGTTTGCGGGCTGATCGAAGCGGGGCGTGTCGGGGCTTTCCGGTCCCGGCACCCATGTTTTTCCGCAGTGGCGCTGCACGGACAACGCGCGAATCACCGAACGCTCACGGCAATGCCGGAGAACGGAAAAAGGGATGAGGGAAGAAATGGTGCCGAGGAGAGGACTTGAACCTCCACGAGCTTACGCCCACTAGCACCTGAAGCTAGCGCGTCTACCAATTCCGCCACCTCGGCATGAGGATGGACCGTGAGGTCCTGCGCTTCAGGAGCGCGCAATATAGAGTCCTCCGCCGGAAGTGTCAATTGATCTGTCATGCCCCCGGGTTCCAATGGTGGACCCGACCAAGGCCAAGGCCGTGGGGGGCTCCAAAACGAGTGAAGTGAATGCCCAGAAAACGCAGCAACCGTCCGCCGGTCGATCCGAATTTCGAGCGCGAGGCACAGAAATACGAAAACCCGATCGCCAGCCGCGAACTGATACTGGAGAGCGTGATCGAGGCCGGCAACCCGCTGGAGTTCGAGGAGATCGCGGAACGCCTCGGCATCGTGAGCGAGGAACAGACCGAGGCCCTGCGCAGGCGCCTGCGGGCGATGGAGCGTGACGGCCAGTTGCTGTGCAACCGCCGCGGCGCCTACCTGCCGGTGGAGCAGGCCGATCTGCTGCGCGGAAGGGTGATCGGCCATCCCGACGGCTTCGGCTTCCTGGTCCCCGACGACCAGAGCGATGATCTGTTCCTGTCGCCGCGGCAGATGCGCGGCGTGCTGCATGGCGATCGCGTGCTGGGGCGGGTGATGGGTGTCGATCATCGGGGGCGGCGCGAGGGGGGCATCATCGAGATCCTCGAGCGTGGTTCCGAGCAGGTGGTCGGGCGCATCCGCATCGAGGATGGGGTCGGCGTAGTCACCCCGGACAACAAGCGGATCACCCATGACATCCTGATTCCGCCCGACGGCCTGGGCGCGGCTGGCGACGACCAGATCGTGGTGGTGCGCATTCGCCCGCAGGCGTCACGCAAGGCCCGACTGCGCGGGGAGGTGGTCGAAGTCCTCGGCGAACACATGGCGCCGGGCATGGAGATCGACATCGCGATCCGCGCGCACGGGCTGCCGTTCCACTGGCCCGACGAAGTGACCGCCGCCGCCGACCAGTTCGGTGCCGACGTTCCCGCAACAGCCCGGAAGGGACGGCTGGACCTGCGCAAGAAGCCGCTGGTGACCATCGACGGCGAGGACGCCCGCGACTTCGACGATGCTCTGTACTGCGAGGAAACAGACGGCGGCTGGCGGCTTTGGGTCGCGATCGCCGATGTCTCGCATTACGTGGACAGGGACGGGGCGCTGGACAAGGAGGCGCGCAACCGGGGCACCTCGGTGTACTTCCCCAAGCAGGTGATCCCGATGCTGCCGGAGGTGCTGTCCAATGGCCTGTGCTCGCTGAATCCCGATGTCGAACGCCTGTGCATGGTCTGCGAGATGGAGATCGGCAAGCGTGGAGCCCTGCGCAGCTTCGGCTTCCACGAGGGCGTGATGCGCTCTCACGCGCGCCTGACCTACACCCAGGTGGCCGCGATGCTGGTCGACGGTGACGAGGCCCTGCGCAAGCAGCATGCAAAGCTGCTGCCGCACCTGGAGCGACTGCACGCGGTGTTCAAGGTGCTCAACGCTGCCCGCAATCGGCGCGGTGCGATCGACTTCGATTCCACCGAGACCCGGATCGAGTTCGGTCCGGAGCGCAAGATCGAGCGCATCGTGCCGGTGGAGCGCAACGATGCCCACCGGTTGGTCGAGGAATGCATGATTGCCGCCAACGTATCGGCGGCCAAGTTCCTGAAAAAGCACAAGGTGCCGGCGCTGTACCGCATTCATGACCAGCCGCCGACCGAGAAGATCGACGACCTGCGTGACTTCCTGTCCGGGGTCGGTCTGACGCTGGACGGCGGCGACGAGCCTACGCCCGCGCACTATTCGGCGGTGCTGCGCGCGGCGGCTGACCGCCCGGACAAGCAGTTGATCCAGACGGTCGTGCTGCGCTCGCTCAGCCAGGCCGTCTACGGTCCCGGTCTCAGCGGCCACTTCGGCCTGGCCCTGGACGACTATGCCCATTTCACATCGCCGATCCGTCGTTATCCCGACCTTCTCGTGCACCGCGGCATCCGCCACGTGCTGCGCAGTGGCAAGGCCGCAGGATTCGCGTACTCGCACAGTGACATGGAGACCCTGGGCGAGCACTGTTCCATGGCCGAACGTCGTGCCGACGACGCGACCCGCGATGCCATCGCCTGGCTGAAGGCCGAGTACATGGAGGACAAGGTCGGCGATGTCTTCGACGGTGTGGTCTCGGGAGTCACCGGATTCGGTTTGTTCGTGGAGATCGTCGATGTTTTCATCGACGGTCTGGTGCACGTCACCAGCCTGGACAACGACTTCTACCACTTCGATCCGATCCGCCACCGCCTGACCGGGGAGCGCGGCGGCAGAACCTTCCGGATCGGCGACCGCCTGAAGGTACAGGTGACCCGGGTCAGCCTGGACGACCGCAAGATCGACCTGCGTCTGGTGGATGAGGAAGGCCGTCCCACCGAGTCCGCGCCACGCAAGCCCAGGCGGGGGGCAGCGGGCGCCGGGCGCGAGTCGGGCGACGGACGCAAGCCGGGGCGCCGGGGCCGTCGCGGGCGCAAGCCCGAGGCGCCCGCGCTTGCGGACGAAGCCTCGGCGAAGGAGACGGACGCGCCTCCGCAACCCCCTCACGTCCCGGAGCCGCCAAAGGCCGAGGCCCGGCCTGATGCGAAGCCCAAAGGGCGGCGCCGCCGCAGCCCTGCTTCCGATGCGGTGGATTCTGTCCCCACTGCTCCGCAGACGCCCGCGCGCGCGCGGGTCCCGGCTGCAGCGCCCGAAGCGGAATCCGCCGAATCGCCTCCCGCGCCCGAGCCGCCACGCCGGCGCCGGCGCCGTGCGGAACCCCAGGGCGAGGTGGCCATGCTGATCCGGCCGTCGTCCAAGCCCAAGTCGGAGGTGAAGGAGATCCAGGCCGAAACCCCTGCCGGGGATGATTCGGCCACCGGATCTGGCCGCAGGCGCTCGGGTCGCAGGAGGCGTCGGGATTCGGATTCGTGAGTCAGGCCGAGGTCGTCGGCGGCCTGCATGCGGTGGAGTCGCTGCTGGCCAATGCCCCGGAGAGGGTCAAGCGCCTGCAGGTGGCCGCGGACTCGATTGACGCGCGTCTGGGAGGCATCATCGCCCGTGCCGAGGGACTGGGGATCAGTGTCGAGCGGGTGCGCCGGGAACGTCTCGACCGCGGCCATCCCGAACTGCGCCATCAGGGCGTGCTGGCCTGGACGCTGCCGCGTCAGCGCGCGACCGAGGCCGATCTCGCGGATCTTGTCGCCGCGGGCGGAACTCTCTTCCTGGCCCTGGATGGTGTCACCGACCCGCACAACCTGGGTGCCTGCCTGCGCAGCGCCGATGCGGCCGGGGCCAGCGCGGTGATCGTGCCGCGGGATCGCAGTGCCTCGCTGACGCCGGCCGCCGCCAAAGCCGCCTCGGGCGCGGCGGAGACCGTGCCGCTGATTTCCGTGGTCAACCTGGCAAGGGCGCTGCGCAGCTTGCGCGACCAGGGTCTCTGGGTCGTTGGGCTCGCGGGCGACACCGAGACGCTGCTGTACCAGGTCGACCTGACCCTGCCCACGGTACTGGTGCTGGGAGCGGAAGGGGAGGGGCTGCGACGCCTGACGCGCGAGACCTGCGATCACCTCGCGGCGATTCCCATGACGGGGAGCGTTTCCAGTCTGAACGTCTCTGTCGCCACCGGCGTCGCGCTTTTCGAGGCGGTGCGCCAGCGGGGACGAGGCTGATCACGCTCACCTTTGCACCGGCAGTTAGCGTGAAAATACGCGGCCCAGTTCTGTAGGTCGGGTTAGCGTAGC
>NZ_REBW01000053.1 GCF_007692535.1 Thioalkalivibrio sp. | reverse complement strand
TGTTCTTGCCGAGGATGTCCTGCTCGATGCGGACCATGCGCTCCTGGGTCATCCCAGGCGCATGTGCATGCGCCGGACCCTGCCCGTAGTGGAAGTCGTCTCCCGACCGAGCCGGCGCCTCGGCGGCGGCGTGTCCATGGTCATGGCCGGTGCCGTGACCATGATGGGCATCGTGGTCGTGCGGATGGGCGTGCACCGTACCATCGGCGTGACGGTGTTCGTGCTGGTGAGGCTGCACGTGCTGATGTTCGTGCCCTGCCCCATGGCCGTGCTCCCGCGCGTGGTCGTGCGGATGGCTGTGCTCGATGCCGTCCCCATGACGATGCGGATGCGCATGCTCGTGCCGGTGGCCGTGCGCCTCGCCGTGCCCGTGTTCACCTGCATGATCGTGGACATGGGCATGCACCGTGCCGTCGGCATGACGGTGCATGTGCTGGTGCCCGTGCTGATGCTCATGCCCGGCACCATGTTCGTGCTCGTGCACGTGGTCGTGGGCGTGGCTGTGCACCGTGCCGTCGGCATGGCGATGCTCGTGCTCATGGGCGCCCACCGGCCGCCCTTCCACCCGCGTCTCGCCTTCTCCGCAACCGCATACCGTGCACATCGGTGACCTCCTGAGATCCGCTTCCTCGAGCGGCAATGGTAATCGCAGCGGCTACACCCCCGCTGTTCATGAGGCGAATCGTGGGGCTTTGCCCGGTGACCCGCTGTGCCAGGACCTGCTGTTGGCCGGTTCGCAGCCGCCCAACCGTATCCAAGGCCAAGAATGCTCCCAATACCGCGCCAGGGTATTGCGCTGGCTCACCTTCCCGGTCGTTCGATGCCTTGGTCGATACCCGCGATCGGCGTCCTTAGCGAGCGGGAGCTCCACTGTTGGACGGCTGCGGGTCGGCCGTGTCGACCTCCAGGTCCAGCACGCGCATGTCCATGCCACCGGTGGCCTGTACCCGGTATCCGCCGCAGAGGGGACAGGCATCGTACAGGGCGCTGATCTCCACGCTCGTACCGCAATCCAGGCACCAACCCTGACCCGGTGTATCGATGATCTCGAGCACGGCCGATTCCGCCACGCTGTTGTTCATCACGGCGTCGAAGCTGAAGCGCAGGGCCGCGACCTCGACGCCGGCCAGCCGGCCAACCTCGACCCGGACCCGCAGGACCCGATCGAAGCCGCGTTCGGCGGCCTGATCCTCGATGATGCGCAGGATGCCCTCGGCCAGCGACATTTCATGCATGGACGATCTCCAACTGGTATTGCACGCAGGGATCCAGGGCCATCACCTGCAGGGCCACGGCGTCCCGCAACCGCTGTTCGTCACTGCCCCGCAACTGCAGCAGGCCCTCCAGCATCGGTCCCCGCGGATGGAAGTTCCATTCCGTGGGCGCGACGATGCGGTAGTCGCCGATGCGTCCTGAATCGACCTGTATCCAGTGCAGCAGCACGCCGCGGGCCATCTCCAGCACCACGACGGCCTCGTCACCCCGCAGCTGCCAGGCCAGCGCGTGTGCCGCCGCCGCACCCTCGACCAGGGAGTGTAAGCCCTGGGCCAGTTCGAGCACCCGTGCCACCACCCGGATCCAGGAATCCGCTGCACCCCGTTGCGCCAGCAGCGACGCGACCAGAGGTCGTTCGCGATTGCGCGCCAGGGGCCCCATCTCGAAGACGCGCCCGCGCCAGTCCGGGCGCCAGTGGAACTCGGGGTCGTCGCGAAGCCTGGGCAGCACATCCCGCACCAAGGGTTCCAGATCGGCGTCCCGGAACAACGGTGCCTGCGAGCGACCCAGCCCGGCAAGCCGCGGCTGCAACCCCCGCAGCAGCACTGCGAGGACCGTCGGCGCATCGTGCAGCCAGCGATCGAAGGCTTGGGGGTCCCCGTGATCCAGCCAGGACACGGCGGCATCCCCGAACAGCGTGATGGACGTCTGCAATGCCCAGGCGCGCGCAGCATCCCGGTCCTGCGCGAAGCGCTCGCGACCGGCCAGCAGTTCGCGCAGGGGGCCCGGCTGCGGAGCCTCACCGGCAATCCCGGGCCAGTCCAGCCCGAGACGCCAGAGGTGCTCACGGATGTTCTCGAGGCGGATGCGTTCAGCCCAACCGGAAGCCCTGTCTGCATCGACGGTTCCGCCCTCGACCAGGCTCAGCAGCGCCTCCACCGCAACGGTCTGGGCGTCCCCGCACAGACTGTAGAGTCGTGGAATCACCGCCAGCGCATGCGCTGGCGGCTGGCCGAGAAGCAGGCGCTGGGGCTGCGGCCGCCGCGAGCGTACCTCTGCCCCGAGCACCGCGTCCCCGCCCCAATCCAGACGGAGATCGACCCGCCCCTCAGCGGGAATCGGTGTCGTCATCCAGAAACGCTCCACGGAGAAACCCGCGCCGATCGAAATCCTGGTCAACGTTGCGGCGCAAAGCGGCGATCGGGCCGCCGCGACGCCGCGGTTCCGGTGGCTTCAGATCGGGGCCGGGCTGCAGCAGCAGCGACAGTGTCTCGAAGGCGACGGCGCGGGCCGCGTCCTGGTCCGCAAAACGAAACATGGGCGAGAACAGGGAACAGGTCTCGTAGGGCCCGATACCCTCTTCCCGGGCGCCGACGAAGTCGACCGCTCCCCGGGGCAGTTCCCGGGTACCGGTCCGACCCTCGGGAATCGGGTCGGCGTCAGGCAGGCGGAGCAGGTTCATCGACCACGGAGTGATCAGAACCCCAACCTGGGCGGCCCCGCTGCGCCGGAATCCCAGGGCCTCGACCGTCAGGGCGCGGTGCAGCAGCGGCATGTCCTGCATGCGCTCGGCCTGTACGCGGCGGAAGGCCTCCTCCAGGCGCTGCCGGATGGCTGCGGCTTCCTGGTTCAAGAACGCGCTACCGTGGCGGCCCGATGGCAGAGGGGAGCTGGAGATCGGCGAAAAAGCCGTCCAGATCGGTTTCACCACGCATGGCGGCTTCCAGCCCCAACACGGCCTCGTCGATCTGCTTCGCCTGCTCTGGTGCGAGGACCTCCCTGGCGTGGTCCATGATGGCCAGGACCCAGGTCCCCACCGGTTGCGGACCGATCAGCATCATGTTCAGGCGCCGCTGCTCGCCCCGCCGCTCACACAGGGCGGTAAATTCATCCGACTCCACCACCAGCATGGGAATACCCAGACACATCGTTGCTCAACCCCTTTTCACGTCCGCTGGCAGAGTTCCCGCGGATGTCACACAGATAGTCTGACAGGCCTCTGCCACAGCGCCACCTTCCCACACTGGAACGGGGCCGAATGTGATCTAGATCACCGCCGTAGGGCACACCCTCCCGCATCCTTGCTCCATACATCAGCATCAGCTGATTTATTCATAAGTAACACGCATTTGTCATACGCAAATGCCTGGACGCAGCTGGCGATCCCAGCAGGCACCGTTAAAGGCTAAAGATGATCACCAGCGCAACCCCGGCCGAAACTCCAGCGCCCTCCGCGCAGGTCACCAAGAGCGATTCCGTGCTCGTTCTCGGGCTCGGCAACATCCTTCTCACCGATGAAGGCGTCGGCGTTTATATCGTCAACCGACTGGCCCAGGAACAGGCCGGCACACCCGGTATCGAATTCATGGATGGCGGCACCCTCAGCTTCATGCTGGCCAACGCGATCGTCTCGACCGATGCCCTGATCGTGGTCGACACCGCCGCACTGAACGCGGCGCCGGGCACCATCCAGGTGTTCGAAGGCGATGCGATGGATCACTTCGTCAGCACCGGCGGCAAGAGCAGCGTGCACGAGGTCAGCCTTTCCGACCTCCTCGCCGTGGCCGCGCTCGAGGGTCTACTCCCCGCGCGGCGTGCGCTCGTCGGCATCCAGCCCCAGGATTTCGACTGGGGCGAACGCCCCACCGAGGCGGTCGGGAACGCGATCCCGAGGGCCTGTGAGACGGTGATGGAAATCGCCCGCCGGTGGCAGTCATGAGCCTGAAGGACATTCCCGTCCATTTCGACGCCGGCCCCGGCCCGGCCGGCTCCGAACCGACCGGCATGGCCGAGGCCCTGCTGCGTGAGGTCGCCGCCCACCTGCTGACCGTTGCCCGGGGCGGCGAGCGTCAGATCGTCGAACTCGGCAACCTGCCCCTCAGCGAAGGCGACTTTCAGGTGCTGGAGGACCGGCTCGGGCGTGGCGAGGTCGCGGCAGAGGTCAGCGCCTCCGGACGCACCGAGGTCCACGAGACCGCCTTCCCGGGGGTGTGGTGGGTCAAGTATTACAACGCTGGCGACCAACCTGCCGCCCAGCAACTGGAGATCGGCACGGTGCCGATGATCCTCGAGGCGCACCCGGAAGACATCCAGGCGAGCGCCGAACGATTTTCAAAACTGTTCGAAGAACCCGAAAGGAATTCCCATTGACCACTCGCAATCCAGCGACGACTTGCACAAGGGGGTCGGCATGAAAGAGCACTCGTTAACCTTAGGAGAGGAACTGCGACGCCAGGGCATCTCCAGGCGTTCCTTCCTCAAGTTCTGTGCGGGAGTGGCCTCGAGCATGGCCATCCCCGCCACCATGGTTCCGGCCATGGCAGCGTCCCTCGCACAGGCACGCCGCCAGTCCGTCATCTGGATGTCCTACCAGGAATGCACCGCCTGCATCGAGTCCCTGACCCGTGCGTTCTCGCCCACCGTCGAGAACCTGATCTTCAACTTCATCTCGCTGGACTTCCAGCATGCGCTGCAAGCGGCGGCGGGCGATCAGGCCGTCGAGGCGCTACGCAACGCGATGGACGAGAACTGGGGCAAGTATCTGGTCCTCGTCGACGGTTCCATCCCGTTGAAGGATGACGGCATCTACTCGACCTCCCACGGCCAGACCCACCTCGAGTCGCTCCGGGAAGTCGCCGAAGGCGCCGCCGCCATCGTCAGCATCGGCACCTGTGCCGCCTATGGCGGAGTCGGCGCCGCAAGGCCCAATCCAACCGGCGCGGTCGGCGTGGAGGACATCATTACCGACAAGCCGATCCTGAACGTCCCGGGCTGCCCCCCGATTCCGGAGGTCATGACCGGCGTGTTGACCAGTTTCCTGGCCTTCGGCGAATTGCCGGCGGTCGATCGACTGAAGCGGCCGTCCGCCTTCTTCAGCGACACCATCCACGACCGCTGCTACCGCCGGCCGTTCTACGACCAGGGCAAGTTCGCGAAGAGCTTCGACGACGAGGGCGCGCGCAAGGGCTGGTGCCTGTTCGAAGTCGGCTGCAAGGGCCCGATCACTCACAACGCCTGCGCCACGATGAAGTTCAACCAGGGCGTCAGTTGGCCCATCCAGTCCGGGCATGGCTGTCTCGGTTGTTCCGAACCCAACTTCTGGGACAAGGACAGCTTCTACAAGCCGCTGTCGGCAGGACAGTGGGGTTCCGCGGAGGGCATCGCGATCGCGGCGGCAGCCGGTGTGGCCCTCGGGGCAGCGTCGGCGGTCATGTCGCGCAAGAATCAAGACAAAATCTCGGGAGGTAAGTAGTCATGACGCTACTTGACTTTGCACGCGGTCCCGCGATGCAGATCGCGATCTTCATCTTCGTCCTGGGCATCTTCTGGCGGCTCGTCGGCGTCTGGGCCCTGCGCCAGAAGAAGGACCTCTCGGAGCCTCGTCAGAAGGGCGCCTGGATCGGCGGCATCAAGGGCCTGTACGCACACGCCTGGCCCTACAAGCCCTTCGTGCCCTATGTGGGTGCCCAGTACATCGTGGGCTACGTGATTCACCTTGGCCTGTTCATCGTGCTCTTTTTCGGCACGCCGCACATGCTGTTCTTCGCGGACATCGTCGGGTTCACCTGGTGGACTCTGCCGGGCGGCGTCATCACGTTCGTAGCCCTGGTCACCACGGTGGCGCTGTTCATCGCGCTGACCAAGCGGCTGGTGAACCCGGTCCAGCGGCTGATCTCGAACTTCGACGATTACGCGACCTGGTTCGTTACCACCCTGCCCTTCGTGACCGGCCTGGCGACGACGGCCAACCTCTGGCCGCATTATGAGACCGGACTCGCCATCCATCTGTTGAGCGTCTGGCTGCTGCTGATCTACTTCCCGTTCGGCAAGCTGATGCATTCATTCTGGTTCGTGGTTTCCCGCTACACCACCGGATCCCGGTTCGCACGCAGGGGGGGTATGGCATGAGTAAGACAACGACTGAAATGGCCCTCGACCTCGAGGCCAAGCGCCTCTCGGTGGTCGAGCCCGGTACGCGGGTTGATCTGCAGGGCGAGATGAGTGACGAGGAGCGGGTCGAAAAGGCGATGACCAACTTCGCCAAGGACTTCGGCCGGGTTACGGCGACCTACATGGAGGCCTGCATCCACTGCGGCGCCTGCGCCCATGCCTGCCCCTTCTACGAGGCCAGCGGCAATCCGCGGCACACCCCGATCTGGAAGCTCGAACCCTTCAAGCAGGCCTACAAGCGCGAAGCCGGCCCCCTGGCCTTCTTCTACAAGGCTTTCAACCTGAAGAAGAATGTCACTCTCGACGAGCTCAAGGAATGGCAGGAACTGCTGTACGACACCTGCACCATGTGCGGGCGCTGCACGCTGATCTGCCCGATGAGCATCGACATCGCGACACTGGTCGGGATGGCCCGCCATGGCATGTTCCACGCCGGTCTGGTCCCGCACGAGCTGTACACGGTGACCGAGAAGGCACAACGCGAGGGCAGCCCGCTGGGCGCAACGCCGCAGGTTTTCGAGGATCGCGTCGAGTGGATGGGCGACGAGCACGAAGTCGACATGCACATGAATGAGGACGAGGCCGAGGTATTGGTTCTGATGTCCTCCATCGAGATCCAGAAGTATCCGGAATCGATGGCCGCCACCGCGAAGATCCTGAACCAGATGGGCAAGAGCTGGACCTACCGCACCGACGGCTACGAGGCGACCAATTTCGGCCTGCTCTCGGGCAATACCGCGTGGCAGAAGGAAATGTCGATGAAGGTCATCGCCACGGCCGAGAAGATCGGCGCCAAGCTGGTGATCCTGCCCGAATGCGGGCACGCCTATCAGGCCCTGCGCTGGCAGGGGGCGAACATGTACGGCAAGCCCCTGCCCTTCAAGGTCCAGCATATCTCGGAATTCCTCGCCGACGCGGTGGATTCGGGCTCGCTCAAGCTCAAGACCGTCAACTCGACCGTGGCTTTCCATGATCCCTGCCAGATCTCCCGTCGCGGGGGTGCCACCAGCGCCCCCCGCAAGGTGCTCGAGGCGCTCGGTGTCAAGCTCATCGAGTCCAAGAGCGGCGGCAGCATGAACACCTGTTGCGGCGGCGGCGGCGGCGTGATCACCATTCACCGCGCCGATACCCTGCGCTACAAGGTCATGGGCGCCAAGTTCCGGCAACTGGGCGAGACCGGCGCCGAGATGATGGTGACCAGCTGCTCCAACTGCCGTCAGAACTTCGACGACAGCGGCGAGAAGCTGAACTGGGATAAACAAATGAACAGCCTCCTCGAGCTGGTGGCTGACAATCTGGTAGAGGAAGCTAAAAAATGAGCGCAGATAGAATTGTTGTTGACCCGGTCACCCGTATTGAAGGTCACCTGCGCATCGAGGCGGAAACCGATAACGAGAACCGCATCACGAGCGCGTACAGCTCCGGCACCATGGTGCGCGGGCTCGAGATCGTGATGAAGGGCCGCGACCCGCGCGACGCCTGGGCCTTCGCCCAGCGCATCTGCGGGGTCTGCACCCTGGTGCACGGCGTGGCCTCGATCCGTTCGGTCGAGAACGCACTCGATTATCCGATCCCGCAGAACGCCCAGCTGATCCGAAACCTGATGAGCGGAGCGCAGTACATCCACGATCACGTGATGCACTTCTATCATCTGCATGCACTGGATTGGGTGGACGTCGTCTCCGCGTTGAAAGCAGACCCGAAGGCAACCTCGGAACTGGCGCAGTCGATCTCCAAGTACCGTAATTCCTCTCCCGGCTACTTTTCCGACGTACAGACGAAGGTGAAGAACCTGGTGGAATCCGGGCAGTTGGGGATCTTCGCCAATGCCTACTGGGGTCATCCCGAGTACAAGCTTCCGCCCGAAGCCAACCTGATGGCGGTCGCCCATTACCTCGATGCCCTGGCCTGGCAACGCGATGTCGCCAAACTGCAGGCGGTCTTCGGAGGCAAGAACCCGCACCCGAACTTCGTGGTCGGCGGCGCCCCAACCGCGTTCAGCGGCGGCCCCACCGGTAATGGCCAGACCACGATGAACGACCTGGGCATGAGCATCGTGCGCGACGCGATCATTCAGATGCAGGAGTTCGTGGACGAGGTCTACGTCCCCGATACGCTGGCCATCGCCAGTTTCTACAAGGACTGGTTCGAACGCGGCGAAGGCGTGGGCAACTTCCTGACCTGCGGCGACTTCCCGGCCGAAGGTCACGGCGACCCGTCCAGCTATCTGATCCCCTCGGGCGTGATCCTCGATCGCGACCTGTCCACGATACACCCGCTCGATCTGACCGACCCCGAACAGGTCCAGGAATTCGTTTCCAGTTCCTGGTACGACTATGAGGACGGCAAGGACGTCGGTCTGCACCCCTGGGACGGGGAAACCACGTTGAACTACACGGGTCCGAAGGCCCCGTACAAGTTCCTCGATGTCGAGAACGACTACTCCTGGGTCAAGTCGCCGCGCTGGCGTGGCAAGCCGATGGAGGTGGGTCCCCTCGCCCGGGTGCTGATGCTTTACGCCAGCGGGCACGAGCCCACGAAGGAACTGGCGACGATGGCGCTCACCCAGCTCGATCTCCCGATCACGGCCATGTTCTCCACCATGGGGCGCACCGCGGCCCGCACGCTGGAGACCAAGATCATCGCCGACAACATGATGACCTGGTACGACAACCTGATGGCCAACCTCGTGACCGGAGACCTCAGTACCTTCAACGAGGACCTGTGGCATCCGAAGAGCTGGCCGAAGCAGGCCAAGGGGGTCGGCTACATGGAAGCCCCGCGTGGCGCCCTGACCCACTTCACGGTCATCGAAGACGGCAAACTGAGCAACTACCAGGCCGTCGTGCCCACCACCTGGAATGCCGGACCGCGCGACGCAGAGGGCCAGCCCGGTCCGTACGAAGCCGCGCTGATGGACAATCACCAGATGTACGACGTCAATCAGCCGCTGGAGATTCTGCGCACCATCCACAGCTTCGACCCCTGCCTCGCCTGTGCAGTGCACATGGTCGGGCCGGATGGCGAGAAGGGTGTCACCGTCAAGATCACCTGACCGACTTCCCGGAGGCACCGTGGCGTGCCTCCGGCTTTCTGGCCTTCACGGCCAGCCAGGGGCCGGAGGATTTTTCCTCCGGCCTTTTCTCTGCCTACAGCCTGCGCAGCGCCCGTCTTCCGGGCCCCGCCCCCGTCGCCGACGCGTGGCTTGACCTCGACGTTCGCGGTGCGCACCCTAGTGGGCCATTCACCGACCGCCGGGGCTACCGGGACATGAATCTTAAAGTCGTCGTCGACGACGAGATGTACACGCTGAACGTTCCTGACGAAATCGTCCATGAATCCGGCGACTTCTTCGATGAGATGGACCGGGACATGGACACGGGTCGTCAGATGGGCCGCGAATGGGTCGCGCGACCCGATATCGAGGACCGGATCCGGATCGTCGGCGACAAGCTGCTCAGCGCACTGGAGCGGGAGAACCACGACGTCGGGCGCATGATGGCGGCTTACATCCTGAACCGCGCCCCGGCGATCGACACCCTGCTGCTCGACACCACCGGCGAGATCGGCAATACCGAGATCAGGTACCGGAGCTTGTGACCCAAGCCATGCGGCCCAATCGACTCACGAGCGCTCGGTGACGGCCACCAGCTGGCGATCCCGCCACAGGCAGTAAAAGACCCACAGGAACACCGGAACATTCATCAACAGGCCGTAGAGCAGCGGCACCAGCCCCAACGCCGGCAGTTGCAGGATGGCGAACGCGACCATCATCGCAACCCCGGCATTCTGGACCCCCACCTCCACGGTGATCGCCCGCACGCTGTCGCGCGGCAGGCGCAACCTGCGTGAAACCCGATAGCCCAGGCTCATTGCCAGCATGCAAAGCAGCAACACCGCCAGCGTCTCGATGCTGAGCAGCGCCGGGAGCCGGTGCTGGTAGGCCAGGAACAACGCCAAGACGATGCCGACCATCGCCACGCCGGTCACGACCTTCACCCTCGGCAGCCATCCGAGCACCGTCGCCTCGGCCAACATCCGGCGCAGCAGCATGCCGCCCAGCGCGGGAACCAGCGTGACCAGAAGCAGCTGCCCCACAGTGTGCCAGTAGGGAAGCGCAAAGCCCTGTGCGGCAAGCCCGAGCAACTCGAAGTTCCAGCCCATGATCAGCGGCAGCGTGAACGGTGCCACCATCGCGGCGATCGCCGTAAGGCTGACCGAAAGGGCCAGATCGCCCTGCACCAGGTAGCTGAACATGTTCGATGTGGCGCCACCCGGCACCAGCGACACCAGCAGCAGCCCGGCGGCCGCCATCGGCGGCAGGGGCAACAGCAGCACCAGCGCCCAGGCCAGCAGTGGCAATGCCAGGATCTGCAACCCCAGGCCCAGCAGGACCCTGCGCGGATGTCTCCAGATTCGCTGAAAATCCGCCCCGGTCAGGCTCATCCCCATCGCCAGCATCACGCTGGCCAGCACCCAGGGCAGGATCACCTGCGCCAACCACTCAGCCGCCATCTCACTCCCTGCAACCATCGCTAACTTTCATGGCCCTGCGCCACCCGTGACGACCAAGAACCGCGAACTGTAGGTCGGGTTAGCCCAAAGGGCGTAACCCGACGGGTCTCGCACCC
>NZ_REBW01000274.1 GCF_007692535.1 Thioalkalivibrio sp. | reverse complement strand
ACCGTCCGGAATGGATGATCATGTCCGTGCTGCCGGTGCTGCCGCCGGACCTGCGTCCGCTGGTACCGCTGGATGGCGGCCGCTTCGCGACCTCCGACCTGAACGATCTGTACCGCCGGGTGATCAACCGCAACAACCGTCTGCGCCGGCTGCTCGAGCTGAACGCGCCGGACATCATCGTGCGCAATGAAAAGCGCATGCTGCAGGAGTCCGTCGACGCGCTGCTGGACAACGGCCGCCGCGGCCGCGCGATCACCGGAACCAACAAGCGCCCGCTGAAGTCGCTGGCCGACATGATCAAGGGCAAGCAGGGCCGCTTCCGCCAGAACCTGCTCGGCAAGCGCGTCGACTACTCCGGCCGCTCGGTGATCGTGGTCGGACCGACGCTGCGCCTGCACCAGTGCGGTCTGCCCAAGCGCATGGCGCTGGAGCTGTTCAAGCCCTTCATCTTCGGGAAGCTGCAGCGCCGCGGACTCGCGACCACCATCAAGGCCGCGAAGAAGGCGGTGGAGAAGGAAGGTCCTGAGGTCTGGGATATCCTCGAGGAGGTGATCCGCGAGCATCCGGTGCTGCTGAACCGCGCGCCGACCCTGCACCGCCTCGGCATCCAGGCCTTCGAGCCGGTGCTGATCGAGGGCAAGGCGATCCAGCTGCATCCGCTGGTCTGCGCGGCCTTCAACGCCGACTTCGACGGCGACCAGATGGCCGTCCATGTGCCGCTGTCGCTGGAGGCGCAGCTCGAGGCCCGTACCCTGATGATGTCCTCGAACAACGTGCTGTCACCGGCAAACGGCGAGCCCATCATCGTGCCTTCGCAGGACATCGTGCTCGGTCTGTACTACCTGTCCCGCGCCCGCGTGAACGCACGCGGTGAAGGGATGGTCTTCGCCGATGTCGACGAGGTGCACCGTGCCTACGAGAACGGCATGGTCGACCTGCACGCCCGCGTCAGCGTCCGCATCCCGGAGTACGACGGCGAGGTGAACGATGGCGAGCAGCTGCCGCTGCGGCGCATCGACACCACCGTCGGGCGTGCCATCCTGTCCGGCATCCTGCCGCGCGGTCTGCCGTTCCGGCTGATCGACCGGGAGTTGAGCAAGAAGGCCATCTCGCAGCTGATCAATGCCTGCTACCGGCGCCTGGGCCTCAAGGACACCGTGGTCTTTGCCGACCAGCTGATGTACCTGGGTTTCCGTTTCTCCACGCGCGCCGGCGTGTCCTTCTGCGCCGACGACATGGTGATTCCCGCGGAAAAGGTCGCGATCCTGGGCCGTGCCGAGGACCAGGTGAAGGAGATCGAAGAGCAGTACTCGTCCGGCCTGGTGACCAAGGGTGAGCGTTACAACAAGGTCGTGGACATCTGGTCGCACTGCAATGACCAGGTCGCCAAGGCGATGATGGACCATCTGGGCAAGGAGGAGGTGACCACCCGCGAGGGCGATACGGTGTGGCAGTCCTCGTTCAACTCCATCTTCATGATGGCCGATTCCGGTGCGCGTGGTTCCGCCGCGCAGATCCGGCAGCTGGCCGGCATGCGTGGCCTGATGGCGAAGCCGGACGGCTCCATCATTGAAACCCCGATCACCGCAAACTTCCGCGAGGGTCTGAACGTACTGCAGTACTTCATCTCCACCCACGGTGCGCGCAAGGGTCTCGCTGACACCGCGCTGAAGACCGCGAACTCGGGGTACCTCACCCGCCGCCTGGTGGACGTCTCCCAGGACGTGGTGGTGACCGAGACCGATTGCGGGACCCAGCAGGGCCTGCTGATGAAGCCGATCATCGAGGGCGGCGACGTCGTCGAGCCGCTGCGCGACCGTGTGCTCGGCCGTACGGCGGCACAGGACGTGCTGCGGCCCGGCGGCGACGAGGTTCTGGTCGAGGCCGGTGAGCTCCTGGACGAGGCGCGCGTGGATCTGCTCGATGCCAACGGTGTCGACGAGGTCTGGGTGCGCTCGGCGATCACCTGCGAGCTCCGCCAGGGGATCTGCGCAAAGTGTTATGGCCGCGACCTGGCGCGCGGGCACCTTGTCAACATCGGCGAGGCGGTCGGCGTGATCGCAGCGCAGTCGATCGGCGAACCGGGTACCCAGTTGACCATGCGTACCTTCCACATCGGGGGTGCGGCCAGCCGGTCGGTGACCGTCAGCGCGATCCAGGTCAAGAACGCGGGCCAGATCCGTCTGCACAACATCAAGACCGTGGCCAACAAGCACGGCAACCTGGTCGCCGTCTCGCGCTCCGGGGAGCTGGGCGTGGTGGACGACTCCGGACGCGAGCGCGAGCGCTACAAAGTGCCCTACGGCGCGACCATCAGCGTCGGGGACGGGGATCCCGTGTCGCCCGGACAGGAGGTCGCGATCTGGGATCCGCACACCCACCCGATCATCACCGAGGTGGCCGGGAACGTGCGGCTGGCCGACTTCATCGAGAACGTGACGGTGACCAAGGAGACCGACGAATTCACCGGGCTCTCGTCCAATGTCGTGATGGATCCCAAGAGCCGCCCCGCCGCGGGCAAGGACGTGCGGCCCACCGTGCGACTGCTCGACGAAGAGGGCAACGATCTGTTCATCGCCGGCACCGACATGCCGGCGCAGTACATGCTTCCGGCCGGCGCGATCTTCAATCTCGAAGACAATGCCCGAGTCGAGGTGGGTGACGTCATCGCGCGCCTGCCGCAGGAGTCGTCCAAGACGCGTGACATCACGGGCGGTCTGCCGCGGGTGGCGGATCTGTTCGAGGCACGCAAGCCCAAGGATCCGGCGGTGCTCGCCGAGATCTCCGGCACGATCTCCTTCGGCAAGGAGACCAAGGGCAAGCAGCGCGTGGTGATCACGCCCGATCAGGGTGATCCCCAGGAGACCCTGATTCCGAAGTACCGTAACGTGAACGTCTTCGAGGGCGAGCGCGTGGAGCGGGGCGAGATCATCGTCGATGGTGAGCTCGACCCGCACGACATCCTTCGGTTGCGGGGAGCCACCGTACTGGCCGAGTACCATGTGCAGGAGATCCAGGACGTCTACCGTCTCCAGGGCGTGAAGATCAACGACAAGCACATCGAAGTGATCCTGCGCCAGATGATCCGCAAGGTCGTGATCACCGATTCGGGCGACTCCCGTCTGCTTTCGGGCGATCAGCTGGACCGCGCGCGGGTGATCGAGGAGAACGACAAACTGGAGAAGGATCAGCGTCCGGCGACCTACGAGCGCGTACTCCTGGGCATCACCAAGGCCTCGCTGGTCACCGAGTCGTTCATCTCCGCGGCCTCCTTCCAGGAGACCACACGGGTTCTGACCGAGGCCTCCACCCGGGGTGCCCGCGACGAACTGCGGGGGCTGAAGGAGAACGTCATCGTTGGCCGCCTGATCCCGGCTGGCACCGGCCTCGCCTACCACCGGGAGCGGCGGCGCAAGCGTCTGCGCGAACTGCCGAGCTTCGACATGGTGGGCGGCGAAGCGGTCGAATCGGAGACGGCGACGGCCTCCGGCAACGATACCCAAGCGGGTGATAACGCCGAATAGCGGCGTTTCAACCTTGACACTGTTGGGGGCGGTCTTTAAACTTCCGCTCCCTCGGCAGGCCGGTCCTCGTATCGGCCTGTCGTTATTTTTCGGCTAGGAGAAAGGGTTGCATGGCCACGATTAACCAGTTGGTGCGCAAGCCGCGCAAGCGCAAGGTGGAGAAGAGTGCGGTTCCCGCGCTGCAGGGTTCGCCGCAGAAGCGGGGCGTTTGCACGCGCGTCTACACCACCACCCCGAAGAAGCCCAACTCGGCGCTGCGCAAGGTTGCGCGCGTGCGGCTGACCAACGGCTACGAGGTGACCAGCTACATCGGCGGTGAGGGTCACAACCTCCAGGAGCACTCTGTGGTCCTGATCCGCGGCGGTCGCGTCAAGGACCTGCCGGGTGTGCGTTATCACACCGTGCGCGGCAGCCTCGACACCCAGGGTGTGCAGAAGCGTACCCAGGCCCGCTCCAAGTACGGCACCAAGCGTCCGAAAAAGACCTAATTCCGCCGGTTCAGGAAAACAATCATGTCCAGAAGATCAGAGGCCCCGAAGCGCCACATCCTTCCCGACCCGAAGTTCGGGAGTGAGCGCCTGGCAAAATTCATCAACACCGTGATGCGCGACGGCAAGAAGTCCGTGGCCGAGGGCGTGGTCTACGGCGCCCTGGACCAGATCGAGTCCAAGCGCGGCGACGGCATGGGTGTGCTCGACAAGGCGCTGGAGAACGTTCGCCCCCGGGTGGAGGTCAAGTCCCGCCGGGTCGGCGGCGCGACCTATCAGGTGCCGGTCGAAGTGCGCAACGTTCGTCAGGACGCCCTGGCGATGCGTTGGCTCGTCGACGCCGCCCGCAAGCGCGGCGAGCGCTCGATGCCCCTCAAGCTCGCGGGCGAATTGATGGATGCGGCCGAAAGCAAGGGCTCCGCTGTCAAGAAGCGTGAAGACACCCACCGCATGGCGGAAGCGAACAAGGCGTTCGCCCATTTCCGTTGGTAAGTAACGAGAGAGGCTGACAGTGGCACGCAAGACTCCCATCAAGCGCTACCGAAATATCGGGATCAGCGCACACATCGACGCAGGCAAGACCACGACGACCGAGCGTATCCTTTTCTATACCGGGATTTCGCACAAGATCGGCGAGGTGCATGATGGCGCCGCGACGATGGACTGGATGGAGCAGGAGCAGGAGCGTGGCATCACGATCACCTCCGCAGCCACGACCTGCTTCTGGGCCGGTATGGCCCAGCAGTTCCCCGAGCATCGGATCAACATCATCGACACGCCGGGGCACGTGGACTTCACCATCGAGGTCGAGCGCTCGATGCGCGTGCTCGACGGCGCGTGCATGGTCTACTGCGCGGTCGGCGGTGTGCAGCCGCAGTCGGAGACGGTCTGGCGGCAGGCCACCAAGTACAAGGTGCCGCGGCTGGCCTTCGTCAACAAGATGGACCGGGCCGGCGCCAACTTCCTGCGCGTGTACGAACAGATCCGCGAGCGGTTGAAGGCGAACCCGGTTCCGATCCAGCTCCCCATCGGCGCCGAGGAAAACTTCAAGGGCGTGATCGATCTCGTGAAGATGAAGGCGATCTACTGGAACGAGGAAGACAGGGGCGCGACCTTCGAATACCGCGAGATTCCGGACGAGCTTCGGGCCGAGGCGGACAAGTGGCGTGAAAACATGGTCGAGGCCGCGGCCGAGGCCAACGAGGAACTGATGGAGAAGTACCTCGAGGGCGGCGAGCTGACCGAGGAAGAGATCAAGGAGGGGTTGCGCCAGCGCACGATCGCGATGGAGATCTTCCCGATGCTCTGCGGCACCGCGTTCAAGAACAAGGGCGTGCAGGCGATGCTGGACGCCGTCATCGAGTACATGCCGTCGCCGGAGGAAGTGCCCGCGATCAAGGGGATGAAGGCCGGCACCGATGAGCCGGTGGAGCGCCACGCGAATGACGAGGAACCCTTTGCGGCCCTGGCATTCAAGATCATGACCGATCCCTTCGTCGGGAGCCTGACCTTCGTTCGCGTCTATTCCGGCGTGCTGGCAGCGGGCGATACCGTGCTGAACAGTCAGAACAGCAACCGCGAGCGTATCGGGCGTATCCTGCAGATGCACGCGAACAACCGCGAAGAGATCAAGGAACTGCGGGCCGGCGACATCGGCGCCTGCGTCGGCATGAAGGACATCTACACCGGGACCACGCTCTGCGCGGTCAATTCGCCGGTCGAACTCGAGCGCATGGAATTCCCGGAGCCGGTGATCTCGATCGCCGTCGAGCCGAAGACCAAGAGCGACCAGGAAAAGATGGGGCTGGCGCTGAACAAGCTGGCGCAGGAAGATCCGTCCTTCCGGGTGCGGACCGACGAGGAATCGGGGCAGACGATCATCTCGGGGATGGGCGAACTCCATCTCGAGATCATCGTCGACCGCATGCGCCGCGAGTTCAAGGTCGAGGCGAACATCGGGCAGCCGCAGGTCGCCTACCGCGAGACCATCCGCAAGAAGATCGAGCAGGAAGGCAAGTTCGTGCGCCAGTCCGGCGGTCGCGGCCAGTACGGTCACGTTTGGATCCGGCTCGAGCCCCAGGAGCCCGGTGCCGGCTACGTCTTCGAAAATGCCATCGTCGGCGGTGTCGTACCGAAGGAATACATCCCGGCGGTGGACAAGGGCATCCGGGAGCAGACCGCGAATGGCGTGCTGGCCGGGTTCCCGGTCGTCGACGTCAAGGTCACGCTGTTCGACGGTTCCTATCACGATGTCGACTCCTCGGAGATGGCCTTCAAGATCGCAGGCTCGATGGCGTTCAAGGAAGGCGCCCTGAAGGCCGGTGCGGTCCTGCTCGAACCGATGATGAAGGTCGAAGTGGAAACGCCGGAGGATTACATGGGCGACGTGATGGGGGACCTGAACCGCCGCCGTGGCCTGATCCAGGGCATGGAGGACGTCGCCGGCCACAAGCTGCTGCGCGCGGAGGTGCCTCTGTCGGAAATGTTCGGCTATTCCACGTCGCTGCGCTCGATGTCGCAGGGCCGCGCGACTTACTCGATGGAATTCCAGAAGTATGCCGAGGCCCCGGCCAACGTCGCCGAAGCCGTCATCAAGAAGGCTTCCTGATCACCGTCAGTCACCAGATAACTTGTTCAAGAGGTTCGAGCTGTGTCCAAGGCAAAATTTGAGCGTAAGAAGCCGCATGTGAATGTGGGAACGATTGGTCACGTGGACCACGGGAAGACGACGCTGACGGCGGCGTTGACGGTGGTGCAGGGGAAGAAGTTTGGTGGTGAGGCGCGGGCCTACGACCAGATTGACAATGCGCCGGAGGAGAAGGCGCGCGGGATCACGATTGCGACGGCGCATGTGGAGTACGAGAGTACGGCACGGCATTACGCGCACGTGGACTGCCCCGGGCACGCGGACTATGTGAAGAACATGATCACGGGTGCGGCGCAGATGGATGGTGCGATCCTGGTGGTGAGTGCGGCGGACGGTCCGATGCCGCAGACGCGGGAGCACATTCTGCTGGCGCGGCAGGTGGGTGTGCCGTACATCGTGGTGTACCTGAACAAGGCGGACATGGTGGACGATGCCGAGCTGCTGGAGCTGGTGGACATGGAGGTTCGGGATCTGCTGTCGAGCTATGAGTTCCCGGGTGATGACACCCCGATCATCGTTGGATCGGCGCTGAAGGCGCTGGAAGGTGATGAGAGTGAGATTGGCTCGCAGTCGATTGACAAGCTGGTGGAGGCGCTGGATTCGTACATTCCGGAGCCGGAGCGAGCGATTGACGGTGCGTTTTTGATGCCGGTTGAGGATGTGTTCTCGATTTCCGGTCGTGGCACGGTGGTGACGGGTCGGATTGAGCGCGGCATCGTGAAGGTGGGTGACGAGGTGGCGATTGTTGGGATTCGCGACACCCAGAAGACGACGGTGACGGGTGTGGAGATGTTCCGCAAGCTGCTGGACCAGGGTCAGGCGGGCGACAACGTGGGTGTGTTGCTGCGTGGCACGAAGCGGGATGATGTGGAGCGTGGTCAGGTGTTGTGCAAGCCGGGTTCGATCACGCCGCACACGAAGTTCGAGGCGGAGGTGTACATCCTGGGCAAGGAAGAGGGTGGTCGGCACACGCCGTTTTTCAACGGGTATCGTCCGCAGTTTTATTTTCGGACGACGGACGTGACGGGCTCCTGTGACCTGCCGGAAGGCGTGGAGATGGTGATGCCGGGCGACAACGTGAAGATGACGGTGTCGCTGATCAGTCCGATTGCGATGGAGGACGGCCTGCGCTTTGCGATTCGCGAAGGCGGTCGTACCGTCGGCGCCGGCGTCGTCTCCAAGATCATCGAGTGATATACTTTTAAGACCGGGGTCACCGCGGGGGCCGGCTGTTGCCGTCTCCCGCGTTCTTTTCGGAAGCAGCAACAGGCCAGTAGCTCAATTGGCAGAGCAGCGGTCTCCAAAACCGCAGGTTGGGGGTTCGAGTCCCTCCTGGCCTGCCATCCTCCGGGTGGCAACGGGCCTCAGGTGATCAATTCATGAGTGAACAGACGGAACAGACTGGAGGCGGGCTTGACACCGTCAAGCTCTTCGTGGCGCTTGCCCTGCTGATTGCGGGCGTCATGGGCTTCTATTATTACGCGGCCGAATCCTTGTTGGTCCGCGTCGTCGGCCTCCTCGCGGTCGTGGGTGTGGCGGTGTTCATCGCCATGACCACCGCGAAGGGTCGTCAGCTTGCCGGCTTCATGGGCAACGCGCGCACCGAAGTGCGGAAGATGGTCTGGCCCACGCGGGTCGAGACCACCCAGACCACGTTGATCGTCCTCGGCGTGGTGCTCCTCGTCGGCATCTTCCTCTGGTTGCTGGACACGCTGCTCGGGTGGATCATCCGGCAGTTCATCGGTTAGCCAGGGGAGGCGGTCATGGCGTTACGCTGGTATGTGGTTCAGGCCTTTTCGGGTTTCGAAGGGCAGGTCAAGCGTTCCCTGGAGGAACGCATCGCGCGTTACGGAATGGACGACCATTTCGGCGAGATCCTCGTTCCCACCGAGGAAGTCGTCGAGATGAAGGACGGCCAGAAGCGGAAGAGCGAGCGCAAGTTCTTCCCCGGCTACGTGCTTGTGCAGATGGATCTGAACGACGAGGCCTGGCACCTGGTCAAGAACGTGCCACGCGTACTCGGTTTCATCGGTGGCTCCGCGGACAAGCCTGCCCCGATCAGCGACAAGGAAGTCGACGCCATTCTGCAGCGGATGCAGGAGGGCGTCGAGAAGCCGAAGCCGAAAGTGCTGTTCGAGGTCGGGGAGATGGTCCGTGTGGTGGACGGACCGTTCAACGACTTCAGCGGCGTGGTGGAGGAAGTGAACTACGACAAGAGCCGGCTGCTCGTGGCCGTGCAGATATTCGGACGCTCGACGCCCGTGGAACTCGAGTTCCACCAGGTCGAGAAATCCTGACGCGACGCTGGTTCGCGCATTAACCCGTTTCGGGGAGCCGCGAGGCGCTTGCACCCGAAGGAGAAGAAATGGCCAAGAAGATTTCGGCATACATCAAGCTGCAGGTTCCGGCAGGAAAGGCGAACCCCAGCCCGCCCGTGGGCCCCGCACTCGGTCAGCGCGGCGTGAACATCATGGAGTTCTGCAAGGCGTTCAACGCCGCAACCCAGGGCGTGGAACCGGGACTGCCGATCCCCGTCGTGATTACCGTGTATTCGGACCGCAGTTTCACCTTCGTCACCAAGACCCCTCCTGCGGCGATCCTGCTGAAGAAGGCGGCGGGTATCACCAGTGGATCCGGGACACCCAACACCAAGAAGGTGGGCACCGTGACCCGGGACCAACTCGAGGAGATCGCGCGCACGAAGGAGCCGGACCTGACCGCAGCCGATCTGGATGCGGCGGTACGCACGATTGCTGGCAGCGCGCGCAGCATGGGTCTTGAAGTGGAGGGTCTCTGAGATGGCAAAGTTGTCCAAGCGCCTGAAGGCGATTCGCGAAAAGGTCCGGCCCGGCCAGGTCCTTCCGGCCACCGAGGCCTTCGATCTGCTGCGCGATGTTTCCAAGGTCAAGTTCCGTGAGTCGGTGGACGTGTCGGTGAACCTCGGTGTCGATCCCCGCAAGTCCGATCAGGTCGTGCGCGGCTCCACCGTGCTGCCCAACGGCACCGGCAAGACCGTCCGGGTTGCCGTCTTCACCCAGGGCGCCAACGCCGATGCCGCCCGCGAGGCCGGTGCCGACGTGGTCGGGATGGACGATCTCGCGGAGCAGGTCCGTGCCGGCCAGCTCGATTTCGATGTCGTGATCGCCTCCCCGGACGCGATGCGGGTCGTCGGCCAGCTGGGCCAGATCCTCGGCCCGCGCGGCCTGATGCCGAATCCCAAGGTGGGTACCGTGACGCCGGACGTGGCGACCGCGGTCCGGAACGCCAAGGGCGGCCAGGTGCGCTACCGGACCGACAAGGGCGGCATCATCCACTGCTCCATCGGCGCCGTCGACTTCGAGAGCAAGGCATTGGCGGAAAACCTCGATGCGCTGCTGGCGGACCTGATGAAGCTGAAGCCGTCCACCTCGAAGGGTATCTATGTGCGCCGGGTGACGGTCTCCTCCACGATGGGCCCGGGTCTCCAGGTCGATTCGTCCACCCTGAAGCCATAACCGAGTTTCGTAAGTTTGGGTCGGCCGTCACCCCTGCGGTGGCGGACCATCCAAGACCGCAGGCGCGGTCCGCCGCTTAAAACCGAAAAGCCTGCGCAGATGGTGTCAACCCGATTCAGGAATGTCCTGCGGCGGGAAGCACCACAAGCCCCGGGGGAAGTCTCCCCGGTTTGTAACGATCGCCAGCGTATTGGCGGTCCCAACGGAGGAAAGTCAACGTGGCTATGAATCTCGATGGCAAGAAGGTCGTTGTCTCGGAACTGGCCGCGGTTGCTGCCTCGGCGCATTCCGCCATTGCAGCGGAATATCGTGGTTTGTCGGTGAGCCAGATGACCGAACTGCGCAAGCAGGCGCGGGCGTCCGGTGTCTACCTGCGGGTAGTGAAGAACACCCTGGCTCGGCGTGCGGTGGAAGGCACTGATTTCGAATGCATGCAGCAGGGCCTGGTTGGGCCTCTGGTGCTGGCATTCAGTCAGGAGGAGCCTGGTGCCGCCGCCCGTCTGATGAAGGACTTCACCAAGAACCACGAGAAGCTGCAGGTCAAGCTGGTGTCCTTTGGTGGGCAGATGCTGGGTGCGGGCGATCTCGATCGCCTGGCCCAGATGCCGACCCGTGATCAAGCCATCAGTCTGCTGATGGCCGTGATGAAGGCCCCGCTCGACAAGTTCGCCCGCACCCTCAACGAGGTCCCGGGCAAACTGGTGCGCACTGTCGCAGCGATCCGTGATCAAAAGCAGGCAGCCGCCTGAAACATTTCTGAATAGCCGG
>NZ_REBW01000056.1 GCF_007692535.1 Thioalkalivibrio sp. | reverse complement strand
GCTCCCCAAAGCGGCGGCAAGCCGCCGCACTCCATAGGCGCTTGTGCTTTCATCATTCGGGATGGCGCGCTCCGAGCCCATGACGGTTCCGGTTAGCCTCACCATGAAGAAATCTCTCTAGCCCCCGGCCAGGCGACCGTGTTCACGAACCAACGCCGCGAAACCTGCTCCAATATGGGTATGAAAAACCGTTACTCTGAGTTGTCGCGCCGCCGCCTGCTGGCAGGACTGTCACTTGCCCTGCCGGCGTTGTGGTTGGGCGGTTGTCGGAGCGAGCCGGCCGGCGCGCAAGACAAGCGCCCCTCCGAACCGCTGGATCTGAGCGACCGGCAATGGCGCGAGATCCTTACCCCGGAGCAGTACCGCGTACTGCGCCGCGACGGCACCGAACCGGCCTTCTCCAGCCCGCTGGACAAGGAATGGCGCGACGGCACCTACGTGTGCGCCGGCTGCAACCTGGCGCTGTTCGCCAGCGCTCACAAATATGATTCCGGCACCGGCTGGCCGAGTTTCTGGCAGCCGATCAATGACGAGCACGTCGGCACCCAGCGTGATTTCAAGCTGATCATTCCGCGCACCGAGTATCACTGCGCGCGTTGCGGTGGGCACCAGGGCCATGTCTTCAACGACGGGCCCGATCCGACCGGCCAGCGCTGGTGCAACAACGGCGTGGCGCTGAACTTCGTCCCCGAGGGCGAGCCCCTGCCGGAGCTTCGCGAGGCCCAGGCCGTTGCTTAAACTCGGGCACTTCCTGTCTTGACACTGGGGTCCACTTTAAGAGCCGGTGGTGGCGCTTGTCCCCGCCACGGTGATTTTCTACTCTGAGGCGGAGATGGACATAGCGGCGACTCAAGTGAGCGAATTGCACCGAATCACGATCGATCCAGACGTCTGCGGCGGGCGCCCATGCGTGCGGGGTCTGCGCATCCGCGTCAAGGATGTCCCGGATCTTCTGGCTCGAGGAGCGCCGGAGACCCTGAACACCGCGGCCCGCGCGCGACCGCTTCGGGAATAACGGGGATCATCAGCGGCGCGCGGCATAGCGAACGCGACACGCCGGGGACGACTTCGCGGGGGCGTCGGGCGATTTTGGAAGCTATAAGAAAGAGATAATGCACGGCATCCGCGGCTGCGTCGCGAATGCCCGGGGCCGGCAACGCCGGCCCTGCCGAATGGCTCTGGAGGAAGGCATGTTCGAACATATCCTGGTCGCAGTGGATTTCTCTCCGGCGTGGCAGCGGCTGCAGGCGCAGCCGGAACGACTACGGTCACTGGGGTGCAACCGGCTGACTCTGGTCCATGTACCAGGGGGCGCGCGGGACGAACAGGAAGCAGAGAAGGCCGGGGGAGCCGCGAAGCGGCTGGAGGAGGCCGCGGCGACACTGCAGGGGAAGGGCTTCGAGTTGGACACGGTAGTCGGAACCGGGCCGGTGGTCGAAGAACTCGTACGCGTGGCGCAAGAACGCGGCGCCGGCGTGATTCTGGCCGGGGCCCACGGTCACCGCACCCTGGATGACCTGCTGCTGGGGAGTACGGTGCAGGAACTGTTGCGCGGGGCTGACCGTCCGGTGCTGCTGGCACCGACCGACCCCTCGGTGGAACTGCCGGCGGTGCCGGTCTCGCGGCTACTGCTGGCGACCGATGGTTCGCCGGCCGCGGGTGCCGCCGAGGCTGCCTTCCTGGAACTGCTTCGGCACTGTGAGAGCGCGATGGTGGTGTCGGTCGGCGGCTGGGTGGACCAGCGCGAGTATGCCGAGGAACGCCAGGCGATCGAGGACCATGTATCGGCGTTGGCGGAACGTACCGGAAAGCATGACTTCGATGCGGAACTGCTGGGCCACGGCCGGCCCTCGGCAGAGATCGCGCGAGTGGCGCAGGAACGCGACGTGGATCTGGTGATTCTCGGGCGGCGCGGCCACAACGTGTTGGCGGAGCGGCTACTGGGCAGCACCGCGGAGGCCGTCTGCCAGCAGGCGCGGCGCCTGACGCTGGTGGTGCCCGGCAACGGCTGACCACGGTCGGTCCGGATGCTGCGCCTGAAGGCCGGTACCCGCCTTCTTGGACTTCCAGCGCGTGTACCAGAACCAGCACTAGCGCCGCGCATGCCGTCGCTCCTGTCCGGAATCCCTCCCTGAACATGGCTCAGCACGTCGGCGGATTCCACTCAGAATGACGAGGAACCAGAAAAAATCACTGTCCGTCACGCACCAACCGGACCCGGAACGGGTGGCTCTTGCTGAGCCAGAGGTCGGAGCCATTGTGGAAGTTGACGCCCCACGCGAGGTCCGCACGTTCAGCAGACGGCGAGGACGACCAGAAACTGGGCGAAGGCGTGTCCGGGAATACCTGCTGGTTGATGGCAGGTCCTGTTCTGCAGCGCTCGACAATAGTGCGCAACTCACTGATGCTGGGCAGCCGCCACCCGGATACGGCGTCCGCGTGTCGCAACGCGGCCTGCCAGATCCAGGTGTTGGCGCTGCCCGTGCAACCGGTGCCGGTCCACGACATGCCCTCGGCGCAGCGCCGCCACTCCAGCCCGGTGGGTTCGTGGCGCACCACCTCGCCCCCTTCCAGGGCTGTGAAATCGGCAGACGGGGTGGTTTCCACAAGATTGGATACGCACTCGTTGGCGGCTGGAGGGATGTCGGCGATGGCGCTGGTGGAAAGCAAAACGGCGCAGGTCGAAAGGATCCATCGGACGCTGGTCAGGGTGGACTTCATGATTACGCTCCTCGGGTATCGGGCCACAATGGGGGCTTGTTGTTGGATGGCTGAACTCGTGGAAACTGGCCGTGGACTCGCCCTCAAACTCGAGGACGTGCCAGCTGCGCGCGTCGCCGTCGATCTTACCCTCGATGCGGTCGGAGCTCCCGACGATAAGGGGCACGACCAGCAGTGTAGCCTCCCTGAGGCGCGGAGGTGTCAGGTCTGGGGTTTTGCCTGCCCGAAGCCACTGGGGAGCCCGGTGCCCCGGCTTTAGGCAGCGTGTTGCCGGCGGCATCAGTCCAGCGTGGAAAGGTCTACACGCAGCGCCGCGCGACGCTCCTCTGCCGTCTGCGGGTGCGCATCCTGCAGGCGGCCACGCAGGTGGTTGGCGAGGAAGTCCTCGAGCGCGGCCATCACCGCCAGGCGATTGGTCTCGTCGACCAGTCCGTGGCCCTCGTCCGGGGCGAGGTAGTACTTCACGTCGTGACCGGCTTCCATGAGAACGCGCACGATCTGATCGGACTCGGCCTGGATCACTCGCGGGTCGTTGGCGCCATGGACGACCATCAGCGGCGCTCGGATGCGGTTGGCCGAGAACAGGGGTGACTGCGCCTTCAGCCGCTCTCGGTCCTCCGGATCCTCGGGGTCGCCGACGCGCCGGTGCCAGCGCGCGATGCCCGGGCGCCAGTAGGCGGGAAAGGACTCGACCAGGCTGATGATGTTCGAGGGGCCAACCACCGATACGCCGGCCGCGTAGAGCTCGGGCGTGAAAGCGAGGCCCGCGAGGGTCGCGAAGCCGCCATACGACGCCCCGTAGATACCAACCCGCTCGGGGTCGGCAATGCCTTCGTCAATCAGATGCTTCACGCCATCGGTGATGTCGTGCTGCATGACCCCCGTGCCCCAGCCGCGGTTACCGGCGTTGAGGAATTCCTTGCCGTAGCCCGACGAGCCGCGGAAATTCGGTTGCAGCACCGCGTAGCCGCGGTTGGCGAGAAACTGCACCGTGCCGCGGTATCCCCAGGTGTCGCGCACCCACGGACCGCCGTGGGGGTGCACGACGACTGGCAGGTTGCGGGGCTCTTGGCCGGGCGGCAGGGTCAGATAACCCGGAATCTCGGTGCCGTCGCGGGCGGTGTAGCGGATCGGCTGCATGTGCGCCAGGTGCTCGCTCGGCAGCTCAGGACGCATGCGATAGAGTTCGCTCAGCGCCATGTCCTCGGCTTCGTAAAGGTACACCGTGCCGGGGTCCGTATCGCGGGACAGCGCGACGGTCCAACGCGTCTCGTCGCGGGTCGTGGAGGTGATATCGAGGTTGCCTTCCGGCAGTGCCTCCTGCAGCCGGCCGAGGTGGGCCGCGAATTCCTCGTCGTGGGGATAGATGCGCTGACGATCGCCGAGATAGACCGTGGCGAGCAGGCGGTCGTCCTGTTCCGAGAAGATCGCACGGCTCAGGTCCACTTCCTGCTCGGGATCCTGGTGCACCCGTTGTTCCTCTCCGCTGTTGGGGTCCAGCAGCACGAGCTCGATGCGGTCGCGCTGGCCGGCATTGGTGCTGAGATAGATCCGCTTTCCGTCGGGATGAAAGCGCATGAGCCTGCACGATTCCTCGAAGGTGCATTGGTAGACCACGTCGCCGAGCTCGCCGTCGTCGTTCACGCGCAGGATCTCGGTGCTCCCGTCATCCGTGGTGCGCGAGGCCTTGCGCAAGCGGCCTTCATCGAAGGTCCCGTGCCGGATGCCGGCGTCGTTCCGTACCACCAGCTCCCGCTCTGCGGCAGCGATATGCACGCGATAGATATCGTGAAGCGACGGATCGCGATCGTTGAGCCCCACGTAAAGAACGTCGGGCTCGCCGCGGGGCAGGTGATACACGATGGCCCGCGCGCCTTCCGCACCTGCCAGCAGGCGCGAGGGCGGTACATCTGAATCGGCATGTCCTTCGGCGAACGGGTCAACGGCCCTGATCTCGTAGTTCTCATTGCCGTCGCGATCCTGGGTGTAGAGCAGAAAACGCCCGTCGCGACTCCAGTAGTGGCGACTCACGGAGCGGTCGTAGGCAGTCACCGGACGGGCCTGATCGAAGGGTTCGTCAACGCCCTTGACCCATAGGTTCATCGCCCCCGCATGGGCGCTGCGGAAGGCGACTGCCTCCCCATCGGGGGAGATGCGGGCGGCGCTGTACTGCGGATCCTTGAAGAAGAGTTCGATGTCGAGCAGGGGCGGCACTTCCCGATCGGCGCGCTCGGCGGACGCCGGGGTCGCGACTGCGGCAACCATCAGGAGGGCGAGGGTCAGGACCGGCTTGCGCATGTCAACCTCCGGTGTCTTGCTCGTGCGTGGGGACAACCGCATACCCGAGTATGGACCTCCTACGGCCAGCGGAGTTGCAGATCGGGTCCGGTCAGCAGCCTTGAGGTCATCGTGAGAAACCCGATCAGCCCAATCGCCCGCGCTCGGACGGCGCTCGGCAGAGCGGGGCATCGACCCGTCCGGCTTCAGGGCTTTCTCATCCCAGTGGGCGAGGATGTTCTCGACGACGTCGGGATCCCCGATATAGACGATGATTCGCACCGCCCCGCCGCCGGTCGGGCAGATCTCGCTATCGATGCCGAGGTGCGTCCTTCATTCGATCCCCTCGTCCAACCAGAGCCGGAGGACGGAAACGATCAACGGGTTTCTTGGTAGCGGCCCGCTGCGGGTTGCCGGACAGGTCGTTGCCGCTTGCACGGCACGAAACTCTCCCTCTTCCTGCTACAAAATCCAACTTCATTACCCTCTGACAGGACGATATAGACATCCCGATCACCTTTCCGTGGTCAGAAAAGGCTTGATCCGACCATTGACTGCGCCTTCGGTGGAGTGTAAACCCTGGCGTAGGCGGTTGGTTTTTCGATCCTTTTGCTAGACTCTCGGTAGAGCATCGCGAAGGTGCCTCGCAAACGCCCGCCCCGGAGCTGCCCCATGCCCTTGCCTGCACACAAGACCAAGATCGTCGCCACCATCGGGCCGGCCTCGGAACAACCCGAGACACTGCGGGCCCTGATCGAGGCCGGACTGGGGATCGCCCGGCTCAACTTTTCCCACGGCAACGCGGACTACCACGCAGCACTGATCGGGCGTATCCGGGAGGCCGCGGCTGCATGCGATCGCCGGGTGGCGATCATGGGTGACCTGCCAGGTCCGAAGATGCGCATCGGCGAACTGGCCGAGGAGCCGGTCGAACTGGTTCGGGACGAGCACATCACGCTGACCACCGAGGAATGCGTCGGTACCGTCGAGCGCGTATCGGTCAGCTTTGCCGGTCTGCCCGCCGCGGTGAAGCGCGGCGATGCACTGTTCCTGAACGACGGCTACATACAGCTCGAGGTGACGGACGTCGACGGCAACGACGTGGTCTGCCGGGTGCATACCGGTGGCGAACTGCGCTCGCGCAAAGGGCTGAACCTGCCCGGTATCGACCTCGGGATCAGTGCCTTTACCGACAACGACCGTGAGTGGCTGGGTTTTGCCGCCGAACATGGCGTTGACGCGGTGAGCCAGTCCTTCGTGGTCAACGCCCAGGACATCGAGGAAGTTCGGTCTGCCGCTGCGGCCCTCGGCTACGCGCCCTTCGTCATCGCCAAGATCGAGCGCGCCGCGGCGCTCGACAACCTCGACGCGATCCTCGAGGTTGCGGATGGCATCATGGTCGCGCGGGGCGACCTCGGCGTGGAGATCCCGATCGAGACCATCGCCGTGGCACAACGCCGGATCACGGAGCGTGCCCTTCGCGCCGGGAAACCGGTCATTACGGCGACACAAATGCTGGAGTCCATGGTCACCTCACGGCGACCGACCCGTGCCGAAGCCACTGACGTTGCCAACGCGATCCTCGGGGGTACCGATTGCGTAATGCTCTCCGCCGAATCTGCCATGGGTCAGTTTCCGGTGGAATCGGTCGCAATGCTGGCCGGCATTGCGACCGCCATCGAGCCTGAACAGGACGACCGGGCGTTCGCCGAGATCCAGGGCGTCTACGGGGATGTCAGGAGTGACGGCCACCCGCCGCGTCCGCTCGATCTGATCGCGCGCTGCGTGTATCACACCGTGCACCAGGCGCCCCCCCGGGCCGTAGTGGTTCCGACGCGCAGTGGCGCGAGCGCGCGCAACGTCGCCCGTTTTCGGCTGCCGCGCTGGGTCGTTGCGCTCAGTCCCGATCCGGCGACCGCCCAGACCCTGCAATTCAATTACGGGGTATACCCTGTGAACGTGGATAGCGACCGCGCCGACTGGACAGGATACGTGCGCGACCAGCTCGCGGTCCTGCACATGGACTCGGGAATGGTGCTGCTGACCCAGGGGCCCTCTGCCGAAAATCCCCGGGGCAACCACCGGCTCGAGATCATCGAGCTTGACCCGAAGTCGTTGTGAGGATCACGCCGGACCGCACCCGATCCAGACCGCGCCCGGTGCCGCGCGTCATGCGCGAAGGACGTTGATGTCAGCGGGTGCAGTATCGATCCCGACATCGTGATTCGTTGCTGGGACGCCCGGGGGTACGCTGGGCCAGCATGGAGAGTCTGCGCATGTGATCCCGTGCCGGAAGCCGGTCCGAGCCCTGCGGGACGCGACTCATCTCAAGTTGCGGATCGCGTCGCGTGGAACCTTGAAACGCACCGACTTTGGCGGGCGGGGCTTTTAGAGATGCCAGCCGATCGTCATGGCCAGCCAGCCGAGCAGGCGCCGTGTGAGGGGCCGGGTTTCCCATGTTTCCAGATCGTAGGTCTTCGCCCGTTCCAGGTCGCGCTCGTACTGTGCTGTCAGGGTTTCCGCCAGATCACGATTCATGATGATCACGTTGGTTTCGTCATTGAGCCGGAAGGAGCGGTTGTCGAGATTAGACGAACCGATGGATACCCAGTAATCATCAACAACATAGAGTTTGGCGTGATACTTTGACGGCTGGTACTCGTGGATGCGCACACCGGCCTCCAGAAGGCCGCCCCAGCGATTCCTGGAAGCCTCTCTAAAGGCGGCACTGTAGTGTTCGTCGTCCGGAAGCAGGATATCCACACTGACGCCACGGTCACGGGCGTCCAGTAGCGCGTCCATGATCATGTCATCAGGATAGAAATATGGCGTGGCCAGGAGAATGCTGTCGCGAGACCCGGCGATGGCCAGAAGCAACATCAGCCGTATCCGATGCGTGCCTTCTCGCGGTGAGCTGTTGACCACCTTGGCCCCAAGCTCACCCCGCGCTTCCAGCGTCGGAAAGTACTCCGTTGCGTGCAGCAGGCGATTCCTTGCATTGAGCCAGTTGAGCATGAAGGCATTTTGCAGGTGTGCCACCACCGGGCCTTCGAAGCGATAATGATTGTCGCGATAGCCGCCGCTGTCGGGGTTGCCCTTCCAGGGGTCGGCCACGTTGGCACCGCCAGTGAATCCGATCATGCCGTCGACGATCAGCAGCTTGCGATGGGTACGGTGATTGAAGCGCGACAACTGGTACCAGGAAGGCCGCCGCCAGCGCACGACTTCCACACCGGCTTCCTCCATCCTGCGAAATTTTTCGCCGCTGGCGGGCACCGAGCCGACAAAATCGAAGATCGCGTGGACGGCAACTCCTCGCTGCGCAGCATTGGCGAGCGCCTCGGCGAAGGCGCCGCCGATTTCCTCACCCCAGTACTCGTAAGTCTCGAAGGTGATGCTGTGGGTTGCCTGGCCGATCGCTTCCAGCTTGGCCGCATAGATTTCTTCACCATTCTCGAAGACATCGATCCGGTTTCCCGGTGTGGCCGCACTGTCGAGGACCACCGACTGCAAGTGACGGAATTCCTCGGTCCCGACGGCCGGTACCAGGGACAACGGTTCTGCAACCCGCATCGGTACGGGAACGGCGTTGAAATAGACAAAGAATGACACTGCGGTGGCCAGCACGCTCCCCCCGGCAACCGCGACCAACCAGATTCTGGATCGGAACATCATTCATCACCTCTGGCCCAATGGTCTGCACTGGGCACATTCGGGCATTGCTCAACCCAGAATACCGCATGGCCCGCTAGCTCCAGCTCCATTACGCGGGCTTCTGCTTGGCGACGATCATCCGGGCCCCTTCCACCGCGTTGGGGAGCGGATGATGCTCGCGCTCGCCGAGTTCGAGCGCTTCCACGCTACCGTCGGAATGCACCGCGCGAATGCCCTCCAGACGATCGACCCGCAACAGCCCGTCCTCTGGAAAGGCGTGCCCGAAGCTGATGCGGAAGGACTCGCTCTCCTCCTCCATGTGCACCTTGATCCATGGATAGTGCGCCAACGCCGGGGCTCCCGCCACGAGCACCGCGAAATACAGAAGCACGCCCAACGCGACCGTGGTGTGCATGCGGCGAGCCCGGCGAATCGGCTGGGCTTCGTTGCGAGGACCGGAGTTGCAGCGATGGACAGGAGCGCCAACGATGCTGCGCATGGAAACTCCTCATTTCCTCGATGACCGGTGTGGTGCTGCCGTGTCAGAACCGGTAAATGGCTTGCACCACCTGCTCGATGAAATCATCAATGTCGTTCTGGAAAACCGCGGCGCGGATGTGCAGCTGATCGCCCCTGACCCCCGACTACAGAAATCGGCTCAATTTCCGTATCGAGCCTGCCTCGATCTTGCTCCATGATCGGCAACATCGAGCAGCATTCCTGAGGGTCAGCAACGCCAAGGGGATCGATCCTTCGCGGCTGGCAACCCGGTTTTCCATCACGCGTGCCGAGTCAACGCTGGGCCCGGACAAAACCGAAAATGTCGGTTATGCCGAGCGCATCGGTAATCACCAACACGATGAAGACCGCCGCAATGACCCCTAGCGCGCTCCCGCCCGCCGGCAGTTCTTCCAGGCGTGCATTGAGCGCCAATACCTCCGCATCGCTCAGGCGGTCCACCCGCTTCTGCGCGTCGGCGGGATTAACGCCCATGCGGGTCAAAGCGTCCCGAACCTCGTCCGATTGGAGACGCTGAACGAGTTCGGTGCGCTCAAACTGGGCGCTCGAGGCGGCGACCAGAGTTTGGGTATCGATCATTCCCGCCAGCAAGGGCGTGGCTGGAAGCGCCGTAAGCAACAGGGCCAAGAGAAGGATCGCGGCCCTCGAGTAGAACGTTTTTGCTTTCATCGTTGTTACCCTCATCACCGCTAGGGAAGCGCTGAATCAAGCCATCCTGGCTTTCTCAGCGCGCGCTGCGCTGCAAATGCGATTTGCAGCTTGGTTCAGAATCAACCACCTGTGGTGGTCGATTCTGGCGGCACTTCCGTGTGCCGCAGGGAAACGCCGATAAATCAGCGTTTTCCCTAGAGGATGCCGTCACGACCGTGCTCGAGTTCCGGCGCCTCTTCCAGCAACTGCCGGTCCAACCCGGTCCTGACGATGTAGGCATCCGGGTTTTCGGGATCACGCTGGACCTCGATCGCCTCCCAACTCAAGCCCACATCCCGTTCGCCGATGCCCAGGAATCCGCCCACACCGACAACGATGCCAACGATCTCGCCATCCAGGTTCACGATCATGTCGTCAACCGTACCAATGACTTCTTCCCCCTCGGGCGTGGCAGGCTGAGCGGGAGCATCGGCTTCCTCCTCGTGTACCGCGGTGACCTGGCCGTGCACCGGGCTGCCGAGCAGATTACCGACCAGCACGTGTTCAACATCCAGCGAAGTGAGGAATTCAACTTCCTCCATTTCTTCCGCCTGCTGCGCTATCGCCATCGTCGGAACCAACAACGCACTCATTGCCAATGCCTTCCAGTAGTTCATCTGGGTCTCCTTTTGGTCTTGGATTGTGGTGGTCTGCTCCCGGAAACGAGCCAACGACGTCCGTTCGCATTCTTGTTTTGATTCGAACACTAGAGGGTCTCCCTGACGAAAAAAAGCCGTAAGGACACCTAGGTAACCCCCCCCTATGGAGCCCCAGGCACGCGCAATCCCATGCACTGCCAGCCAACGGGCGGCCCTTGTGGAGCAGCTTCAGCGACGGGCAGTCAGGACGAGTAAACGCCCTTTCGCAGCGGGTCAAAGGTGCTTGCCCCCTCACAACCTGACCGCTGGACAGGCCCGGCAGGGCTTGGCTATAGTTCCCGCACCCTCAGGGGAGTAGTCGCTCCGGCCATCCGCGCCGGAGGCACGTGTCAACATACTTGGCCGCAAGGCCGTGGCGTGTGCAGCCCGACCTGAAGGCGCCGCGGCGCGTCTTCGTCGAACG
>NZ_REBW01000078.1 GCF_007692535.1 Thioalkalivibrio sp. | reverse complement strand
CTGGTCATTCTCCCGCGGGTGCCGGCTCTACGCTGATGGCGATGGATTCCTGAAAGAGCGCATTGACGTCATCACCCACGCTGATCGTGTCGAGGTCGATTTCCTCGGAGACCTCGAGGACGACCGTACGCTCGACACCCCGGATCGTCACGATACGTGTGTCTGTATCGACGGCTGTCACGGTACCGACTGCAGCCGCGGTGTGCTCGATACGCACGCCCGGTTTCTGACCCAGTTCCGCACGCCAGATGTCCAGCACATCACCATGCGTCCTATTCATGCGACAGGGCCGGAGCCGTAGGTACCGATACGGCAGCATGAATCGGCGAAATCGGTTCCTGCTGGGAAAACGGCTTCCGTAGAAAGGGCTCTGCGCCGGCCGCGACAACGGCCCTGACAGCGTGGGCTGTCAGAACACTTCCGGGGCCAGGATGAACAGCATCTTCAGGGCCACCCCGGGCTCGATACCCGGCATCCCGGCGCGGAAGATGCGAGCCATCTCACCGTCCTGGTACATCGCGCTCAACGCCCGGTCCACGGCCAGCCGGAAGTCGCTGTCGCCCCGCTGCAGCACGAGACCGTGCTTCTCGACGGTCAGGGTGTTCTCGGAAATGCGCAGCCCCTCCGGCAGGTCGCCCGAGCTGGCAAGACCGAACAACTGCGACTGGTCGCCGAAGAAGGCATCGATGTCACCCTTGGACAGGGCTGCGACGCCCTCCCTGAAGGTTCGGAACGGGACCACTTCGGCCTCCAGCCCCTCCGCCTCGAGGGAGTTGCGCAGGATCTCTTCGGTGGTGGTCGCACCGCGCACACCCAGGCGCTTGCCGGCGAGATCCTCGAACGCGGTATCCCCCTCGCCTGCGAGTAACACCGCGGTGCCATCGACGAAGGTGGGAATCGAGAAGTCGACCCGCTCGCGACGGCTCAGGGTAATGGTCGCCGCACCACAATGCAGGTCGACGCGGCCCTCGGCTACCGCGTCGAAGCGGTTCTGCGCATCCAGGGGAACCCACACCGGTGTCAGCTTTTCCACACCCAGCGTGTCGGCGAGTTTTGCCACGAGGGCCCGGCAGACCAACACGGAATAGCCCTGCGGCTGCCCGTCCGCATCGACATAGGACAGGGGTATGGCATCAGTCCGGTGCCCGAGGCGGATCTCGCCGCTGTCCCGCAGGCGATCCAGGGTTTCGGCCGCGACGGGTGCAGCCACGAGAAGGGATACCAGAGTCAGGACAGAGAGACCGGCGCGACGCATTGAAAGCTCCTTGCTGGGCGGGCGTTGTATATTACTGTGAAAGTCACGACCCCGCCTCTACGCTTCGGACTTATGGAGTGCGGGAGCTTGCTCCCGCTATTCGACGCCGGGGATCACCCAGTCCCCCACAGCGGCGGCCAGCCCCCGCGACCACCCTGTCGTGCGTGGGCGCGCCGCCCTTGGTGTAGCGGTACCGGTCGTGCAGCGGCCGCGGCCCATCGCACCCGCCGGGCATCAGGGTCTCAAGTCGCCCCTAAGCGACCATTGACAGATCAGCTAAAAGCTGCCGAACAGTGTCCCCAGTGTGATCAGCACGATCAGCGAGAGGAAGGGTGCGAGCATGGCCGTCATCGCGAGATCGAAGTACGCCTGCCGATGCGTGAGGCCGGTGATGGCCAGCAGCGTGATCACGGCGCCGTTGTGCGGGAGCGTATCCAGGCCGCCAGTGGCCACGGCGGTGACCCGGTGCAGCAGTTCCGGGTTGATGCCCTGCGCATACGCCATCTCCAGATAGGTGTCACCGAGCGTCGACAGCGCAATGCTCATGCCGCCCGAGGCCGAGCCGGTCATGCCGGCGAGCACGTTGACGGCGATGGCCAGCGAGATCAGGGGGTTGTCGCCACCGAGACCGACCACCGTGTCGCGAATCAGCACGAAGGCCGCCAGCGAGGCGATGACAGCGCCGAAGCCGACCAGGCTCGCGGTGTTGAAGATCGGCAGCAGCGAGGCGTTGGCCCCATTGTCGACGGACTGGGTCAGTTTCGGCAGGCGCTTCCAATTGGTCGCAATCACCACCAGCAGCGAGAGCACCAGCGCGGCGATCACCGACCAGATGCCACGTACCTCCTCGATACTGGTCTCACCGTACAGAGGCAGCGCAAGGAACTCCGTGTCCATGTTCGGGATGATCACGAAGGTGAACAGCAGGTTGATCGCGATCACCAGCACCAATGGCAGCACCGCAATGAACACCGGCGGCGGGCCCGCCGGACGCTGCTCCACCGGCAGTTCCATCAGGTCGAAGCCCTCGCCGGCGGCCCGCTCCCGCAACTCCTTGTTGGGCGTAAAATCGGCATCGGGATGATCCCCGTAGCCCTCGGCGGCCAGCTTGCGCGCACGGTACTCGAGCCAGAGCATTCCCAGCGCGAACATCACCAGCGCGGTGATGATGCCCAGACCCGGGGCGGCAAAGGGCGAGGTGCCGAAGAACGGCATCGGGATGGCGTTCTGAATGGCCGGCGTCCCCGGCAGTGCGGTCATGGTGAAGGTGAAGGCGCCCAGCGCGATGGTCGCGGGAATCAGTCGCTTGGGGATGTCGGCCTGCCGGAACAGCGCCGCAGCGATCGGGTACACCGCGAAGGCGACGACGAACAGCGACACGCCGCCATAGGTCATCACTGCGCAGGACAGGACCACGGCCAGGATCGCCCGTCCGGTTCCGAGCCTGGCAATGATCGCATTGGCCAGAACCCCGGCGCTGCCCGAGTCCTCCATCAGCTTGCCGAAGATCGCGCCGAGCAGGAACACCGGGAAGTAGAGGGTGATGAAGTTGCCCGCCGAGCCCATGAAAATCTGCGTATAGCTCGCCAACACCGGGCCGTCCATCGTGGCAATCACGGCGAAGGTCGCCAGCGCCGGGGCGAGGATCAGGACGCTGATGCCCCGGTAGGCCAGGTACATCAGCAGGCCCAGGGCGATCACGATGACGAGTATGCCGATCAAGATTTGGGCTCCTTGGGCGGTTTGGTAGAAGTCGCCTCGTCCAGATCCGGTGGCCTGAAGCTGTCGGTAAACAGGCTCTTCAGATCGAAGGTGGAACGCACCCCCAGATCATCGAAGTGATGCTCGAGGAAGTTCTCGGCCCAGGCCTGGCCGCGTTCCTTGAGATACGTCAGGTAGTCCCATTCGGCGTTCATCTTGCTCGAGGCATCGAGGTTCTTGAGCTCTTCATGGGCATGGATCAGGTGGACGTAGATATCACGGTAGCGCTCGGATTCGAGGCGCTCCGCCTCGATCAACTGGTGCAGCAATTCGATGGCCCGCAGTTCCTTGATCAGGCTCGAATTGAAGGTGATCTCGTTGAGCCGGTTGATGATCTCGCGACCCGTGCGCGGGAGCTCCTCGCGAACCATCGGGTTGATCTGAACGACGATGAGATCGCGCGTTGCACGATCCTCCACCAGCGGGTAGAGCGCCGGGTTGCCGATGTAGCCACCGTCCCAATAGGCCTCGCCGTCGATCTCCACGGCCTGGTACATGAACGGCAGGCAAGCCGAGGCCATGACGGTATCCACGGACAGATGAGGCTGCGTGAAACTGCGGCCACGGCCTGTCCGCACGTTGGTGGCGGTGACGAACACCTTGAGAACCTTGCAATGGTTGACCCGCTCGAAATCGACCAGCGAGGCCACCAGATCGCGCAGGGGATTGATGTTGAGTGGATTCAGTTCATACGGCGAGAACTGCCGCGTGAGCTGCTCGAAAAACAGATAGCCCGGCGAGTTGTCCAGACTGAAGTTGTTGGTCAAACGGTCCCAGGGCGACCGCTGGATGGGCGAAAAGCGGGCCCCATCGCTGACCGCCTTCCAGAACGTGGTCAACGCCTCCCGGCCACCCTCGCGACCGCCTTGATCCAACCCGTCGGCCATCACCACAGCGTTCATGGCGCCGGCGCTGGTACCGCTGATCGTGGCGATCTCGATCCGCTCGTCCGCCAGCAGTCGGTCCAGTACCCCCCAGGTCAATGCCCCGTGGGCGCCGCCCCCCTGCAAGGCCAGGTCGACCGTCTTGATGTTTTTACTGCCCATTGTCGCCCCCGTCTATTTCCGGATGGTATTGCACCGCAACATCGGGGTCCGTGTCCACCCGGAAAGGGTACCCAGTCTTCAGCGCAGCGCCTCCTCGACCTGGATCCAGTTGCAGCGTTCGGTCACCGCGGGTGGTGTCTCCGGCCGACCCAGTCCGCCGATCATCAAGCCGATCACGCGCTCGTCGTCGTTGTAGCCTGTATGCGCGGTCAGCGGATTTGCGAAGCCATCCCTGGCGAGCAGGCGCGAGACCCGCGCGATGTTCAGCGACATGTTGACGACCGTTGGGCAAAGCCGCGAGTCGATGCCGTATTGGACGAAGTCATCCGGAATCGGGTAACTCAGCAGGTCGTTGGGGTCGCTAAAGGCGATGACACGCGTGCGTGCGACGATCCTGCGATCATAAAGTGGCGCGTCGGGCATACAGTAAGCCCCGATCTGCCCGGTGACCGGAACCGGATCGAAACCGGCCTGCAGCAGCGGAAGCTGGTTCGCCAGCATGAACACGGTCACGGTGTGGTGCTGCAGGTTCGTCAGGAACGGAGACGTCTCCGTATCGGAATCCAGCTGCGCAAAGAGGTCGTCGGCGGTCGTTTCCAGGGCGTCGAGTACGATCCGGCTGCCCAAGCTGTGAGTGACAAAAAAGAACCGGTCCATCTTGAGGCGGCTGCCGTAGCGGGGGTCATCCTGTCGGCACTGCGCCGGGGCCTCCGGGAATTCACCCCACTCGGTGCTGTAGGCCCAGCACATGCTCTGGCGTATGGCGCTCAGAATCTTTTGCCGGCCCGCACCAACGTACACCAGGGGATCGACCATCACCTTGACCACGGAACGTTCCGAAGTCGGGGCATTCCCGATCCGGCCTTGACCGTCCTGGGACTGAATCGCGACCAGGATGCCGTCGAACGGGGCGCCCTGGATCTCACAGGCGCGGGTGTCGACCTCGGGATCGCCCTCCATCTGGGAGAGGACCGCGCGCACCAGTCCCTCCCCGAAGCCCGCGCAGCCCCCGAGTAAAAGTGCGGTCGCGAAGATGCCGGCCACCAGCGATATCCTGTTCACCGGCTTGCACACCGACTCACCTCTGCGCCTGCCCCTTCTGCGAGGCATTGACCAGCGTCGCCTGCTCGTGTTCCATCACGGGGAGGATTGGGAAAGGGCTCACCTGGGATAGAGCAGTGTCAGGGTGAAGCGCAAACCCCAGCCCTCCGGGCCGCTGTCCGGGCTCTCCAGCCAATAGTTCACTCCGGCGCCGACACTCACCATCTGGTCACCGACACGGGTGAGCTTCGAGACGACTCCCCGGATCGGAACCTGCCAGTCGCTGTTCTCCCAGTCGTAGGTGCTCTCGGACTGCAGGGTATAGGTCCAGGCGGTTGGGGTGGTGTACGACAGGAAGGGCTGCAGGAATGTGGTGCTGATGTCCCGACGGTCGCTGTCACCCGCTACCGACCATATATGGTTACCCAACATGCCGCTCGTCCAGGGCCCCTGTTGCCGCAGTGCGACCGCTGTAGGCCCGATGCCCCACTTGTCGGTGGTCAGCAGCCGGTTGGTCCCGGTCGGGAGCAGGAATACCGGTCCCGCGCCCCAGATCCAGCCACCGGAGGTGGGTGCCACCGGCGAGAAGAACAGGCTTTGTACCGTGTCACCGAAACCCGTCTGGCTTCCTGCACCCGGGAATATGTCGCTCTGGCCGACGATCGGGACGATGGTCCGCGAGATCAGGTTCCAGTCATCGCTCAGCGAAAACGGGATCACGGGCTGGACGTTCAGCACCCATTGATCCCCATCGTCTTCCGGGCCGATGTTGCTGTTGTAGTTCAGCTGCAGGGGCACGCTGATCAGCGCGGCGACCGGGTTGGCAAGCTGCTGGGCTAGTTTGGCTGCGCCCTCGTATTCATCGGCCAGGGCCAGCGGCTGCCATGCAATGGCCGCAGCAAGGATTGCGATCGCCTGGGTTCTCTTCATTCGCTTTCAACTCGTGCTGATGGATACTTCAAACGCCCCTTTGGTACAGCAGAACGCCTATCCGCACGCGGGCAAGGACTCCAGGCCCGTGCCGCGCATAGCCACGCGCTCAACATGGAAGGCGCTGTCCTCTGCAGCATGGGGCCGCCTCATTGGACGCGACCTTCCTCGACCCCACGCCGGAAGGCGTCCCGCTCCCGCTCGCGCTGGGCCTCGATCAGGTACCCGGTTCCGGCGCCCGCAGCGGCGCCGACCGCTGCCCAGCCCCAGCTCCCGGTGGCGACACCCAGTGCGGCTCCGCCAATGGCGGCGCCGGTGGCCATCCGCTGTTCCTGGTCCGTCATGCCGGCGCAGCCGCTCAGCATGACGACTGCGCCGAGAACCGCGATGAAAAATCGTGTTGAACGCATTGCCATCACTCCTGTTCTTGATAGATCGGTCCCACCTCACGGGCAGGGGTAGGTCTCCGCGAGGTAACGGAACAAGGACTCCACGGCTGGATCGGACATGTACTGCGGGCTTGCCTTCGCCCATTTCACGAACGCGTTCATCACATCGGATCGACTCGGCGCCGGGTCCGGTGCACAGGCGAAACGGGAGGACTCCGGAACCCCCGCGTAGTAGAAATGCACGGAGCCGGTCAGAAAGCCGTGGCAGAAGGCCAGAGCGGTAGTAATGTCCGGAGCGCGGGTGCTGGTGTCACAGACGGCAACGAGATCCGCCGTATCCCGCACTTGGTATTTCACATCGGCGGCCAAGGCGGCGGGAACCAGCGTGATGATCGCGGCAGCAGTCAACAGTAAGCGCATGGGTACGTCTCCATTCAATGGTCCTTTCTTCATGAGACCTGCAACACCGACAACGATGAGATCAACACCGGACAGCTCGACCGGCATCACTGATGCATCGGCCATGCTTTGAATCTTGTGCGCTGCGTTCCTGGAACATTGCACAGATCCGTGCAATTGGCGGGAAAAACATACACAAGGGGACACGTGACTAGCACCAAAGCCCAGCAGGTGGTCGGATTGCCGCCGTTTCCAGGCACGCTCTGTGGGAGGCCAGCCTCTGGGCGACGGCTTTCCGCCGTCAGGTCGCCGAGAGGGCTCGCCTCCCACAGGGTACGGACATAGGTGATAATCCGGAGGGGACAAGACCGCTCCGGCCCTGCCCCGATCGCGTCGGGGGTGGGCCGGGCGGCTTTGACCCTTACTCCGGAATCGGCGCTCCAAAATCCACAGCGTAGGGATCCACCTCCGGAATCTCCGACGCGCGAAGATAGGTGCCTGGCATAATCGGGAAGCGCGGATCAAAGGTGACCAGCGTGGCGCCAATTCGGGCCATGATCGTCGGATCGCCCTCGGTCTTCGCGGTGCCGTCCTCGATCATCGCCATCAGGGTCTTCTGGCCCATCATCACCTGTTCCAGATCGGAGCGGTTGATGGTCAGGGTCAGGTCCGGATTCGGCAGCTGGAAGCCCTCGATATTCGTCAGGGTCTCGTTGCTCAGCTCGATCGCGTACTGCTCGCCGTTGTCAGGCGTAATCAGGTTGATGGCGTACTGCATCCCCCGGGTCTGGCGACCGTCCATGCGGATGGCGAGGAAGTCGAGGAACTGGCCGGTAGTCATCACCCGGATGACGTCGGGGCTGCTGCTGCTCGGGATCGCCGAGGTCGGGATGCCGTTGCGCAGTTCGTAGGCGGCCGCGAGGAAGCTGTTGCGTAGTCCGGGGTTTTCCTTCTGGTAACCGATCTGTTCGAAGGCATCGGCGAGCAGGTCTTTGCCAGCCTGGTTGTTTGGCTCACCCTGGACCAGCCGGTTCAGGATCTCGGTGGCGTGCAGGTACTTGCCCTCATTGATCAGCTCCGTGCCACGCGCCAGGATGCGCTCGGCTCCGCCCATCATCTCCACGTACAGCGGGCCGGAGTCTTCAGGCGACAGGGGGATCAGGGTGGCGGGGTTGGAATCCCAGTACCCCAGGAAGCGCTGAATCACGCCACGCGCGTTGTTCTGGTGCGAGCCGTGGTAATCGCGGGCATGCCACTTCTGTTGCAGGGTCTCCGGGACCTCGTAGACATTGTGAATCTGGTTGATGGTCACGCCCTGGTTGGCGTGATGCAGAGCCTGGTTGTTCAGGTGCGCGTAGGCATCCCGCGTGTCGCGCAGCACTTCCTGAATGCGCTCGTTGCCCCAGCGTGGCCAGTGGTGGGAGGAGAACATCACCTCGGCTTCCTGGCCGAACAGGTACAGGGTCTCATTGATGTATTTCGACCAGTTCAAGGCATCACGCACCGGCGCACCGCGCAGGGTGTAAATGTTGTGCATGCCCTGCTGAACGTTTTCGGCCATCCACAGCACCTTGAGGTCCGGCAGATAGGTGTTCATTTCCGTCGGCGCTTCGGTGTCTGGGGTCAGCTGGAAGATCATCCGCACCCCATCCACCATCAGGTCTTCGATCGGCTCCTTGATTTCCCGCGTCGGCGCGATTAGCCCAACGGAACCGCTCGAAATCCCGTGACCCAGGCCTTGGGTAACATAGCTATAGGGGCCTCGAGGCAGCAACAACCCGTACTGATAGAACAGGCGCCGGTTCATCGCGTTGCCGGCGAACACGTTCTCGGACACCAGGTGGTCCATGAACCCGTCGGGCGCGATCACCTGGACCCGTCCCGAGGCCACGTCCTCGTCAGTGATCAGGCCGCGCACGCCACCCCAGTGGTCGCCGTGGTTGTGCGAGTAGATGATCGTTGAGATGGGCAAGCCCTCGCCGATGTGCTCCTGCAGCAGGTCCCACGCCGCCCGCGACGTCTCCGCGTCGATCAATACGTCGTAGGCGATCCAGCCGGTCTCGCCGCGAATGAAGGTGATCTGGGCCAGGCCCACGCCGCGCACCTGGTAAATTCCGGGAACGACCTCGTAGAGGCCATAGTTCTGGTTCAGCTGCGCGATGCGATGCAACGAAGGGTGGATGCTGTCGAACTGGTCCTGCTCGTCGATGAAGTTGAACGCCTCCCTGTCCCAGGCGATGTGGCCCGCCGCCGCGGGAATCTGCCGCTGCGTCATCGGCGCGATGAAGCCCTTTCGGTTCTCATCGAAATCGCGGGTGTCGTCGAACGGCAGGGTTTCCCGTGCCTGATTCAGGATTTCGATCGTGTGCTGCGACGGCGGTTTGCCCTTTGGATCGAAGTGCGGCCGTTCGGCATTCGTCCCGGTCGCAGATTCGCCTACCGCGGCAAACGGCATTCCAACCACGGCCAGCGATATCCATGTCGCGAGGGCCAGCTTGCGCATGTGAGCTTGCATCGTTACTCCTCCGTTTTCAAAGGCAGATGTCGCAGTATTTGCAGACCGAACCTGCATGTCTAATGCATTCTTTTGCGATCACTGATACGCTTTATGTATGCCCCTTAAGATCCGGCAACTGGCTCATGCCCTGGCCGTCTGGCGCCACGGCAATTTCCGGCGCGCCGCAGCCGAGCAAAACCTCTCGCAGCCGGCACTCTCGCGAAGCATCCAGAATCTCGAGGAGTCGCTCGGTGTGCTGCTGTTCGATCGGCAGACGAGCGAGATCACCCCAACCGCGTTTGGCGAGGCCTTGCTCCAGCGGGCCGAAACCATCCTGATCGAGGCGGCCGAGCTCGAACGTGAAATGAAGCTCATGAAGGGCCTGGACGTCGGACGCCTCTCCGTGGCCATGGGCGTGTACGCGGCCGAGTTGTCCGGCAACCGTGCGGTGGCTGGGCTTTTGAAATCTCACCCCGGATTGCAAATCCGGTTGCAGCTTCGGAACTGGCGCGATGTGGAAAGGCTGGTGCGGGACCGTCAGGTCGACATCGGCTTCGGCGAAATCGGGCATCTGATGACCGCACCAGGGCTGCGCGTGGAGCCGGTCGGTCGCCACGAAGTACTCTTCTTCTGCCGGGCTGGGCACCCCCTGTTGGGTCGGAGTGCAATCTCGGAAGACGATCTGGATACCTACCCTTTTGCCGGTGTCCCGATCCCGTCCCGCGTTGCGCACCTGTTTCCGCGCAACTGCCGAATCGACGAGACCAGCGGCGACTTGATCCCGCCGATTCTGGTGGAGGACCTCACCGCCATGCGCACCATCGTCGCCGGCACCGATGCCTTCGGGCTCGCAAGCCCTGTTCAAATCGAACCCTGGCTGCGCAGCGGCGAGCTTGCGGTGGTGCCGTTCCGCGCTTCGTGGCTGCGTCTGGACTACGGCTTCATCTTTCTCGCATCGCGCAGCCTGTCGCCGGCCGCGGAGGCCTTCACCACGCTGGTCAGGGGGATCGAACGCGCGGTGGAGGAACAGAATCGGATCCTGGCTGACGAGGTGCTCCGGGAAGTGAAGCCTGGTGCCGTGCCTTCGGCCTGACGTTGGTCGCACGTGATGCGTGCCCCGGCACGCCTCGCCAATGTTGGTGCAATGTCATGCACTATAGGTATCCGATTCTTGATTCCAATGATCGCGCATGTGGTTTTCACTCGGGCCCTGGGGTTCGCTGGCCGCCGAAGGAACTGGTCCGTGTCCGCGCGCCCCATCGCGAGCCATCAATCTGAAACCACCTCCGACTGGACCACCAGATCCAGTACATAGATCGTCCCCGGCGGCAGTTCTGGCCCGGCCGCGGGCTCGAAGCGCTTGACGCGTAACACGTTGCGGATGCCGGGCTCGTGCTGATATCCCTCGATGTCGGCGGTGAAGGCCTGCCATTCGGAGGGCGTGCCCACACGCAGTCCCTGCTCGTCGAAGCTGATCTCGCGCACCTGCAGGCACCGGCCGTCGCCCCGCACCGACTCCTCGCATTCGACCGTTTCGGCAGCAACCTCCAGGAAAACTGTGGTCGCGGGACCGAACCGCGCCTCCGGTGTGAGTTCTCCCGTCAGCAGCAGTGCATCGCCA
>NZ_REBW01000117.1 GCF_007692535.1 Thioalkalivibrio sp. | reverse complement strand
ACGCTAACCCGACCTACGGAACTTTCAGGTTAACGGTGGAGCGTTCGCGCAGGAATTCGACCAGGCCGGCCCTTTCGATCTTCCGGGCCTCCGGGTCGCGCCGGCCCTGGTATTCGATCAGCCCTTCGTCCAGCGCCCGTTCACCGAGCACCAGCCGGTGGGGCAGGCCGATCAGTTCCATGTCCGCGAACATCACGCCGGGCCGGATGTCGCGGTCGTCCAGCAGCACGGCGAAGCCGGCCGCCTGGAGCTCGTCGTGCAGTTCGGCGACGGCCTCGCGCACGCGCTGCGACTTCTTCGCCCCGATCGGGCATAGCGCGATATCGAACGGGGCCAGCGCAGCGGGCCAGCAGATCCCGCGGTCGTCGTGGTTCTGCTCGATCGCTGCGGCGACGACCCGGGAAACCCCGATGCCGTAGCAGCCCATCGTCAGAACCCGTTCACGCCCGGATTCGTCCAGCACGTTGGCGTTCAGGGCGCGGCTGTATTTCTCGCCGAGCTGGAAGATATGGCCCACCTCGATGCCGCGGCGGATCTCGATCGGGCCGGAGCCATCGGGCGCCTGTTCGCCGGCGGTGATGTTGCGCAGGTCCGCGGTCTCGGGCAGCGGCAGGTCACGGTTCCAGTTGAGCCCCGTCAGGTGGAAGCCGTCCTCGTTCGCCCCGGCCGCGAAATCGGCCAGTTCGGCGACCGACTGGTCGGCGACCATCGGCAGCGGACAGTCCAGCGGCCCCAGGGAGCCGGTCCCGGCGCCAATCGCCGCGCGGATCTCCGCATCCCCCGCCATGCGCAGCGGCGCGGCGATCCAGGGATGCTTTTCGGCCTTCACGGCATTCAGCTCGTGGTCTCCCCGCAGCAGTACGGCGACCAGCGGCGCATCGATCTCCCCGCTGGCCTCGAGCACCAGCGTCTTCAGGGTCCGCGATGCCGGGATGCCGAGGAAGGACGCGAGTTCCTCGATGCTGTGGACGCCGGGCGTCGACACCTTCGCCATCGCCTCTGCCGGCGCGGGTGCCGCGGGGGGCTTCGGTGCCGGGGCCAGTTCGACGTTCGCCGCGTAGCCCCCGGCGGAGAAGGCGATGCTGTCCTCGCCCGAGTCCGCGAGCACGTGGAACTCGTGCGAGGCGCTGCCGCCGATCGACCCGGTATCCGCCTCCACCGCCCGAAACTCCAGGCCGCAGCGATGGAAAATCCGGGTATAGGCCGCGTGCATGGCCTCGTAGGTGGCCTGCAGGCTATCGGAACCCAGATGGAAGGAATACGCGTCCTTCATCAGGAATTCCCGCGCGCGCATGATGCCGAAGCGCGGGCGGCGCTCGTCGCGGAACTTGGTCTGGATCTGGTAGTAGTTCACCGGCAGCTGCTTGTAGCTGCGGATCTCCCGTCGGACGAGATCGGTGATCACCTCCTCGTGCGTGGGGCCATAGCAGAAGTCGCGCTGGTGGCGGTCCTGCAGGCGCAGCAGTTCCGCGCCGTATTGCTCCCAGCGCCCGGATTCCTGCCAGAGTTCCGCCGGCTGTATGGCCGGCATCAGCAGTTCCAGCGCGCCGGCGCGGTCCATCTCCTCGCGCACGATGTTCTCGACCCGGCGCAGCACGCGCAGGCCCAGCGGCAGCCAGGTGTAGAGGCCCGACGCCAGTCGGCGGATGTAGCCCGCCCGCAGCAGCAGCTGGTGGCTGATGACCTCGGCTTCGGCCGGGGTCTCTTTCAGGGTGTTCAGGGGATACTGCGAGACGCGCATGGGTTCCGTTCCTGGATGAATCGCTGGGATGCGTTCCGCCGTCACCACGGCGGGCCGCGCTTCAGAAGGTGGAGCCGTTCCAGCCCCAGAACTTCCGCGGGGCGTCGCTGAACTCGATGTAGACGCGTTCGGGCGGGATGCTCAGCAACTGTTCCAGCTGCGCGCAGAGGTCCCGCGACAGGTCGCCGGTCCTGGACTCGGGCAGTCCGATGCTCTTCAGTTCGCAGTAGGCGAGAGGATCGGTCGTGCCGGCAAAGCGCATGGCCGGGTTGTGCTGAAGACGCACCATCACGTAGGCCTCGGGCTTGCCCAGCCATTGTGCGACGGACGCGGACAGTTCGGCGGTGAGGCGGCCGCTGTTCGCGGGCAGGGCGGTATTCGTCTCGATGCTGAGCAGGGGCATAATCCGACATCCATCCGTATGGTCTGGCCTCGCAATGGTATCAGCTTGGCCCGCCCGCCAGCACCGCCCCGCCGGCGACAAAGTTGCACTACACTAATTTGGTCAGGGGAAAGCCCGCAGTGGACACGGATTCCTATATATTAGTCGGATCTAATATACTGGGGCCGTGCGGGTCCGCACATGCACATTGGGGACGGGATCATGAAGCTTGAATGGATGAAGGGCGCCGCGGCTGCGGTGGCGTTGCTGCTGGCCGCGCCCGTGGGGATGGCGGGGGATTTCCCGTTTCTGACGACCACGGTCGAGCGGCAGACGCTGATGCAGGAACGGATCATGGACGGCCGTGTGGAGGCCGTGCAGCGGTCGACGATTTCCGCGCAGACCTCGGGGCGGGTGCTGGAGGTCTTGTACGACGTCGACGACTTCGTCGAGCAAGGCGAGGTCGTGCTGCGCCTGAGCGACACCGAGCAGCAGGCCCGAGTGCGTTCGGCCGAGGGAAGCCTGCGAGAGGCCCGCGCGCGCGCCGCGGAGGCGCGTTCCGAGTTTGCACGCATCGAGAGCATTTTCGAGGAGCGTCTGGTTTCCGAGGCGGAATTCGACCGTGCGCGCGCCGCGAGGGATTCGGCACAGGCCCGGTTGGAGTCGGCCCAGGCCGCCCTCGCCGAGGCTGAGGAGCAGCTCGGTTACGCCACGGTCGTCGCGCCTTATGCCGGCATCGTGATCGAGCGTCACGTCGAGGTCGGTGAGGCGGTGAGTCCGGGTTCGCCCCTGGTGACCGGCATCAGCCTGGAGCAACTGCGCGTCGAGATCAACGTACCGCAGCAGCTGATCCGGGATCTGCGCAGGCATCGGGAGGCGCAGGTGATCCTGGACACCGACGATAGGATCCCCGCAGAGAGCCTGACGATTTTCCCCTACGCCGACCCCGCATCGAACACCTTCCGCGTACGCGTGAACCTGCCGGAACTGGCCGAGGATGCGGGCCTGTTTCCTGGCATGTTCGTGAAGACGGCGATCAAGCTCGGCGAGGACCAGCGCCTGGTCGTGCCGTCCGAGGCCGTGGTCTTCCGCAGCGAGGTCGTCGCGGTCTACGTGATCGATCCCGATGGACGTATCGGCTTTCGCCAGATCCGGGTCGGCCGGGAACTGCCGGAGGGCTTCGAAGTATTGGCCGGATTGCGCCAGGGTGAGCGGGTCGCGCTGGATCCGGTGCATGCGGGGATCTTCCTGAAGGAAAGCCAGCAGGTGTCCCGATGAGCGAGGAGGCAAGGTCCCAAGAGGGTCAGCCGCAGGCGGATCAGCCGATGGGCATCTCAGGCCGCATCGCGCAGAAATTCCTGACCACCCAGATCACCCCGCTGCTGGCGTTGCTGGGCCTGCTGCTGGGCGCGTTCGCGATCATGGTCACGCCCCGCGAAGAAGAGCCCCAGATCAATGTCACCATCGCCGATGTCTTCATCCCGTTCCACGGCGCGACCGCCGAGGAGGTGTCGCAGCTGGTGGCGACGCCTGCCGAGCAGGTACTCTCCGAGATCGAGGGAATCGACGACATCTATTCGACCTCGCAGCCGAACATGGCCAAGATCACGGTTCAGTTCAAGGTTGGCGAGGACCGCACCGAAGCGCTGGTGCGGCTGTACACGCAGGTCTTCTCGAATCAGGACTGGCTGCCCGAAAACCTCGGGGTGGGCGATCCGCTGATCAAGCCCATGGGCATCGACGACGTGCCCATCGTGGCCGTGACCCTCTGGACCAAGGACGAGACCCGGGGCGGCCACGACCTGGCCGCCGTGGCCCACGCGATCGAATCCGAACTCAAGCGCGTCCCGGGAACCCGCGACATCTACACGGTCGGCGGCCCCGATCACGTCGTGCACGTGCGTTTCCGCCCCGAGGCGCTGGTCGGTCACAATCTGTCGGTCGATGATCTGCGAAATGCGCTGCAGGCGAGCAATTTCAGCCGCGATGCGGGGGTCCTTTACCAGGACAACGCCGAGGTGCTGGTGCAGGCGGGTGACTTCATCACGCGCCCGCAGGATTTCGCCGCCCTGGTGGTCGGGATGAACGACGGCCGACCGGTCTATCTTTCCGATGTCGCCGAGGTCGTGCAGGGTCCGGGATACGCCACCCAGCACGTGAGCTTCGGCTACGGGGCCGCGTCCGTCGAGGACGCCCACTACGGCGAAATGCACCCCGCGGTCACCGTTGCGATCGCCAAGCAGCCGGGCACCAACGCGGTGGATATCGCCAACGCCCTGGAGCAGCGGCTGGAGCAACTCCGCGGGACCTACATTCCCGATGGCGTCGAGGTCAACATCACCCGCAATTACGGCGCGACCGCGGATTACAAGGCCAAGACGCTGATCACGAAGCTGATCTTTGCCACGAGTTCGGTGGTGATTCTGGTCTGGATCGCGCTGGGATGGCGCGAGGCCTTCATCGTCGGCACCGCCGTGGTGATCACGCTGGCGATCACGCTGTTCGCCTCCTGGGCCTGGGGCTTCACGCTGAACCGGGTCTCGCTGTTCGCCCTGATCTTTTCCATCGGGATCCTGGTCGATGACGCCATCGTGGTGGTGGAGAACATCCACCGGCACATGAGCATGGGCAGGAAGAAGTTCCTCGAGGCGATCCCGGAGGCCGTCGACGAGGTCGGCGGTCCAACCATCCTGGCCACCTTCACCGTGATCGCGGCGCTGCTGCCCATGGCCTTTGTCACCGGCCTGATGGGGCCGTACATGAGCCCGATCCCGATCAACGCCAGCCTGGGGATGATCATCTCGCTGGCGGTCGCCTTCGTGGTCACGCCCTGGCTGACCTACAAGGTGCTCCGGCGCCATGCCGAGCGCCACGAGCAGGCGATCCTGGCCGGGAACGAGGAGCACAGCGCCGAGACCGCATCGAGGCGGCTGATGCAGATCTTCAACGTGATCCTGCGGCCGTTCCTGGGTACGACCGCCAAGGCGAAGATGACCCGCCTGGTGATGTTTGCCGGCACGCTGGTGCTGATTCTTGCGTCAGTGTCGCTGGTGTACTTCCAGGTCGTGGTGCTCAAGATGCTGCCGTTCGACGACAAGGGCGAGTTCCAGGTGGTGCTGGACATGCCCGAGGGGAGCAGTCTGGAGCACACCAAACAGGTGCTCAGCGAGATGGGTGACTACATCAAGGGCATCCCCGAGGTGGTGGACGTGCAGATCTATGCAGGCACCGCGGCGCCGATCAACTTCAATGGTCTGGTGCGGCAGTATTATCTGCGCGAGGGTTCGAACCTCGGCGACATCCAGGTGAACCTGACCGCCGCGGCCGATCGCAAGCGCAAGAGCCACGACATCGCGCTGGCGGCCCGGCCCGAAATCAACGCCATCGCCGATCGCCACGGTGCCCGCGTCAAGGTGGTCGAGGTGCCGCCGGGGCCGCCGGTGATGTCGCCGATCGTCGCCGAGATCTACGGGCCGGACTACGCGGGCCAGATCGAGATCGCGAAGAAGGTGCGCGAGGTCTTCGAGAACACCCGCTACATCACGGACATCGATGATTCCGTCGAGTACCCGGGACCGAAGTACATCCTGCGGGTGGATCGCGAGCGCGCGGCGCGCCTCGGTGTCTCCCAGCAGTCGGTGGTGAGCGCCGTGGCGACGGCGCTTTCCGGCGAGGACGTGACCTTCCTCTACGGCACCAACGTGAAGTACGCGGTGCCGGTACGCCTGCAGTTCGAGGAGGCCGACCTCGCCAGTCTCGACGCGATCATGGGCCTGCACGTGCGGGCACGGACGGGCGCGCTGGTTCCGATCTCAGAGGTCGTCAATGTAGTCGACACCACACGCGAGCATTCCATCCACCACAAGAACCTGCTGCCGGTGGTCTACGTCGTCGGCGATCAGGCGGGTGGGGTGGACAGCCCGCTGTATGGCATGTTCGACCTGTTCGCGCAGTTGCGCGAAAAGCCGATGGCCTTCGGCGAGCCGCTGACCCAGCTGTTCATCGAACAGCCCGACAATCCGTACAATTTCAGCCTGAAGTGGGACGGCGAATGGCAGGTCACCTACGAGACCTTCCGCGACATGGGGATCGCATACTCCGTCGGCCTGCTGCTGATCTACCTGCTGGTGGTGGTGCAGTTCCGCTCGTACATGGTGCCGCTGATCATCATGGCGCCGATACCCCTGACGGTGATCGGGGTGATGCCGGGGCATGCGTTGATGGATGCCTTTTTCATGGACGCGAAATTCACCGCGACCTCGATGATAGGCATGATCGCACTGGCGGGCATCATCGTGCGCAACTCGATCCTGCTGGTGGACTTCATCAACTTCGAGATCCGTCGCGGGGTCGAGGTCACCGAGGCGGTGGTCAATGCCGGTGCCGTGCGCGCGAAGCCGATCGTGCTGACGGGGCTGGCGGCGATGGTCGGCGCCGGGTTCATCATCGATGATCCGATCTTCAGCGGCCTGGCGGTCTCGCTGATCTTCGGTATCCTGATCTCGACGATGCTTACCCTGGTGATCATCCCGGTGCTGTACTACCTCTATGTCCGTTCGCGGGTGGAACTGATCAAGTCGCAGCCGGCCTGATTGGAGGAGGCTGCCCCGACGCATTCCGGCGCCGGGGTCCGAACCCACGGTGGAGGTTGATATGCAGGTGGAGATGGGAGACGACGGGCTCGACGTATCAGGTATCTCGCGCGATCAGTGCGCGATGCTCGTCGAAGCACTGAAGGCGAGCAGTGACCAACGCTTCATGGAGGATGCGGATCTGCGCCGCCTGTTCAAGCTGCTGGCCGTGCTGCAGAGCGACGTCTGGGACGACATGACGGCCGGCAGGTTCGATTTCAATTCCTACCGCAGGCAGTGAGCATGGTGGGCCATGCGGACGCCCTTGGACCCGGTTGCCCTGGCGGACCGGACGCACCGGTCACGCGCGAAGGGGCGGCGTTTGTTCGCGCCTGCGGCGCGTTCGCAAGCAGGCTCGCTCCTACAGGGGGCTGACTGGTTGTGTAGGAGCGCGCCGCGCGCGCGAATGGAGCGGCCTGCGGTGTCGATGCCGGCGGGTATTTTCCGCAGAGGGCTGATTAATGTGGCGATCTCTTCTGAACCTGGTCCTGATCGCGGCGGGCGCCTATGCGCTGCTGGTTGCCTTCGTCTACCTGACCCAGGACCGCATGGTCTATTTCCCGACCTCGACGCTGGTCACCACCCCGGACGACCACGGCCTGGATTACGAGGACGTGGAACTGGTCGCCGACGACGATGTGCGCCTGCATGCATGGTTCGTCCCCGCGCCGGATGCGCGCGCCACACTGCTGTTCTTCCACGGCAACGGCGGCAACCTCTCCTATCGCATCGATTCGCTGCAAATATTCCACGACCTCGGCCTGTCCGTACTCATCCTGAGCTATCGCGGTTACGGCCGGAGCGAGGGTCGCCCGAGCGAGGCCGGGATCCAGCGCGATGCGACCGCGGCCTGGAGGTATTTGCGCGATGACCGCGGGATCCCGGCCGAGGAGATCGTCGTGTTCGGCCGCTCGCTGGGCGCCGCGGTGGGCGCGGAACTGGCCGCGCGCGAGCGCCCGGGCGCGGTGATTCTCGAATCCGCCTTCACCAGCGCCGCAGATCTCGCTGCCGACGTCTATCCCTGGCTGCCGGTGCGCTGGCTGATCCGCTACGAATACGACGTGCGCGGCGCGCTGCGTGACATCGACGCACCAATCCTTATCGCGCACAGTCGCGAGGACGAGATCGTGCCCTTTCGCCATGCCCGGGACCTCAAGGCGGTGGCTAGCGAGCCGGTCTCGCTGCTGGAGATGCGCGGTGGCCACAACGACGGCTTCCTGCGCACCGGGGCGGCGTACCGGCAGGGTCTGAACGATTTCCTTGAGCAGCACCTCGCCCGATGATGGCTTGGAGCCAGGCGGTGTAATCCACTTGCGCTCATTGGCGCCCTGCGCTTCCGCTTATGGAGCGCGGGAGCTTGCTCCCGCTATTCGGCGCCGGGGATGGCCCAGTCCACACAGCGGCGGCAAGCCGCGGCACTACACAGGCGCTATCATTCGGGGTGGCGCGCTCCGAGGCCATTAGACGTGTGACAGGACATTAGGAGCGTTGGGGTGGCGGTTGCCTGAGGGCGCGTCGGTAGCTCCACTGGACCAGGTAATCGTCCAGGCCACCCGCCACGCGTTCCATCAGGCGCAGCCACAGGCCACGGTTCCGCCAGGCCGTGTCCGTCCATTCCTCACTGTGTTCGAAATCCACGGTGAACAGCTCCGCCAGCTTCCCGGCGAATGCCGGGTCGATCACTGTCTGGTTCGCCTCCAGATTCCAGCGCAGGGTCCAGTGATCCAGGTTGCTCGAGCCGATGCTGGACCAGTCGTCACAGAGCACCGCCTTCGCATGCAGGAAGCGTGGCTGATACTCGAAGATCCGGACCCCGCCGCGGAGCAGGCGGCCGTAGAACCGCCGGCCCGCGTGCCAGACGGAGGGATGATCATTGCGCGGGCCGGCGAGCAGCAGCCGCACGTCGACTCCACGGCGCGCGGCGCGGCGCAGCGCGCGGCGCAGTCGTACCGTGGGCACGAAGTAGGCGGTTGCGATCCAGACCCGCTGCCGGGCCTTGCGAATCGCGGTCAGCACCGAGCGCATCACCGGTCGGCCGCCGGCGCGGATGTGGCCCACGACCTGCCCGTCCGCCGCTCCCGGCACGACCTTCGGCGGTGGCGTGGGCAGGGCGATGGGTTGCATGCTCCACTGTCGCCAGCAGTGCGCGAACAGGATCTCCCAGTCGGCCACGCAGGGTCCGCGCAACTGAAGCATCACCTCATGCCAGTGCTGACCGTCCCGCCGTGACTCCGGGTCGAAATCGTCCGTGATGCCCATGCCGCCAACGAAGGCGACCGCTCCGTCCACGGCCAGCAGCTTGCGGTGATTGCGCAACAGGGAAACGCGCCAGCGGCCCAGCCCGAGCGGGTTGTACAGCGCCATGTGCACACCCGCCGCGACCAGGCGCTCACGGTCTTCGCGACTCAGTCCGCGGCTGCCGAAATCGTCGATCAGCAGGTATACCGCGACACCGCGGCGTGCGGCCCCGGTCAGCGCGGCGATGAAACGCTCGGCGGCGGATCCGGAAACGAAGAGGTACATCTCGAGGAAGACTCGATCCTTCGCGCCCGCGATCGCGTCGAGCATCGCCGGGATGAATTCCCCGCCATCGACCTGCAGCGCGAAGGCATGTGGCCCCCTTTTCGGGAAGGCCTTGCGTTCGGGAAGCAGCGCGAGATTGGGCCTCACAGGAAAAGCCAGCCTACGATGAACACGGCCGCGATCACCGCCACCACGTCGGCCGACAGCGCCGCGGCCAGCGTGTGCCGGACCCGGCGCACCTGGATCGCCCCGAAGTACACGGCAAGCACGTAGAAGGTCGTTTCCGTGGAGCCCTGCAGGGTGGATACCAGCAGGCCGACATAGGTGTCCGGCCCGGTGGCCGGGTCCTGCATGATGCCGGCCATGATCCCGTAGGCGCCGGATCCCGACAGGGGCCGCAGCAGGGCCATCGGCAGGGCCTCGGGGGGCATTCCCAGCGGCGTGGTCCAGGGCGCCAGCAGTCCCACGAAAACGCCGAGCGCGCCGCTGGCGCGCAGCATGCCGACGGCGACCAGGATCGCGACGAGGTAGGGGATGATGCGCAATGCGACCTGGAAACCCTCCTTTGCGCCCTCGACGAAGACCTCGTAGATGCGCACGCCTCGGGCCACCCCGAACAGCAGGAAGCCGAGGATCAGCCCGGGGATGATCCACGGGGCGATGACCTGCCCGTACAGGATCGTCAGCGGGATGATCGCGAGGACGCCCGCCAGCACCAGTGCGCTGACCCAGCCCGGATAGCCTTCGGCCGGAACCTCGATGTTCATCGGCTGTGGTCCGCCGGCATCTTTTTCCCCTTCGCCGGGGGCGGCCGGCTCGGCCTGATCCGGGCTATCCGGAGCCTCCGTACCGTCCCGCGGTGTGGCCGGTGGCGGCGGGAAGAAGCGCTGCAGCACCAGCGCACTGGTGATCCCCGTGATCGTCGCGAACAGGGTGGCGAACAGCGTCGTCGGCAGGATGGCCGCTGGTTCCGCCGCGCCCAGGCTCGCGCGCAGGGCGATTACGCCCGTGGGCAGCAGGGTGATGCTGGAGGTGTTGATCGCGAGAAACAGCGCCATGGCGTTGGTCGCCGTGCCCGGGTGCGGGTTCAGCTTGTTCAGTTCCTGCATCGCCCGGATGCCGAACGGGGTGGCGGCATTGCCCAGCCCCAGGATATTGGCCGAGAAATTCAGGATCATCGCCCCCATTGCCGGATGCTCCGGAGGCACGCTGGGGAAGAGTCGCGTCATCATCGGCCGCAGCAGCCTTGCCAGCACCGTCAGCAGCCCGCCGGCCTCGGCGATCTTCATCAGCCCGAGGAACAGGGCCATGACCCCGACCAGCCCGATTGCGAGTTCCACCGCGCTGCCCGCGGAACTGATCGCGGCCTGGGAGAGCTCCTGCATCGGCTGGCTGTCGGTGCCGATCTCGGTGAGTTCCCGCCAGGCGGCGCTGAGGAAGGCGGCAGCGATCAGTGCGAAGAAGATCAGGTTCATGGAATGGCAGCGGCTCTCAGCGGTTCTCGCTGCGGGATACGGCACGCAGGACGAAGTCCAGCACGCGGGTGGGGAGCAGCCATTTCAGTGTGGCGAAGAGGCGGGTGGGGAAGGTGACGCGGTAACGCGCCTTCGGTCGGCGTGCTTCCAGTGCCCGCACCACAGCCTTCAGTACCGCCTCCGGTCCCAATGTGAACGGGGCTCCGCGCCCGGGGTCGCTCAGGCGTCGCTCGGACCGCTCGTAGGTCTGGCGCCAGTGGCTCTGGCGGGGCCGGATGAAGCGCCGATAGGCCAGGAAGGCATTGGCCCGGAAGCGGCTGCGGATCGGTCCGGGCTCGATCAGTATCACGTGGATCCCGCTGCCGTGCAGCTCCTGGCGCAACACGTCGCTGAGGCCCTCGAGCGCGAACTTCGAGCAGACATAGGCGCCACGCAGCCGCAGCCCGACCAGGCCGAGGACCGAACTGTTCTGGATGATGCGGCCCTCGCCCTGCTTGCGCATGGCCGGGATCAGGGCATTGGTCAGTTCCAGCCAGCCGAGGACGTTGGTTTCCAGTTGGGCGCGCAACGCCTGTCGGGACAGGTCCTCCACCGCTCCCGGTTGACCGTACCCGCCGTTGTTGAAGACGGCATAGAGGCGGCCGCCGGTGCGCACCAGCACCTCGTGCGCCGCGCTCTGGATGCTTGCGGAGTCGTCGAGGTCGAGGCGCAGGGCCTCGAATCCCTGGCTTTTCAACCGCGCGACACATTCACTCCTGCGCGCGGTCGCGAATACCCGGTAGCCCTGTGCCTTCAGCCCCAGCGCGACGTGTTCCCCGATGCCGGAGGAACAGCCTGTGATCAGGACCGCTCGGGCGGTCTGGTCCATGTCAGTAGGTCAGGGTCACGACATTGTCCTCGATCACCTCGCCGATGAAGGCCGCGCCTCCACGCATGCCATCCATTTCGGGGATCGCGTTTTCCGGAGTCAGTCCGTTCTCCTTCATCGCCCCGGTACAGGCATAAAACTTGACGCCGGCCTCGTGGGCATCCTGCATGAAGCTGTAAACCGACTTCTCGCGTGCCGTGCCGGGATGGATGGTCTCCGCGAATCCCTCGATCAACAGGCGCGTGCTCTGGCCGGCGAAGTACATCTCCACCTCGATATCCATCACCGCTGCCACCGTGGCCTGGAAAAAGGGCGCCCCCAGCGTACCGTAGCGGTCGAGATCCAGGGTCAGCAACATGATCACGATCTTGTCGGCCATTGATTTCCCTCGGGTTTGTCTTTGCGCGCCTTCGGACTGCGCGTGTCTTGGCGCGATTGTCGCAGGGTGATGCTTTAATTCGCAAAATTCAGACGCATAATACGCCCATCCTGCGCAGAATCCGGAGTTGCAAACATGCCGATTTACGAATACGAGTGCCGTGACTGCGGCGAAATGACCGAGGTGATCCAGAAGGTGTCCGATCCGGTGCTCACGGATTGCCCCTGCTGCGGTGTCGGCGGCCTGACCAAGCTCGTTTCCGCGGCGGGCTTCCGGCTGGCGGGTGGCGGCTGGTATGAGACCGACTTCAAGAAGGACAAGCAGCGGAATCTGAAGGAGGTGCCGAAGGCGGAGTCGAAGCCCTCGGCGGGTACCGCAGCCCCGGCCCCGGCCCCCGCCCCCGCCCGTGCCGGGGGCACTCCGGCAGCCAAGGCGAGTTAGGTGCTGGTCCACTTTCGCCGCTATCTGATCGCGGGGTTGCTGGTCTGGGTTCCGCTGATCGTCACCGGGCTGATCATCAAGTTCCTGGTGGATCTGCTCGACTTCACCATCCTGCTCCTGCCTCCCAGTTGGCGGCCGGAGGCGATCCTGGGGTTCAGCGTGCCGGGAACGGGGGTGGTGGTGGCGATCGTGATCGTGTTTCTCACCGGCATCGTCGCGGCGAACATCGTCGGTCGGAAGCTGTTCGACCTGGGTGAGGCGATTGTCGACCGGATTCCCCTGGTGCGGTCGATCTATAGTGCGGTCAAGCAGGTGATGCATTCGTTGTTCAGCAACGGCGGGCAGTCGTTCCGCCGGGTTCTGATGGTGCAGTATCCGCGCGAGGGGCTGTGGACCCTGGGTTTCCAGACGGGGGTAGGAGTGGGGGAGGTGCAGCACCGCACGGACAAGGACGTGGTCACCGTATTCATCCCGACCACGCCCAATCCCACCTCGGGGTTCGTCATCATGGTGCCGCGTGATGACGCGATCGAACTGGACATGTCGGTCGAGGACGGCCTGAAGTTCGTGATGTCGCTGGGGGTGGTCGTGCCGGAGTGGCCGGTATCCGTGAAGGGGCAGCCGCAGGGACCGTCGAAGCTTGCGCCCGGGGTGCCCAAAACGTAACATCCCATGCCCTTCGCGACCGTCGGGCCAGGGCGCGACGGCGCGACCCGAACAACATGGCGGACACGCCTCATCTGGCTGGGAACTGGCGCAATGCGGACTCATTTCTGTGGACTGGTCACCGAGGCGGAACTCGACTCGGAGGTGACCCTTTGTGGTTGGGTCAACCGTCGCCGCGACCATGGTGGCGTGATCTTCGTGGATCTGCGCGATCACGAGGGGCTGGTTCAGGTGGTCTTCGATCCCGATCGGGCCGAGATGTTTGCCCGCGCCGAACAGGTTCGCAGCGAATACGTGCTGCGCGTGACCGGCCGGGTACGCCGGCGCCCCGAGGGAACGACCAACCCGGAACTCAGGACCGGGGCGGTGGAGATCCTCGGGACTGAATTGGAGGTGCTCAACGCCGCCCGTACGCCGCCATTCCCGCTGGACGATGACGACGTCGGCGAGGAGACCCGCCTGCGTTACCGCTACGTCGATCTGCGTCGGCCGGTGATGCAGGAGCGGATGCGCCTGCGCGCCGCCGTCACCCGCAGCCTGCGGCGCTTTCTCGACGAAGCCGGCTTCCTCGACATCGAGACGCCGATGCTGACCAAGGCCACGCCCGAGGGTGCACGCGACTACCTGGTTCCCAGCCGCACCCATCCGGGCAGCTTTTTCGCGCTGCCACAGTCGCCGCAGCTGTTCAAGCAGCTGCTGATGATCGGCGGCATGGACCGCTACTACCAGATCACCCGCTGCTTCCGCGACGAAGATCTGCGCGCCGACCGCCAGCCGGAGTTCACCCAGCTCGACATCGAGATGGCCTTCGTCGAGGAGCAGGACGTGATGGCGCTGAACGAGCGCCTGATCCGCAGCATGTTCCGGGACGTACTCGGTGTGGATCTCCCGGACCCGTTCCCGCGCATGGGCTATGCGGAGGCGATGACGCGCTTCGGCTCGGACAAACCCGACCTGCGCATCCCGCTGGAATTCACCGAACTGACCGACGTGATGCGCGAGGTCGACTTCAAGGTCTTCAGCGGCCCGGCGAACGACCCCGAGGGTCGCGTGGCCGCGCTGCGGCTGCCCGGCGGCGGCACGCTGTCGCGCAAGGAGATCGATGATTACACCAAGTTCGTGGGCCGTTACGGTGCCCGCGGGCTCGCCTACATCAAGGTCAACAGTCTTGCCGAGGGTCCGGACGGCTTGCAGTCGCCGATCCTGAAATTCCTGCCCGAGGCCGTGGTGCAGGCGATCCTGGAGCGAACCGAGGCCGCCGATGGCGATCTGATCTTCTTCGGTGCCGACAAGGCCACGGTTGTCAACGAGAGCCTGGGCGCGCTGCGCGTTCGCCTGGGGCAGGACCGGGGCCTGGTCGTCGAGGGCTGGCAGCCGCTCTGGGTCGTCGATTTCCCCATGTTCGAGTGGGATCCGAAGGAAAACCGTTTCTACGCGCTGCATCACCCGTTCACGGCGCCCGCCGTGGGGGACCCGGAGGCGCTGCGCGCCGATCCGCGCTCGGCGTTGTCGCGGGCCTATGACATGGTCGTCAACGGAACCGAGGTCGGTGGTGGTTCGATCCGTATTCACAGTCCCGAGATGCAGCGCGCAGCCTTTGATCTGCTCGGAATCAGCGAGGCAGAGGCCGCCAAGAAATTCGGTTTTCTGCTCGAGGCCCTGACCCTCGGCGCGCCGCCGCATGGTGGTATCGCGTTCGGCCTGGATCGGTTGGTGATGCTGATGGCCGGTGCCGGCAGCATCCGCGACGTAATGGCCTTCCCGAAGACACAGAGCGCGGCCTGCCCGCTCACCGACGCCCCGGCGAGTGTCAACGATGCCCAGTTGCGTGAACTGGGGATCCGGCTGCGAGCGCAGCCCGGCGCCACTTAGGTCTGCCCATGCCCGACCCAGGCGATTCCGGACGCATGCGCGCCACCGTCGTCACGGTCCACGGATGGCACATGACCGGGCTGGAGATGCTTCTGTTGCGTCGTCGGCTGCGCCATGCGGGTTACGAGGTCCGCGCCTTTCGCTATGCCTCGCGCCGGCAGACGCCGGAACAGGCGGCGCGGCGACTGGCGGCGTACCTGGAAGGGGTGCCTGGGGACGTGGTCCACCTGGTGGCGCACAGCCTCGGGGGTATCGTCGTGCGGCACCTGTTCGCGCTTGAGCCGGTGCAGCGTCCGGGGCGGATCGTCATGTTGGGCAGCGCCCTGGCCGGGAGCCGGGCCGCGGCCAGGATGGCGCGCTCCGCGCTGGGGCGCCAATGGCTGGGCCCGGCGCTGGATCGCGGATTGCTGGGCGGTAGCCCTCTGCTGCAGGGCCGCGGCGTCGGGATGATCGCGGGCAGTCGGGGCCTGGGCCTCGGGAGCCTGCTGCCCACACTGCTGCCGCGACCGCACGACGGTACGGTCGCGGTGCAGGAGACCGAGGCCCCCGACGTGACCCGGCACCTGCAGGTGCCGCACGGCCATTTCGGTCTGTTGCTCTCGCGCGAGGTGGCGGATGCCGTGATCCGGTTTTTGAAAACCGGTGAATTCTGACCCGATTCCGTGCCGGCGCGTGACCGTTCCAGCGGCGTGGCAATGCCCGGAGACACGGGTACACTGGCGCCGAGCGTGAGTCAGACTCTTTCTACAGCATGTACAGCGAAATACGGGACATACGATGGCCGGTCATAGCAAGTGGGCGAATATCCAGCACCGCAAGAACGCCCAGGACGCCAAGCGGGGCAAGCTCTTCACCAAGCTGATCCGGGAGATCACCGTGGCGGCGCGTGCCGGGGGTTCGGATGCCAGTTCCAACCCGCGCCTGCGCCTGGCCACCGACAAGGCCCTGGCAGCGAACATGACCCGCGACACCATCGATCGGGCGGTGAAGCGCGGCGCCGGGGAACTGGAGGGCGTGAACTACGAAGAGATCCGTTACGAGGGCTACGGACCGGGCGGCGCCGCGATCCTGGTGGACTGTATGACCGACAACCGTAACCGTACCGTTGCCGAGATCCGTCATGCCTTCACCAAGATGGGCGGGAACCTCGGCACCGACGGCTCGGTGGCCTATCTGTTCGACAAGAAGGGCGTGATCGGCTTCCCCCCCGGCACTGACGAGGAGGCGGTCATGGAGGCGGCGCTGGAGGGCGGTGCCGAGGACGTGCTGGTGGACGAAGACGGCGCCATCGAGGTACTCGCCGATCCCGAGGCCTTCGATGGCGTCAGCGCCGCCCTGCGCGAGCGCGGTCTGGAACCCGAGAACGCGGAGGTGACCATGCGCGCGGGCACCGTGGCCCCGCTGGACGACGAGACCGCACAGTCCGTGCTGAAGCTGCTGGACATGCTCGACGACCTGGACGACGTGCAGAACGTCTTCACCAACGCCGATTTCCCCGAATCCGTGACCGGCGGCTGAGGCGGATGCGCATCCTCGGCATCGACCCCGGCTCGCGCGTGACCGGATTCGCGGTGGTGGATGCACAGGGCAACCATCTGCAGGCCTGTGGTTTCGGCGTGATCCGCCCGGGGGACGGGGAATTGCCCGAGCGTCTCGGCGAGATCTTCGAAGGTGTGGTCCGTGTGATCGCCGAGCTGCGACCTGCGGCGCTGGCGATCGAGACGGTGTTTCTCGCCAGGAACGCGCAGTCGGCGCTGAAGCTGGGTCAGGCCCGCGGTGCGGCGATCTGCGCCGCGACCCAGGCCGGGTTGCCGGTTTTCGAGTATGCACCGCGCGCGGTGAAGCTCGCGGTGGTGGGCAGCGGGCGGGCGGAAAAGGCCCAGGTGCAGCACATGATGCGACAGATCCTGCAGATCACGGAGCCGCTGACCGCCGATGCGGCGGACGCGCTGGCGGTCGCCGTGTGTCACGCCCATACGCACCATACCCGCGGCTATGCCAGTCGCCATCTGGCGGCCCTGGCGGCGCGGTCGTGATCGCGCGGCTCGAGGGCATCCTGCGCACGCGCGATCTGCAGAGCGTGCTGCTCGACGTGGGCGGGGTCGGTTACGAGATCGAGGTGCCGTTGTCGACCCTGGCCAGTCTGCCCGAGGCTGGCGCGCCAGTGGTGCTTTTCACTCATCTGGTGGTCAGGGAGGACGCGCACACCCTGTTCGGGTTTCTGCGTTCGCGTGACCGCGATCTGTTCCGGCGTCTGATCCGGGTGAACGGGATCGGTGCCCGACTGGCGCTGGCGATGCTTTCGACCATGGCGGCCGACGAGCTGGCAGGCCATATTACGGGTGGCAACGTGGCCGCGCTGACGCGCGTTCCGGGCATCGGGAAGCGGACTGCGGAGCGGGTGGTGCTCGAGTTGGGTGAGCGCCTGACCGAGCTGGGTTTCGGCGCTGCCGCCGGCGGAGATGCCGGCACGCCTGCACGCGGCATCGAGCGTGAGGCGGCGGCGGCACTCGAGGCTCTCGGTTACCGTGCGGCCGATGCCGAGCGCATGCTCGCAGCAGTGCGCGGACAGGCGGAGACCACGGAAGCCCTGGTGCGTCTCGCCCTGCGCGCCACGCTGCGTTCCTGAGGAAGATGCGCCTGCAGCCGGGCCTCGGGTCGTCCGCACCGGTGCCGGCCGCGAGAAAAAAAGCATGACCGCTGGCAAACGCCCGGAGGCCCAATGGATACCGGGCCGTCTGCCGTCGACCGGGTCCAGGATTCGATTTTTTTGCGTTGATTCCGGGTGTAAACGATGACCCCTTCCGGTCATACTGTGATAATGGAGTCCCGTCTGGTTGATATGCAGCGTCTCCCCGAGGACCGGGGCAACGAGGTGAGCCTGCGCCCGCTGCGGTTGGCGGAATTCGCGGGGCAGCCACGCGCGGTCGAGCAGATGGACCTGTTCATCCGGGCGGCGCGTGGGCGTGGCGAGGCGTTGGATCACACCCTGGTCGCTGGGCCGCCGGGACTGGGCAAGACCACCCTTGCGCACATCATTGCGCATGAGCTGGGGGTGGGGCTGCGCCAGACCTCCGGGCCGGTGCTGGAACGGGCGGGTGATCTGGCGGCGATCCTGACGGCCCTGGAGCCGCGGGACGTGCTGTTCGTCGATGAGATTCATCGCCTGCCGACCGTGGTGGAAGAAGTGTTGTATCCGGCGCTGGAGGATTTTCAACTCGATATCATGATCGGCGAGGGCCCGGCGGCACGGTCGATCAAACTGGATCTGCCGCCGTTCACGCTGGTGGGCGCAACGACGCGCGCGGGCCTGCTGACGGCGCCTCTGCGTGACCGGTTCGGCATCGTGCAGCGGCTGGAGCATTACAAGGTGGAGGATCTGGCCGGCATCGTCCGTCGTGCGGCAGCGTTGCTGAAGGTGGGCATCGAGCCCGGAGGAGCGATGGAGATCGCGCGGCGCGCGCGCGGGACCCCCAGGCTGGCCAACCGCCTCCTGCGCCGGGTCCGCGACTTCGCCCAGGTCCGCGCCGATGGATTCATCTCCGGGCCGGTCGCGGGCGAGGCGCTGGACCTGCTGGCGATCGACGCGGCGGGCCTGGATGCCCAGGATCGGCGCCTTCTGGAGATACTGGTGGAGAAATTCGATGGCGGTCCGGTGGGTGTCGAGAGCCTGGCTACCGCGCTGAACGAGGACCGGGGCACGCTGGAGGATGTCGTGGAGCCGTTCCTGATTCAGCAGGGATACCTGATGCGCACGCCACGCGGGCGTCAGGCCACGCGGCAGAGCTTCCTGCTGCTCGGGTTGCCTGAGCGCGTGGCGGCGCGACCGGATCTCTTCACCCCGCCTGCGGGGACGGGGGGTCGGGGCTGATGCCCATGGGTTCGGTGCCGGCCGCGGCGGCCCGCGGCGGGGAATTTTCCTGGCCGGTGCGTGTGTATTTCGAGGACACCGATGCCGGTGGCGTGGTGTACTACGCAAATTACCTGAAGTTCATGGAACGGGCGCGCACGGAGTGGCTGCGCCAGCGCGGTTTCGAGCAGGACCGCCTGCGCGCCGAGGCCGGGGTGCTGTTCGTCGTGCGTTCGGTGAGCCTCGATCTCAGGCGTCCGGCCCGCTTCAACGACATCCTGTCGGTGAGTTGCCGGCCGACCGCACTCGGTCGGGCCAGTTTGGATGTGAGGCAGGCGGTATCGCGCGATGCGGTGGAACTGGCCGCGGCGAATGTCCGCCTGGCCTGCGTGGATGCTGAACGTTTTGTGCCGGTCGCCATTCCGGTGCCCGTACGGGCAGCGATCGAATTGGATCTAGGAGATGAACTGTGAGCGTTGACCTTTCCCTGTACCGGCTGATCCTGGAAGCCAGTTTGATCGTGCAACTGGTCATGGTGATCCTGGTCGTTGCCTCCGTGCTGTCGTGGCTGGTGATCCTGGTCAAGGCCCGGACCATCAAGGTCGCCCACCGGGCTGCCGACGATTTCGAGGAGCGCTTCTGGTCCGGAGTGGATCTGGCTCACCTGTACGACGGGATCCGTCGCAAGCCCGACATGTCCGGCATGGAACATGTCTTCTCCTCGGGCTTCAAGGAATTCCTGCGCGTGCGTCAGAATCCCGCGCAGGTGGTGGATGGCACCCACCGGTCGATGCGGGTCGCGATTGCGCGCGAGGGCGACGAACTGGAACGCTACCTGCAGTTCCTGGCGACAGTGGGTTCGACCAGCCCCTACATCGGGCTGTTCGGTACCGTCTGGGGCATCATGCACGCCTTCCTCGGGCTCGCCGGTGCGCAGCAGGCGACCCTGCAGATGGTGGCGCCGGGCATTGCGGAGGCGCTGATTGCGACCGCCCTGGGCCTGTTCGCGGCGATTCCCGCGGTGATCGCCTACAACCGGTTCGCCACCGACGTGGACCGGGTGATGGGGCGCCTGGAGAACTTCAGCGACGAATTCGTGTCCCTTCTTGCACGCCAGACTGCCGGACGTGGCGCCGCAGAGGCGCGGGAATAAGGTCCCCCCATGGCTGAAACGTCACGCCGCAATAAACGTCGCCTGCGCCGGCCGATGTCGCAGATCAACGTCGTGCCGTTCATCGACGTGATGCTGGTGCTGCTGATCATCTTCATGATCACGGCACCCATGCTGCAGCAGGGTGTGGAGGTCGATCTGCCCGAGGCCGAGGCCGAGGCCCTGGAGGCGGAGCAGCGGGCGGGTGAGCCGATCGTGCTCACAGTGACGGCTGCGGGCGCGATGAGCCTGAACCAGGGTCCGCTGGTCAACGAGCCGCTGGCGGGGCCGCAGATGATCGAGATCGTGCAGGATCTGCTGGCGGCCCAGCCGGGTACGCAGACCTTTGTGCGGGGAGACCGGCACGTGGACTACGGGCGGGTGATGGACGCAATGGTGGCACTGCAGCGCGCGGGCGCGGGCCGCGTCGGGCTGTTGACCGAGCCACCGCCCAGGGACGCGAATTGACGCGATCCGGGAGTATTCTGTGTTCAGTCTGATTCGACAGCACTTCGGCCGACTGCTGCTGGTAACGCTGCTGCATGTGGCGTTATTCGCCGGGCTGTTGCTGAACGTGTCGTTCCTGGCGCCGCATTCGGCGTCCTCTGCGGTGCGGTTCCAGACCGAACCCGTGGAGGTGATCGAAGCGGTCGCGATGGAACTCGAGACCTTCGAACGCATCGAGCGTGAGATCCGCACGGTCGAGCAGGAGCGCATCGCCGAGGCCTTGCAGGAGGAAGAGGCGATTCGTCGCGAGGCAGAGCGCCAGCGCCAGGAGGAGTTGCGGCGCCAGCAGGAGGAGCAGCGCCAGCGCGAGGCGGAGGAAGTGGCGCGCCAGGAGGCGATCCGTGCAGCCGAGGAGGCGCGGGAGGAGGCCCAGCGCGTGGCCGAGGAGGCGCGCCGGATGGCCGAGGCCGAGCGGGTGCGGATCGAACAGGAACGGCGCGAGATCGAGGCGGAGCGTGCCAGCGCCGAGGCCGAGCGCAGGGCCGCGCAGGCGGCCCGGCAGGCTGCGGAGGAAGCGCGTCAGGCCGAGGAGGCCGAACGCAGGGAGCGTGAGGCCGCCGAGCTGCGCGAGCGCGAAGCGGCCGAACGGCGCCGGGCCGAGGAGGAGGCGCGCCGACGGGAGGCGCAGGCGAGGGAACTCGAGGACCAGCGGCGCCGCGAGCAGATGGAGCAGGAGCAGCGGCGGCTGGCGGCTGCCCGGGCCGATCGTGAGGCCTCGGAACGGCGGGCCCGGGAGGATGCGCTGCGCGACGCCTATAGCTCGGAGGTTCAGGCCGTGGTGGAGCGGCGCTGGCGCAAGCCGGAAGGAACGCGTGATTCCGATCTGGCGGTCGTGCTGGTCCGCATCAACCCGGACACAGGGCGGTTGCTCGGTTTCAACGTGGACAGTTGTTCCGGCAGCGCAGCCTTCTGCGAGTCTGTGCGCCAGACCATGGAGCGGTTGCAGTCGCTGCCCCGGCCGCCGAATGCCGAGGCGGTCCGCGGTGGTATCCGCATACGTTTTTCGCCCCAATCGGGCTAGGTGATGATCATGAAGCGAAGAACTCTGCAGGTCTGGTTGTTGGGATTCCTGCTGCTCGCCGTCGGGCCTGCCTCGGCGGTGCTCGAGGTCACGGTGACCGAAGGCGTGACCGGCGCGATCCCGGTGGCCGTGACGCCCTTCGCCTGGGAAGGGCCGGGCAGTGCGTCCGAGGACGTCGGGCAGATCGTCGGCGCCAACCTGGTGCGCAGCGGCCTGTTCGACGTGCTTGCGCGGGAGCGTCTGCCGCAGGCGCCGGATGGACCCGATGGATTCCTCGCCGAGCGCTGGGCGGCTGTCGGGGCCGAGTACCTGGTGACCGGACGGATGCGTCCCGAGGAGGATCGGGTGCTGATCGAGTTCCACGTCTTCGACGTGCTCGCGAATCAGCGTCTGGGCGGCTTTCGGATTCCCGTGCCCGCGGAGATGCTCCGGCGTGGTGCGCACCGGGTTTCGGACATCGTCTATGAGCAGATCACCGGTGACAAGGGCGCATTCAGCGCCCGTATCGCCTATGTCGGGGTCACCGGTCAGGGCGACGAACGTCGTTTCACCCTTGAGGTGGCCGACTCCGACGGTGCCAATCCGCGCACGCTGTTCCGCTCGAACCAGCCCATCATGTCCCCGGAGTGGGCGCCGGATGGGCGCGATCTCGTGTACGTCTCGTTTGAGAACCGCAGGTCCGAGGTTTTCCGGCACAACGTCGAGACAGGAGCGCGAAGCCGCCTTGCCGGCTTCTCCGGCATCAACAGCGCTCCGACCTGGTCCCCGGACGGGAAGCGGCTGGCCCTGAGTCTGTCGCGCGACGGTACGCCGAACATCTACGTGATGGACCTCGAGAGCGGTGGCTTGACCCAGGTCACGCGTTCCAACTCGATCGACACCGAGCCGGCCTGGTCTCCGGATGGCGAAGTGCTGTATTTCACCTCCGATCGGGCGGGTTCGCCCCAGATCTACCAGATGCGCCTGCCCTCGGGTACGGCGCAGCGTCTGACCTTCGAGGGTTCCTCAGCGGGTGCGGCGACGGTCTCGCCGGACGGGAAATCGCTGGTTTATGTGCAGGGCGGCGAGGGCGGTCTGCGCCTCGCGCGGCTGGATCTCGAGACACGCCGGGTCACCCTGTTGACCAGGGGCCGCTATGACAAGTCGCCCAGCTTTGCGCCCAATGGCAGCATGATCATCTACTCGACCACGGACCGTGGTCGCGGAATCCTGGGTTCCGTAAGCCGCGACGGACGGGTGCACCAGCGTTTGGCGGCGCGATCGGGCGAGGTTCGGGAGCCCGCCTGGTCGCCTCTCTGATTTCCCTTTTGATCCAACTTGAACGCCTTTTGAGGATACATTGATGAATGCAACGATTCGTTGGGGTTTGGTTCTCCTGATGGCCGGTTTGCTGGCGGCCTGCGCCCAGCCCAAGCGCGATCTCACCGAGACTGAGCGGCAGGCCATGGAGGTTGCCGCAGCCGAGGCGGAGGCGGCAGAACAAGCCCGCCGCGAGGCCGAGGCGCGCGGACTGGGGGTTGACCGCGATCTGCGGGCCGATCCCCTGGATGATCCGCAGAGCCCGTTGGCCGAGCGGCTGGTGTATTTCGACTTCGATCGTGACACGGTACGTTCGGAGTTCATCCCGATGCTGGAAGCGCATTCCCGGTATCTGTCCCAGAACCCCGGTGCACGCTTGCGTCTCGAGGGTCACACCGACGAGCGCGGAACCCGTGAGTACAACCTGGCCCTCGGTGAACGCCGCGCCCAGGCGGTACGCCGTATCATGAATCTGAACGGTGCCCGCGACACGCAGCTGGACGTGGTCAGCTATGGCGAGGAGATGCCGGTGGCCTTCACCCAGACCGAGGAATCCTGGGCGCGCAATCGGCGTGTCGAGTTGGTGTACGACGTACGGCGCTGAAGGGACAGCGGTGGGGACGGAATGGCACCTCCGTCCCCACAATCCCCCGCATGAGGAGGTCATCATGAACACTGCGCTAGAACCCTTGGGGAGCCTGCGAATGCGCGGGGCCGCCAGTATCCTGCTCGCCCTCGGAATCCTCCTCGCCACGCCCGCTTCCTGGGCGCAGTCCGGTCCCTCGACCGTCGTCACCCAGCACCAGCTGCAGGTGGTGGAGATGCGGCTTGACCGCATGGAGCGGCTACTCGATTCCGGCGTGCTCACCGAGATGTTGCAGGGAGCGGATGCGCTGCAGGCGGAGGTGCGCCAATTGCGGGGGCAGGTGGAGCAGATGGGGAACGACCTGCGGAACCTGCAGGCGCGCCAGCGTGACCAGTTCCGCAATCTCGACGAGCGGCTTTCGCTGGTCGAAGGTGACGCGGCGACCCGCCGGGCGCCCGAGCCTGAGCCGCTGCCGGATACTGACGGACCGTTGCCCGATGCGGACGAGCAGGGTGCGTATGAGGGCGCCTTCGAGGTCCTGATGGGCGGCGACTACGGCGAGGCCATTACACGGCTCGAGCGTTTCATGGAGCGGTATCCCGATGGTGTCTACTCCGCGAATGCGCTCTACTGGCTGGCCGAGGCGAAGTATGCAAGCGGCGATTACGAGGGAGCGCTGGTGGATTTCGAGGCAGTGCGTTCGCGCTTCCCCGACAGCGACAAGGCTGCCGACGCCCTGCTCAAGATCGGCTACTCGCACTTCGAACTCGGCGATGCCGAAGCGGCGCGTGAGGCACTGGAAGCGGTCGTCGCCGGACATCCCGGTACCACCCTCTCGCGGTTGGCGCAGGATCGACTGCGCCGCCTGGACGCCCGGTGACCGTTGCGGCGGCAGCCGCCCCGCGCCAGGCGCGCCCATCGGCGCCCGCGGACCGGGTGCGGATCACGGAGATTTTTCTGTCCCTGCAGGGAGAGGCTGCGCAGGTGGGTTGGCCCACCGTCTTCGTGCGTCTGACCGGTTGCCCGCTACGCTGCCGCTGGTGTGATACCGAGTACAGCTTCAGCGGCGGAGAGTCGTTACGCCTGGACCAGGTGCTGCAGGCGGTGGAAGACTTCGGTGTTCGCCACGTCTGCGTGACCGGCGGTGAGCCCCTGGCGCAGCCCGGGTGTCTGCCCTTGCTGCGGGAACTCTGCGATCGCGGCCTGACGGTCTCGCTCGAGACCAGCGGGGCGCTGGACCTGGGATCGGTGGACCGGCGCGTGAACATCGTGATGGACCTGAAGGCCCCCGGTTCCGGCGAGGCCGCGCGCAACCGCATGGAAAACCTCCAGCAGTTGAAGCCGGGCGATCAGATCAAGTTCGTGTTGGCGGACCGTGCCGACTTCGACTGGGCCCTGGACCTGCTGGGGAGGCATCCGATGCCGACAGGGGTCGATGTGCTGTTTTCCCCGGTGCATGGCGAGTTGGAGCCGCGGCTGCTGGCCGACTGGATCGTGCAGGCGCGGGCTCCGGTACGGTTCCAGCTGCAGCTGCACAAGCTGCTGTGGGGCGATGTCCCGGGCCGTTGAGTCATCGGCAGTGGCGGCGCCGGGAGTCGGCCAGGCCGCCGTCGTCCTGCTTTCCGGCGGCCTGGACTCCGCGACCTGCCTTGCCCTGGCCCGGGCCGAAGGCTATGCCTGCCATGCCCTGAGCGTCGACTACGGGCAGCGTCATCGCGTCGAATTGAACGCGGCACGGGAGATCGCAGGGGCGCTCGGCGCGGCGAGTCACCGGGTGGTCCGTGTCGATCTGGGCGCGATCGGCGGCTCGGCACTCACCGATCCCTCGGTGGCCGTTCCGGAGAGTCCTGGGGACGGGATCCCGGTGACCTATGTGCCGGCACGGAATACCACGCTGCTCTCGCTGGCCCTCGGGCTCGCCGAGGCCCTGGATCTGCGCGATATCTTCATCGGCGCGAACGCGGTGGACTACTCCGGCTATCCCGACTGTCGCCCGGCCTTCATCGAGGCCTTTGAGGCCCTGGCGAACCTGGCGACCCGCGCCGGGGTAGAGGGTCAGCGCTTTCGCATCCACGCTCCGCTGATCGCGCTGACCAAGGGTGAAATCATCGCCCAGGGTCTCGCTCATGACCTGGACTACGCCGCGACGATCAGCTGCTACCAGGCCGATGCCGATGGTCGCGCCTGCGGTGTCTGTGACAGCTGTCGAATCCGGCGGGCCGGGTTCCAGGCCGCGGGTGTCACCGACCCGACCCGTTACCAGCCCGGCCGCGGCCCGGAGCCATGAGCCTGCCGGCGGGCCCATGCTTGCGTTTTTCGGTTCAGGCCGTAGACTATGCAGCCTTCGAAGCGGGTCGTTAGCTCAGTTGGTAGAGCACTGGACTTTTAATCCATTGGTCGTTGGTTCGAGCCCAACACGACCCACCAATAAAAACAAGCACTTGCGCTGTAATCGTCAGCGGAAGAGCCTCGGCCCCGGCCGCCCTGAGGCCGCTGAGTGCGTAGGCCGTCTCTGAATCGCCTGCGCGGCACGCGCACGATGGCCGCGAGCGCACTTGGTCTGCCAGGGTTGCTGCGCGCAGACTAGCGGCTCTGCCAACACCACACGGAGCATGCGCCTGCGCAGCCCGGCAGGCATGATGCAATGAACGTTTCCCCGGGCGTCGTACTGGTCTTCATCGGTCTTGCGCTGGTCGGCGCCGGACTGCTGTACATGGCCGGTCTGCTCGACTGGTTCGGGCGGCTCCCCGGAGACATCCGGATCGAGGGCGAGAGCACGCGGGTGTTCATCCCGATCACGTCGATGGTGATCGTTTCGATCGTACTTAGCCTGGTTTTCCATATCTTGCGGCGGTTTCTCGGCTGAATCCACCGTCGCCCGTTGATCCCGTTGGACGAGCTTGCGCAGGGAGGCGAGCATCGCGGCACTCGGGCCGAAAGCCTTGCCTCTCTCGTTCGGCACCCCGCTTGCGGCGTAACCCATACCGGTTGCCCAGGCCTGCTAAGCGAGGAGTGGCTCTTCGGCGAATGACGGCCGCTGACCCTAAACGGCCAATCAACCGGTACGGACGACAGGCTGCCTGCGGCAGCGGCGCCCGCCAATCACCCACAAGCGACTTCTGGACTGCCGTTATGACCGACGTAATGACCGTGCCCGTCTCCTTCGGCGAAGTGCTGGACAAGATCACCATTCTGGAGATCAAGTCCGAGCGCATCGACGACCCAGCGAAGCTGCAGAACATCCGCCGGGAGCTGGACGAACTCAACCGCGTGTGGAACAGCACTCTGCCGGACGCCGAGAGGGTCAGTGCCCAGCGCATGGCGCTGAAGGCGATCAACGAGGAGCTCTGGGAAATCGAGGACGCGATCCGCGAGCAGGAGGCTGCGGGCCATTTCGGCGAGCGCTTCATCGATTTGGCGCGCTCGGTCTATATCACCAACGACAAGCGCGCTGCGGTGAAGAGGGAGGTCAACCTCGCGCTGGGTTCCTCGCTGGTGGAGGAGAAGTCCTACCGCGACTACACCCGGGGCTCGGGCGCAGGATCCTGAGGGCTGGTTGAGCCGATGCTGGACTGCGCAGCCACCCAGCGGTCCAGCATCGTGGTGGCGTCTTGCACCGAGATCAGGGCCATTGCGCCGGGAAACTCGGCCTTTGCGCCCCAGCGAGCTTCGGCCACGCTGCGGCCTGCGAATTTCGCCAGCGCCTCCGGATAGCGGTTGACGCACCACTGCCGCGAGCCGTACGGCCCCGAACGGTCCGGGTTGCTGGCGGCATAGAGGCCCAGCACATCCGTCCCCATCGCGTTGGCGATATGCGCAGGGCCCGTATCCGGTGCCACCAGCAGGTCGGCCCCGGCCAGTAATGCCGCCAGCTGCTTCAGGGTGTCCTGCCCCACCAGGTTTACCGCGCGTTGGCGCATCTGCGACTCGATCTCCGCCGCAAACGCCTTCTCCAATCCTGACGGGCTGCCGACCAGGATCACCCGCGCTCCGTGGGCCGTAATCGCATGGTCCGCCAGCGCCGCATAACGCTCAGGTAACCAGTTGCGCAGGGGATGGCTGGCATAGGGGCTCAACACGATATTGAAACGGCCGGGCTCCAGATGGCTGTCCGCGAACGCCCGATCACCATCGCCCAGCGGGATCTCCCAGCGCGGTTCCGCCGCCTCGAGACCCAGCGGCTCGAGGAAGCTCGCCAGACAGTCGCGGACGTGCTGGGCGGGTACTGCGCGGATGCGCCGATTGACCACGAGTCCGTGCAGATCCTTGCTGCGCGCGCGATCGTAGCCCACCCGGACCGACGCCGGCACCAGCGCCGCGGCCAGGTTGGCGCGCAGTGCCACCTGCATGTGCAACAGGGCATCGAAGCGCCGCCCGCGCAGCTGCCGGCGCAGTTCCCGATAGCCCGCAAGCCCCGCCTTTTTGTCGAAGACGAGGAACTCCACCCCGGGCAGATCGCCGACCAGCTTCGCCTCCAGCCTGCCGATGATCCAGGTGATGCGGACATCCGGCCGCTGTCGCTGCAGGCTCAGCACCACCGGCACCACATGCGTCACGTCGCCGATCGCCGACAGCCGCAGAATAACCACCGAATTCATCGCTCGGCCCCGTTGGTTTCGATGCACCAGTGGGCGTGCCGGCACCGCCGTGCCCCGGCCGCCCAATGCTTTGGTGCAAACCCGAAGTCTATCTGATACGCGCGCGAAGGATGGGCCGACTGCCCAGAAGTTTCGGCTGGAGCGCGCAGCGCTCCCCACCCCCGGCAGCAGCATCTTGCTCTCCCGATGAGCTCGCGGCTAGACTCCAGAGTCAGGCCCGCCAACGCACAGGCGATCGGAAAACCGGGGGCTCCCCTGGCAGGCGCCATGTCGGCTTCGCGCGATTGTGCTTTGGAGGGGTGCTTTTGCGGCGACTGACACCCCATGCGACGGCGGCGCCCGGATATGGCCTCACGAGTGGCTCGACCCGAGAATCCAATGGCCAGCAATCCGCGCGTGAGCGTCGTGATCCCAACCTACCGGCGTCCGGAACTCCTGCAGCGCGCCGTTCGCAGCGTGCTGGCACAGACGTTTTCCAGTCTCGAGGTCGTCATCGTTGATGACAATGGCTCGGGGCGCCCGCAGCAGACGAGAACGCAGCGGCTCCTCACAGAGACCTTCGACGACCCGCGCATCCGTTACATCATCAACCACGGCGAGGGTGGTGGCTCCGGGGCCCGCAATACCGGAATCCACCACGCGACGGCCCCGTACATCGCGTTCCTCGATGACGACGAGGACTGGGAACCGGAGAAGCTCGAGATGCAGGTTGCCCTGCTGGATTCGGCCGCACCCGACGTCGGCGTGATCGATGCGGGATTCCTTGATCACAAGGCCGACGGACGCATACGGACGGTACGACCGAAGATGCAGGGCTGGATCCTGGAACGGCTGCTGCGCAAGACCGGCGGCCGGGCTCCAAAGCTTTCAACCTTGCTTTGTCGCCGTGAGGTCTTCGACACCGTGGGTGCGTTTGACACAAGCCTGCCTGCCCGAGAGGACTATGACCTCTACATCCGCATCGCCCGGCATTTTCGTTTCGAATCCGTGATGAAACCGCTCGCCAACAAGCGCTCGGACGCGGAGCAGCGAATCACAGGCGATATCAACAACTTCATCGAGGGGTTCGAGGGCGTGTACCGTAAGATCATCCCGGATCTCCGTACCCGTCCGAAGACACACGCAACCTACCTGCTCAAGCACGCCGAGATTCTGGCGCTGGGTGGCCAACGCGAAGCCGCGCGGCAGAAATACCTCCAGGCGTTTCGGCTGTGGTGGTTCAACCCGCGTCTTTTCCCCTATGGACTCAGAATCCTGCGGAAGCCGTAACCCGGGAAAGACGGAGCCATCATCGCTCCCGCCGGGAGCCCCCTACGCCGCGCTGTTTCAACCGTAGCCGCAGGCCGCGCCTCCTATGCTTCCACCATTGGGTCACACCGGTGAATACACGCGCGAGCCGGTAGGCCCAGGAACTCGTTATTCGATCGGGAATGTGTTCCAGAGCCATCGGAGAACTACTGGTGAAACGGATCAAGCCCCGGCTCAGGCGCAGGGTGCGGAACAACCGCGGACGGCGGAGGATGGTGTCGATGAACACCACCCCCCGCTCGTCGATCAGGTAGTTCTTTGCATGCGGATCGTTCCGGGTATAGCCCAGTTCGTGCAGACGCAGCAGTTCGGGAGTCAGCAGGGCGGCATCATCGCGTGTTGCTGTCCGTCCCTCAGCGTATTCATACAGGAGAAACGAATCGGTCAATATGCCCATTGCGCGGCGTTCTCCGGCGCACACCGGCTCCGGCGTCCTCAAGCCCAATTGCGCCAGTTGCACCATGCTCTGCATCTGGCGCACGGCCACACTGGGCCGAAAAAACGACATCAGTCGTTGCGAAAGGCGACGGTTACGGCCGCGCGGAATCTTCAGAACGCAGGTCTGCCCTTCGATTTCGATCAACCCGCTGTAGGTCTGTCCGTCGCTCTTGAACACCATCTTCTCGACAAAGGTTCCGTCCACCACGGCTTGGAACAGGCGTTCCGCATCCGGTCGCCTCCCAGGACAGTGCATGCGGTAGCCACGATGAACACAATGTTCGGATGCGAGGTCTTCACGTGGCTCCAGTTTCCGGAAAAGACGTCTGGCCTTCAGGCGCCGGCCCTTGGTCAGGGATTTGAGCCCCTTTCGAAGCATGCGGAAATCGTCCCAGACAGGCTGGTGCGAAAAAAGCGAAGGCATGGGGCATTTCCGATGGAAGGCTTCTACATATTCCTTGATTGCAGACGAATTACGAAAGCCGAACAGCGCCTCGCCGGAATTCCAGACGTCAAACTCGCATCCGGCTCCAATCGAAATCACCTCGTTGTCGATGATCACCGGCCCGTCCTCGGTCATCACGATATTCACCGGGGTCAGGTCCGGGTGGATCAGATGAACGTCGACTGCATCCGGGAGACGGGCCCTAAGGCGATCGACGATCCCCTGGACGGTCGTCGCCGGCAGGGTCCGCGGGCCAATCCGCGCGAACCTGGCCAGCAGACTTTCGAGGTGCACGTATCTCGGCGGGCCTGGCAGGTCCGGTGCGGTCCTATTCCACAACGCGACCTGGCATTCGAGAACGGCCTCGACCTGTTGCAGCGCCGGCAGCGACTTGCAGGACCGCCCTTCGACCCATTCGCACGCGATCACCGCCCCCGTGCGGGCAATGAACCGTGGCACCGGGCCACCCTGCGCGTAGGCGCTTTTCAGGGCCTGTTCCGCCAACAGCGCCCTCTCCAGGCTCTCGCATTCGGCAATCTTGAATGTATGCCCACCGGCTTTCGTTCGGAGGGACAACCGGCCGTGATAGTTGAGGATGACGGTCGAATCCGGCCGCATGCCCAGCACGGTCTCGAGCACATCCATCACGTCGCGCCCGTCGTCGAAACACTGGCCGGGAGGAAGTTCACGCGGAGCCTTCGATTTTCTGAGCGAGAGTCGCATGGTTAGGAGCACGCACCGTGTATAGCGATGAAAGACCCTACCCGAACGCCGTTTAACCGTGGCGCCATGGAAACATGCGGGCTGCGCCCGCATCCGCCGGTCTCCACGTGCAAAGCCGCGCATCCCGGGGCAACGCGGGCCCCGTGCGGGGCCATCGCACGGGGTTTACCCTGGCGGGCTCCGCCGCTGAAAATCCGCGTTCGCAGCCGCGCGACATAGCGGGCGCCCCGGCTGATCAATGCCACTCGGGTGCCTTTCGCCCGTGAACTGGCATCGTTCCCAGACGATAGCCATCGTGGCAAACTCTGCCCGGGCTGCGTGCCCGTGCCGCCTCAAGGCGCGCAGGCGCAAGCCCGCACGGGCCATCATAGTGGAATGGTGCCGGGATCCACAGTCCACTGCACCATCCGAGACCACGCCGTGCCCGCCAAAATGCGCAATGCCGAGATCGATTCACACCCCGGGATGCCCCGCTTGGTTCATGCACTTGGGGTCGCCGGGCTGGTCATCCTTCTAGTCGGTACGGGCTTTTCAAAGGGGGTACAGAACACCGGTATGGCTCTGGCCCTGTTGGCATCTGCGGGCGGTGTTTGGGTTCAACGAGAACAATGGTGGGGGCGCCTGACGGCTGACTGGGCGATTCGATGGACGGTCGTCTGGATCCTCTATGTGATCATCCTCGCGATCATAATGGCTTATCTGCATCCCGAAATTGCCGGTCGCCACTACGATTACGCTTGGAAGCTTTCGCGGTTCTTTCTGATCGGGTTGGTGGCCTGGTGGGTCGCCATGGCATTCCGGCGCGCGATCAACGGGTACCTCCTGCTGCTGGCCGGATTCGTGCTCGGCGCTGTGCTGTTCCATCATGCACAGGGCTGGCCATCGGGCTTTGCCTCACCGCAGATCGACTTGTGGGAAGGGCCTCAGTTCTACACCCTGTTCAGCGCCTCGGTGCTTGCCATCGCGTTGATCCTGGCCCGGGACATCTGGGGCCCGCGGCAGAGTCGCTGGTTCTGGTTCCGCGGCGGGATGTGGACAGTTACTGCAGGGATAGCGGCCAACAGCCTGCTGGTGTCACATTCGCGGGCAGGTCTTCTCGGTTTGGCCGTCGGCCTCGCCCTCGCCGGCGCCGCGCTGGGCTACCGCCGCCTGCACCGAGGCCCCGTGGCATCCGGTTCAAACCGCACGCATTGGTTGCCGGCCATTGCCGTTGTCCTGGTTTTGATACCGACTCTTTGGCTGGGCTGGGCAGTGAGTAGTGATCGAGTCAAACGCGATGTCGCCGTGATCAAGGAGGCCATTGAATCGGGAGAGATACAGCAGACCAGCATGGGGATCCGATTGGTTCAGTGGCAGAAGGCAGTGGACTTCCATCGGCAACGACCTTGGTTCGGCTGGGGCCCTGGAGCGGGTGCCTACCTGCGCGAAAAGGCCGCGATCCCCGATGAGTTTCACGCCGCTGGCTCCCATTTTCACAGCGGCCCGCTGGACATCCTCCTCTGGACAGGAATCGTCGGTTTGGCAATCGTGACCCTGTTGTTCGCGAGCCTTGCCCTCGGTCTGTGGCGACTTTTTCAGCGTGGGGGGGGCGAGGGGCGCATGGCGCTGGCCGCCCTGACCGTGATGGCAATTGCGTTCACCGCGAGCACCACGCAGACCTATCTCACTTCTCAGGTGAGCTGGTTCTATCTTGCCGCGTTCCTTGGGCCCGCGTACGCGCTGGTCCTGCAAGGCAAGGCCACAGGGCCTACGAGTTCCCTGTCATCACCCGAGACATCGGGAAGCCGCGAGTGAACCCTGTCGTGTTCGGCATCGACTCGCCGGCAGGGGGTGCCGCGGAGCGCTCAGTGGCCACGTCGGCTACCGAGATGGGCGCCTCCGGCACCGATGTCTGCATTCTTACGCTCGGCGACGGATTCGCATGCGCTCTGGATCCAGGCATCCGTTACGTACGGCTGATCATGAAGAAAGTGGGAATGCCCGGCAAAAGGACTCTGCCGAACCGGGCGGAGACGGCCGCGGCCCGGGAAAGAGACCGGGGACAATGAACGCGGCAATCGGCACCGAACCCTCCCCGCCCGTCATCCTCTTCATTCCGGTCAGCGGTCCCCAGGGTGCCGGGGAATACTACCGCGCCCTGACGATCGCCCAGGCATGCCGCTCCCGTCACCCTAAGTGGGGTCTGCACATCTGCGTCAGCCACGATGCCGACGTCGAAAAGCCCGGTGGTCTCGGCTACCACACCCTGCGCGACTCCCCCACACGCGACACTGACGGCATCGAACGGATCCTGCGCGAGCTCCGGCCGGACTTGGTGATCTTTGACAGCACGCTGCGCCAGCGCCAGTTGAAGCTTTGCCGTCAACTGGGCGTCACCAAGGTGATCTACATCAGCTCGCGGGCTTCGAGTCGTCGCCGGGGTTTCGGTCTGCGCAAACTACGCACCCTGGATGAACACTGGATGATCACGCTCCCCGCGGAGCAACACCTGACAAGCAGGGAACGGCTGCTCGCCCGTATAAACTCGCGATTGCAGATCCGCTTCTTTTCCACGTTGCTGCCCCCAGACACGCCCGAACGGGAACTGGAATCCGTGGACCGGGCGGGCCTGCCGCGCGAGGGTCATGTCCTCTTCGTCTCCGGCGGCGGCGGGGGCATGGTCAATGGCGAGCCCATCGACCGAACGTTCCAGCAGGCGGCGCGACGCTTCCACGCCGCAACCGGCCACCCCACCCTGCTGGTGGCCGGCCCCCTCAGCTCGGTCCCGCTGGAATCCGGCCACCTGCGTCTGGAGCTGCGCTCCATGTCCCCCGGCGACCTCGCGACAATGATCGGCCGCGCGGCCCTGGTCGTCAGCGGCGGCGGAAGCCTGGTGCAACAGACCCTTGCGCAGGGCCGCCCGTTGCTTGCAGTGCCGGCCGGCGGTAGCGACCAGCCAGCACGACTCGCAAAGCTTGCACGCGAAGGCGTACTGCAAACCTGCGTGACCACGCCCGAGGCGATGGCGAGCCGGGCCGCAGTGCTGCTGCAGGATCGGCAAGCCCAACGCAGACTGATCGCGCGCGCCCGGGGCCTGGGTTTCCGCAATGATATGCCGCAAGTGGTCTCAGTCATGCGGCAACTCCTAGCGATCGATGACCTGAAGCGCGGCAGCCTATGACGCGGCCAGGGCCTTGCCCGCCGCACCCGGTCCTTTCCGAGGACGGTTCCGGCGACACGGGATGCCGGCACGGGTGGGCGTGAAAGAGCGCAAGGCCTTTCGTCAATTCGTCAGTTTTTAATTGACCGTTGGACAGGGGGGAAGACGGTGTTTTTGTTTCCCGTGCTGCGCCCCACGTGATATCGTCCAGCGGAAACCGCGGCGGGGACGGTTAGCGGAGAGCCGCCCATGAACGCATCCGGATCTCACATGCTCGTGACACGGCTGCGCGCAGTTTGCACTTTGTACCACGGACGTCCGAACACATCATTCCGTTCGATCAGCCGCTGATCCTCCCATCTCATATCTCCTGTCCCGGCCGCATACTGCCAAGAGCCAATGACACAAAAAATACTGCTAATTGTTGGTATCGGCCACAGCGGATCCACGATCCTTGACATGTCGCTTGGCTGCCATCCGCGCATCGTTGGCCTGGGCGAGATTTCCAAGGTTTTGCGTACACCGCTGGCAGAGTTGCGTGGCCAACGCTACCAAACAGATGCCTGTTCCTGTGGCGCTGTCGCCCGTGAGTGTCCGTTCTGGGGAGAAATGCTGACCTGGCTCGAAGATCACCATCAACTCGGAATGGAGCAGAAATACCAGGAGCTTGTCGATCGCTTCATTGCGCTTTATGGCAATGACCGCATCCTGGTCGATTCCTCCAAGACAGTGCGACCCTACCAGGCCTGGTTGAACCAGCACCATGACCTGCGTGCCATTCACCTGACGCGCGACGTGAGAAGCTGGATTGATTCCCGTCTGCGTGGCAATGACCATCGCGACAAAGGCGGCACGTTGCGGCTGGCCGCGCGTTGGTGGCGTGGAAACTTGCGTACCGAGCGATTTCTCCGGCGTCACCACATCAAGGCATTTAATCTTGGCTATGAAGAGCTGGCATTACGACCGGCCGTGATGCTGGACAAACTGTGCCGCTGGCTGGACCTGGATTTTGACCCGGGCATGCTCGCGCCTGCCGGTACATGCAGTCATATCATCCGCGGCAATCGTGCCCGTCAGAACAGCTCAAGTATGAGTGCAATACAATATGACGCGCGGTGGATGACGTCGTCACGACTGATGCTGCAGAGTCCATTGCTGTTGCCACTAGTGCAGCGCAACCGCCGTCTCGTGTACGCCAACACTGGCGGCGGAAGCAAAAAATAGCCGGCCCAACAAGGGAACCCATCCGTCACCGGCTTTCATGCGACCAGATCTGTTGCCGCCTCGTGGCCATGAAGCATGCGATGTAAGGATTGCGGGCGAGCATGCCCCTGCCAGCTCAAGGAGGTTCTGGCTTCGATCTTGGCGTTGCAGAAGAACGGATTATCCCCGCGCCGCTTGCTGCCTCTTCCCATCGGAGCGGAACCTGGCCTGGCAGCCGACACGACAATTCTGCGCGGCTTGCTGGAATGGCTGCCGCTGGATCCGACGGCCGCGCCTACCCACGCCGATGCGCGTTGGTACCACGCCGCCTATGCCCGGGCGATCAATGCGATCGCGCGGGAGACAAAGGCCGACGTGCGGTCGAGCCCGGGGATTTCGGTCAAGCTCTCGGCTCTGCATCAACGCCGGGAGACGACCCATCGTTCCACGGTCATGGCCAAACCCCTGCCATGGGCCCGGGCACTCGCCCGGCAGGTGGCCCGTGTCGGAATCGGTTTCAACATCGATGCCGAGGGGCAGGATCGCCTCGAACTGTCGCTGGATGTCATCGAGGCGCTGCTGGATGACCCACAACGGACCGGCTGGGACGGATTCGGCGAAGTGAGGTGCAGGCCTACGGCGGCCGTGCCGCGCCGGTGATCGAATCCCTGTAAGAACTAGCCGGGAGGTTGGATCGCCGCATGATGGGTCAGGCTGGTCAAGGCGGATCCTGATGATCACGAATCCTCCGCAGGCCGGGAAAATCGTATTGACCGCAACGAAACCGCCAAAATCTTCGCCTGCAAGGCAGGCTCCCACAAGGGCAAGGACCGGTAGGAGCGCGCCTTGCGCGCGAAGGGATCCTCTGCGGAGCTTCCGTGACGATCAGGAGGGGGCTTACCGGGATACCGAGATTGCAGGTTCAGACCGAACCCGCCCTTCTCGCCCCTGGGTCGATGGGAGTAGGACAGTGTCGTT
>NZ_REBW01000244.1 GCF_007692535.1 Thioalkalivibrio sp. | reverse complement strand
GGTCCTTGCCCTTGTGGGAGCCTGCCTTGCAGGCGAAGGTTTTGGCGGTTTCGCTGCGATCAGTGCGATTTTCCCGGCTTGCGGAGGATTCGTGGTCATCAGGTGATGTTTTTCTGCGCTTCGCGCGGGGTGGTCAACATCTGTTCATGCGGGATTGTTAATATGTGGGCTTTCCAGCAACAGAGTGGAACGCATCATGGCTGAACCGCGCCCCACACCACGTCGCCCCGTGATCGTGATCATCATGGACGGCGTCGGCGTGAACCCGAGCAAGGTGAACAACGCCTACGCCGAGGCCGACACGCCGCGCCTGGACGAGTACCTGTCCACGCATTCCCACACCACGCTGGACGCCTGCGGGCGCGCGGTCGGGCTGCCCAACGGCCAGATGGGGAATTCGGAGGTGGGGCACCTGACGCTTGGGGCCGGCACCATCGTGCGCCAGGACCTGGTGCGCATCGATGACGCCATCGATGACGGCAGCTTCCATCACAACGACGCGCTGGTCAGCGCGGCCACCGCGGCCCGGTCCAGAAACCAGCCGTTGCACCTGATCGGGCTGGTCTCCGACGGCGGCGTGCACAGCCACATGCGGCATCTGCTCGCGCTGATCGAGATCTGCCGCGAGCAGGAAGTGCAACCCATCGTGCACATGATCACCGACGGACGCGACACGCCGCCGCGGTCCGCGCTCAACTATCTGCCGGAACTCGAGCAGAAGCTCGAGCAGGCCGGCGGGCGGATCGGCACCGTGTGCGGCCGCTACTACGCGATGGACCGGGACAAGCGCTGGGAGCGCACCGAGCGCGCCTTTCGCGCGATCGCCTTCGCCGAGGGCGAACAGGCCGAGACCGCCCGCGCGGCGATCGAGGCGGCGTACGAGGCGGGCGAGACCGACGAGTTCATCAAGCCGCGCATCGTCGGCGAGCCGGCGCCCCTGGGTGCCGAGGCCGTCTGCATCCTGTTCAACTTCCGCAACGACCGGCCGCGCCAGCTGACCGCCGCCCTGGCGATGGAAGACTGCACGGGCTTCGACCGCGGCGATTTCCACCCGGTCTTCGTCACCTGTCTGACCGAGTACGAGCCCCGCTTTCTGGCCCCGATCGCGTTCCCCCCGGAGCGTCCCGGCACCACGCTGGGCGGGGTCATCGCGGCTGCGGGCATCCCGCAGTTCCATTGCGCGGAAACGGAGAAGTACGCGCATGTCACCTTCTTCTTCAACGGTGGCCGCGAGGAGCCGCTGGCCGGGGAGGACCGGGTCATGGTGCCGTCGCCGAGCGTGGACACCTACGACCAGCAGCCGGAGATGAGCGCGGCCGAGGTCGCCGACGAGACGATCGCCGCGATGGAAAAGGGGCGCTACGGGTTCATCCTGGTCAACTTCGCCAACGGCGACATGGTCGGCCACACCGCGATGCGCGAACCGCTGATCAAGGCGGTGGAAACCCTCGACACCCAGGTCGGGCGGGTTCTGGATGCGGCCAAGGCACAGGGCTACTCGGTGATTCTGACCGCCGATCACGGCAATTGCGACGAGTACGTCGATCCGGTCACCGGCGAGCCGCATACCCAGCACACCACGTATCCGGTGATGTGCATGGTGATGGACAGCAGCCTCTGGCGCCTGACCACCGGCGGCGGCCTCGCCGACGTGGCACCCACCGTGCTCGCACTCATGGGCGTTCCGCAGCCGAAGAACATGGGCGGCCACAGCCTGCTGCTCGAGGAGCTCCCGGCGCAGGCCTGATCCGCCGCGCCCCGGCCGGGATTAAAGCGGGAGCAAGCTCCCGCACTCCACAGCGCGTGTGGGCGTCGGCAGGAGCTTCGCTGTGCCGAGGCCCATATGGAGTGCGGCAGCTTGCTGCCGCTTTCGGGCTGCGGGATGCGCTTGGGCCGGACCAAAGCGGGAGCAAGCTCCCGCACTCCATAATCTCGCTGCGTGCAGTGACACGCCGGCACAAGCTACGAACCTTTGTGGAGTGCGGGAGCTTGCTCCCGCTTTGGGGCTTGGCGACGGGCGCCCGTGGCTGCCTGCGAACTCGCGTCAGGTAAATTCCGTAAGGTACTGACCGGTATACAGGCTCGATTCACGCGAAAAAAAAGGGCGAAAAAGATACGAGCGTCCTGGCATTCGCCTCTGCTACATTCGTCGTGTGAATCCCCTGAATCGCCCGCCGATGGAACGCCCCGAGCCGGGTGACGCGATGCGTCATCCAGACTTTGGTGCGCCTGCCGGGAGCCCCTGAAGAGACATGTTGGCCATTGCAACGACCCCGCCGCCCGTCCTGCCCCGCGCCGTCAGCGTGCTCTTGCTGCTGGGCCTGGGCGTGCTGGCGGCGCAGATGACCTGGCAGGTGCTGGAGCCCGACGTGCGGCCGGCGGCGACGGTAGACGTCACGAACGAAAGCGTCGCGCCGACGCCAGAGGCCGCACCCGAGTCGCCCTTCGCCACGGTTGCCAGGCTGCCGCTGTTCGGGGTGCTCGGCGAGCGCGCCACGCCCGAACCCGTGGTGGCCCCGGAGACGCGCCTGCGGCTGCGCCTGGTGGGCCTGATGGCCGGTGACGCCCCGGAGCAGGGCCACGCGATCATCGTCGAGAGCGGCAGCCCTGAGCGCCTGTACCGGGCTGGTGATGCGGTGGGCGGCGGTCAGGCCCGGCTGCACCAGATCCACACCGACCGCGTGATCCTGGAGCGCGACGGCGGCTACGAGACCCTGCGCCTCCCGCGTCCGGACGGCAGCACGGCAGGTGCACCGGCCAGTGCGGCACCTGCCCGGGCGGCGGCCCCGGCACCGGCCCCCGCCGCGACCGATGAGCCGCGCATTCAGCGCTCCGAATGGCTCGGGGATCCCGAGCGCCTGCTGCAGACGGTACGGGCGCGGCCCGTAATCCAGGGTGGGGTGCTGCACGGACTGGAGGTCAGCCCGACGCGCAATGCCCGGCAGTTCCAGCAGGCCGGACTTCGACCTGGCGACGTGATAACTTCTGTTAATGGCATGCCGCTATCGGCGATCGATGATACTGATAGCCTGTTTCAGGATCTGGCCGGCCAACAGCGTGTGGATCTTGTGGTCGAGCGTGACGGCCAGGCGTTGCCCCTCAGCATCGAGTTGATCGATTGAGAGCCTCTATGTTTCGCAGATTTCTGCCGATACTCGTCCTGATCGCGCTGTCCTGGCTGGTGCCGGTGGCGCAGGCCGACACGCTGACGCTGAATCTGCGCGATGCCGAAATCCAGACGCTGATCGACCTCGTTGCGGAAGAGACCGGCACCAATTTCATCATCGACCCGCGCGTCCGTGGACGCGTCAGCGTGGTCTCGGGCCGTCCCGTGGCACGCGATGAGTTGTACGACCTCTTCCTCGGCGTGCTGAAAGTCTACGGTTTCGCCGCCGTGCCCAGCGGCGCGGCGACCAAGATCGTCCCCGACGTGCAGGCCAAGCAGGGCGATATCCCCAACCTTTTTGCCCACGAGCGCCTGCGCGACGACGAGATCGTGACCCACGTGATTTACACCGAGCACGTGAGCGCAGCGCAGCTGGTGCCGATCCTGCGCCCGCTGGTGCCCCAGGGCGGACACCTGGCGGCCGCTACGGAAACCAATTCGCTGCTGGTCTCGGATACGGTGGCCAACGTACGCCGCATCCGGGAACTGGTTGCGCGCATCGACCAGCCGGTACCCGAGGGCTTCGAGGTCATTCAGTTGCGCCACGCCAATGCCGCGAGCCTGGCAACCAAGCTGCGCGAACTCGAAACCGGGCCAGGCGACGGACCCGCCGCCCGGGGGCGCGTGCGCGTGCTGGCCGACGAGCGCGCCAACGCCATCATCCTGTCCGGCGACCCGGAGCGCCGGATCCCGCTGCGCGCGCTGATCTCGCAGTTGGATACGGCGGTTGCGGTGGGCAACACCCAGGTCCATTACCTGCGGTACGCCCAGGCCGAGGACGTGGTGGAGGTGCTGCGCGGCATCGCCGAAACCCGGCAGGAGGCCGGCACGGACGCCCGGCGCACCGGCGGCTCGGTGCGCATCCAGGCGCACCAGAGCACCAACGCGGTGGTCATCTTCGGCGCCCCGGAGGATACACAGGATTACGCCGACATCATCGAAAGACTGGACATCCGCCGGGCGCAGGTGATGGTGGAGGCGGTGATCGCCGAGATCTCCTCCGATCGCGTCCGGCAGCTTGGCGTGCAGTGGGCTGCGGGGTCGCCGAGCTCGGGTTTCGGACTGATCAACTTCGACCGCGACGGACGCGGCCTGCTGCGGCTCGCGTCGGGCGTGAGGGCCTTTCTGGACGGCGACGTCGCGGCACCACCCAACCCCGGCGACGGTATTTCCCTGGGTGGCATCGGCAGCAGCGGCAGCACCCAGATCGCGTTGCTGATCAGCGCCCTGCAGGGGGACACGTCCAGCAACATCCTGTCCACACCCAGCCTGCTGACCCTGGACAACGAGGAGGCCGAGATCGTGGTCGGCCAGAACGTGCCGTTCGTCGTCGGCCGCTCGATCGAGGACTCCGGCCAGGCCTTCGACACCATTCGCCGCGAGGACATCGGCGTCAAATTGCGGATACGGCCGCAGATCAACGAGGGGAACGCGATCCGGCTCGAGGTCGAGCAGGAGGTCTCCTCGCTCGCGCCCACTGGCGACGCCCGCGACCTGGTCACCAACACCCGCTCGCTGCGTACCCACGTGATGGTGGACGACGGCGAGATGCTCGTGCTGGGCGGGCTGATCTCCGAGAACCGGATCGAGACCCGCGACAAGGTCCCCGGGCTCGGCGACATCCCCGGCCTCGGGCGCCTGTTCCGCTACGACAGCGAGAGCGCGGAGAAGCTCAACCTGATGGTTTTCCTGTACCCTCGGATCGTGCGCACCAACGCCACGGGGGCCGAGTTGACCAGCGAGAAATACAGCTACATCCGCCGCCAGCAGCTGCTCGAGGCCCAGCGGGGCAGGCGCGGCATCAACGACGACACCCTGCTGCTGCCCGAGTGGCGGGAACTGACCTACCTGCCGCCTCCGTTCTCCGAGGCGAACCCGCGCCTTGAGGAGCTGACCCGCCTGCCGCCGCCGTTCGCGGAACTGAATCCGCTCGGCGTGCCGCCCCGGTACCGATGAGCGCCCTGCCGGACCCCGAAACCATGACCGTGGGCGAAGGCCCCGCCGAGCCGCTCAGCCCGGGCTACGGCTTCTCACGCCGCTCCGGCGTGCTGCCGGGACCGGTGGTGAATGGACGCCGCACCCTGTACCTGCGCGCTGATGCGGACCCGATGGCGGTGCTCGAGATCCGCCGGCGCAGCGCGGAACGCCTGCAGCTCGAGCCGCTGAGCACCGACGAGTTCGACCTCAGGCTGCGCGAGCAGCACGAGCGCAGCAGCAACGACGCGATGAACTTCGTCGAGGGCCTGAACGAGGGCGGCGACCTGCTCAGCGTGGCCGAGTCCCTGGCCGAGCCCGAGGACCTGCTCGAGGCCGAGGATGACGCGCCGATCATCCGCCTGATCAACGCCCTGCTGACCGAGGCCGTGCGCGAGAACGCCTCCGACATCCACATCGAACCCTTCGAGACCCGCCTGTCGGTGCGCCTGCGCGTCGACGGCGTGCTGCGCGAGGTGCTGAACCCGCCGGTGAGCCTGGCGCCACTGATCGTCTCCCGGGTGAAGGTCATGGCGCGGCTCGACATCGCCGAAAAGCGCCTGCCGCAGGACGGGCGCATCTCCCTGCGCGTCGCCGGCCGCCCGGTGGACGTGCGCGTCTCCACACTGCCCTCGGGCCACGGGGAGCGGGTGGTGCTGCGGCTGCTGGACAAGCAGGCCGGGCGCCTGGAACTGCGCCACCTGGGCATGGCCGAAGAGCAGTACCTGGGCATGGAGCGGGTGATCAGCCGACCGCACGGCATCGTGCTCGTGACCGGTCCCACGGGCTCGGGCAAGACCACCACGCTCTACGCCGCCCTGATGCGCCTGAACGACCGCAGCCGCAACATCCTGACGGTGGAGGATCCGATCGAGTACTACCTCGACGGCATCGGCCAGACGCAGATCAACACCCGGGTCGACATGACCTTCGCACGCGGACTGCGCGCGATCCTGCGCCAGGACCCGGACGTGGTGATGGTCGGCGAGATCCGCGACCTGGAGACGGTGCAGATCGCGGTGCAGGCGAGCCTGACCGGACACCTGGTGTTCTCGACACTGCACACCAATTCCGCGATCGGTGCGATCACCCGCCTGCGGGACATGGGCGTGGAACCGTTCCTGCTGGCGTCCACGCTGAACGGCATCCTGGCCCAGCGTCTCGTGCGGGTGCTGTGCAGCAACTGCCGCAAGCCGGCCGTCGCCACCCACAGCGAGTGCATCCAGCTGGGACTCGATCTGTCCGATCCGCCCCTGATCCACCGGGCCCGCGGCTGCCCGAAGTGCAACAAGCTGGGTTACCGGGGCCGCACCGGCATCTACGAGTTGATCGAAGTCGATGATACCCTGCGCCAGATGATCCACGACGGAGCCGGTGAACGCGCGATGGCCGAGCATGTCCGCATGTCCACGCCGAACATCCGTGCCGACGGCGTGCGCCGCATCCTCGACGGCACGACCTCGATCGAAGAGGTCGTTCGTGTCACGCGTGAGGACTGACTAGCGGTGACCCTGCAGCTCCGTGGCACCTGCCCACGCCGGTTCCGGCCGGCCTTCCCGTTGCGCCGCCATGCCCGCGTTTGAATACCAGGCGCTGGATGCCGGCGGCCGCAGGCGCAAGGGCGTCGCCGAGGGCGACACGGCCCGGGCGGTCCGCGCCCGGCTGCGTCAGGATGGCCTGAACCCGCTGCAGGTCGAGGAGGTCCGCGAGCAGACCCGTGGCGGCGGCCTGACTCTCGGCGGGCGCGGCATCAGCCCGCTGGACCTGGCCCTGGCCACGCGGCAGATGGCCACGCTGGCCCGCGCCGGGCTCCCGGTCGAGGAGATCCTCGGCACGGTGGCGCGGCAGACCGAGAAGGCGCGGATTCGCAACGTGCTGACCGCGGTGCGCACGCGGGTGATGGAGGGGCACGCGCTGGCATCGGCGCTGGCCGCGTTTCCCCGCGTCTTTCCCGAACTCTACCGGACCACCGTCGCTGCCGGCGAGCAGTCCGGGCACCTGGACCTGGTGCTCGAGCGGCTCGCCGACTACACCGAGAGCCGCAACGCACTGCGCCAGAAGATCAGCCTTGCGCTGTTCTACCCGCTGATCCTGACGCTGGTCGCGATCGGCGTCACCGTGGCCCTGCTCGCGTTCGTGGTGCCGGAGGTGGTGCAGGTCTTCGCCGGCATCGGCCAGGAACTGCCCTGGCTGACCGTCGCCCTGATCGCGACCAGCGACGCCCTGCGCGACTATGGGCTGTGGGCGCTGGCCGGCCTGGTCGTGCTGTTCTTCGGCCTGCGCCGCCTGCTGCGACACGAACACTGGCGTTACCGGTATCATGCACTGCTGCTGCGCCTGCCGCTGGTCGGGCGCCTGGCGCGCGGCCTGAACACCGCCCGCTTCGCACGCACACTGAGCATTCTGGCGGCCAGCGGTGTCCCACTGCTGGAGGCCCTGCGCACCAGCGGCGAGGTGATCGGCAACCGGCCGATGCGGGCGGCGGTGGAGGCCGCGGCGGCGCGCGTGCGCGAGGGCAGCGGCATCGGCCGCGCCCTGGAACAGAGCGGTTATTTCCCGCCGATGACGGTGCACCTGATCCGGAGCGGCGAGTCCAGCGGCAAGCTGAACGAGATGCTGGAGCGGGCCGCCGAGACCCAGGAGCGCGAACTGGAGACCCGCATCGCGATGGTGGTCGGCCTGTTCGAGCCGCTGCTGATCGTGACCATGGGCGCCGTCGTGCTGACCATCGTGCTGGCCATCCTGCTGCCCATCTTTGAACTGAACCAACTGGTGAACTAGATCATGTCCCGAATGCAATACCCCAGTACCGCCCGCGGCCGCAGCCACGGTTTCACCCTGATCGAGATCATGGTGGTCGTGGTGATCCTCGGCATCCTTGCCGCCATCGTCGTGCCAAGGGTGATGGACCGCCCGGACGACGCCCGCATCACCAAGGTCAAGAGCGACATCCGCGCGCTCGAATCGGCGCTGAACCTGTACCGCCTGGACAACTTCGTGTACCCGGACACCAACCAGGGACTGCAGGCGCTGGTCGAGCGGCCGCGCACCGGGCCCGAGCCGCGCAACTACCGCTCCGGCGGCTACATGGACCGGCTGCCCAAGGACCCCTGGGGCAACGACTACCAGTACCTGAACCCCGGCACCCGCAGTGACATCGACATCTACACCTTCGGCGCCGACGGCCGCCGCGGTGGCACGGGCATCAACGCCGAGATCGGCAACTGGAACCTCGACGACTTCTGAGCTCCCGGGTGGCAACGGGTGCGGCCAGCATGGGCAGGCGTCAGCGCCGCCGTGGCTTCACGCTGCTCGAATTGCTGGTGGTGCTGCTGATCTTCGGCCTGCTGGTCGGCTTCGCGGTGCTGGCGGTGGGCGGCGGCGCCTCGCGTCAGATGGAACAGGAGGCGCGGCGGCTGGTGGAACTGGCGGGACTGGCACGGGACGAGAGCCTGCTGACCGGCCAGGCCCGCGCACTGGGCTTCTCGCGCGACGGCTATGCCTTCCTGGAGCAGGTCTTTCTCGATGACGCCCGCGTGACCTGGATCGAACTCGACCGCGCACCCCTGGGGCCCCGCTCGGTGCAGCGCCTGGGCATCGAACTGCGCCTGCGCCAGGAAGGCCGGGTGGTGCCGCTGGACGACCGGGCCGATCGCCCGCAGGTCCTGTTCAACGGCGCCGGCGAGCTGACTCCCTTCGAACTCGAGATGCGCCCCGCCGGGGGGGCCAGCGACATCCTGCGCGTAACCGGTGCGCGCGACGGCCGGCTGCTGCTGGAGACGCTGCGATGACGCCACGACGAGCCCCGTTGCACGCAGCGCGTGGCTTCACGCTGCTGGAGGTGCTGGTCGCGCTGGCCATCCTCGCGGTGGCCCTGGGAGCGCTGGTGAAGGCCGGCTCGGAACACACCCGCAATACCCACTATCTGCAGGAGCGCACCCTTGCGCACTGGGTCGGACAGAACCTGGTCGCGCGCTACGAGGCCGGCCTGCTGCTGCCGCGGCCCGGGACCGGCCAGGGCAGCCTGCGGCAGGCGGGCCAGGACTGGGAGTATCGCGTCGAGATCGGGGAGGAAGTGCCCGAGGCGCCGCTGGAGCTGCCGCCGGTGCTGCGCGTCGAGGTCACGGTGTGGCCCGCCAGCGGCCCGGCCGCGGATGTGCGTGCCCGCGCCGTCGGGTACCTGCTGCCATGAAGCGGGACCGCGTGCGCGGCTTCATCCCCCCCAAAGCGGCGGCGAGCCGCCGCACTCCACAGCGGGCCCGTGTGCGCGGCTTCACGCTGCTCGAACTGCTGATCGCGGTGGCGGTGTTCGCGGTGGTCAGTGCGCTCGCCTACGGCGGCCTGCAGGCGGTGCTGAACGCCGATAGCCAGACACGGCTGCGCGGCGGCGTACTGGCCGAGCTGCAGGTGACCTTGGCGGTCCTGGAACGCGACCTGCGCCAGGTCGCGACGATCGAGCCGCGCGACCGCTTCGGAGACCGCCAGCCGGCGTTGCGCTACAGCCCGCTGGCCACCGAGCCCGAACTCGAACTGGTGCGCACGGGCAGCGGCGGCACCGACCGGCTGCGCCGGATCGGCTGGCGGGTGACCGAGGAAGGTCTGGAGCGGCGGCTCTGGGACGTGATCGACGCGGGTGACGACACCGAGCCGATGGCACGGGTCTTCCTGGCCGCCCGCGACACCCGGGATGGCCGCGAGCCCGTGCTGATGGAGCTGCGCTTCGTGAACCCGGGCGCGCGCGGCGAGGAAGTCGTGGACAGCTGGCCGCCGCTGCGCGGGGCCGACCCGGCGCGCACGCTGCCGGCGCTGGTGGAGATCATCCTCGAGGTGCCGGGCCTGGGCCGGGTCGAGCGGCACCTGGCCCTGCCGGGGGGCGTATGAGACGGCGCCAGCGTGGCGTCGCGCTGATCACCGCCCTGCTGGTGGTCGCGATCGCGGTCACCGCGGCGATCGGGATGAGTGTACGCGACCACACCCAGATCCAGCGCTCCGGGCTGGTCTTCGAGCAGGATCTAGCGCGCAGCCTGTTGCTCGGCGCCGAGATCATGGCCCTGCGCCTGCTGGAGCAGTGGCCGAACCTGAACGAGCTGCCCTGGGACACCTGCGTGTCCCCGCCGGTGCCGCTGGTGATCGACGGCATCGACCTGATCGCGAGCCTCGAGAACCTGCACTGCCGGTTCAACCTGAACAGCCTGGCCCGCGTCGACGACGCGCCGGTCGCCGCTTTCGCGGACCTGGTGGCCCGGGCCGGGTCCGAGGCCAACATCGCCGCCTGGCAGGGCGAGCAGCTCGCCGCAGCCATCCGCGACTGGATGGACCCGGAAACCGACGACCCGGTCTACCGGCTGCGCACGCCGCCCGAGCGCAGCGGCAACCGGCCCTTTCTGCTGGCCTCCGAGCTGAACCGCGTGCAGGGCATGACAGCGGAAATGTGGGAGGCGATCGCGCCCTACGTGACCGCGCGGCCGGGAACGGATAACCTGATCGACATGGAGCGCGCTCCGGACGTCGTGCGCGACGCGGTCGGCGAGCAGGAAGAAGGGCAGACCGAAGGCCTGCGCTACTTCCGGCTGTCGCTGGTCGCCCGCCTGCCACAGCGCGACTTCTTTCATTGCGCCGTACTCGATGCGCCCAACGGGCGTACCGTGGTGCGCGAGTTCACATCCTGCGAGAACTAGATTCGGTGACAACGCCCCAAGCCCTCAGGGAAACGCTGAACGGATCCTTCGGCAGGCCCGGGTCGATCCTTTCTTGGCATCGAGTTGGGCGGTTGTCGCAGACGCCTCCCAGGGTACGCTTCCAGAACGCTGTGCATGACCCGGCGGTCCGGCTCTACCTGGGGCCGGCGCGCAGCCTGGCCGGTCTCCAGGGTTTCCCTGGGCGTGCGGGATCGGAGGTGGATCCCCGATGAACTGGTTCGTGCTGACCCTGCCGGAACCC
>NZ_REBW01000062.1 GCF_007692535.1 Thioalkalivibrio sp. | reverse complement strand
TCGCTGCGGTCAATGCGATGTTCCCGGCCTGCGGAGGATTCGTGATAATCAGGAACGTCGAAGGGCGGGCGGCCCGGAAGACCGGAACGTGGACCACCATACCCCCGGAAAGGAGGAATCAGACCTTGCTCTTCTGGTAGCGCTTGTAGCTCGCGATGATCTCGGCCTTGGCGGTCTCGGCGTCCGACCAGCCTTCCAGCTTCACCCATTTGTTCTTCTCCATCTCCTTGTAGTGGCCGAAGAAATGGGTGATCTGATCGAGCAGTTCCTTGTGCACATCGCCGGGCTCCTTGATACGCTCGTACTGCGGATCGAGCTTCGTCACCGGCACCGCGAGAATCTTCGCGTCCGGACCGGCTTCGTCCGACATGTTCAGCACCCCGATGGGCCGCGAGCGTACGATGGCCCCGGGGACGAGCGGCACCGGTGTGATCACCAGCACATCCAGCGGATCGCCATCCTCGGCCAGCGTGTGTGGAACGAACCCGTAGTTGCAGGGGTAGAACATGGCCACGGTCATGAAGCGATCGACCATCAGGGCTCCGCTGTCCTTGTCGATCTCGTACTTGACGGGTTGTCCCAAGGCCGGAATTTCGATGACGACGTTGATATCGTTGGGCAAATCCTGACCGGCGACAATTTTGCTCAGATCCATGTTCGAGGCCCTCACGGCTGGTTGGATGCGCCATTATAGCGGCGTTGCTGCCGAGAGGAATTGCCCTTGCCTGGTTCGATCTCAACGGGTATAAATCGGCGGGCAGACACGACCGGCGCAGGCTTCCGCCAGAGCCGCCGGAGCGTTCCGGACACGGACACAACGGGCGTCGCGAGTCACGCATCCGGCAAGCAGGCCGCCCCTGCCCGGGACCCACCCACGGCACCCTCAGACAAGTCCGATGCCCCCAACTGGATCCAGTCTCCACAGACGATGAAGGTCATGCCCCTGCGATCCGTTGCTCCTGCCCTGGCCGTGCTCTCTCTGGCGCTGGCCGCGCTGCCTGCGCGAGGTGAATACCTGTCTTCCTGCCCCCTGCCCCCGGAATCCTTCTGGCCGGAACTGCGCACCCTGCCGCCGGATGTCATCGAGATCGAGGCTGATTACGTCGAGGCGATCCGTTCCGAGCAGGTCCATGCCCGCGGCGACGTCCGTCTGTTCGCCGAGGGCCGCCGGCTGGATGCGGATTTCGTCGATCTGTTCATCCCTGCCCGGACCGTGGAGACTCGCGGACGCTCGCGCCTCTTCGACGGCGATCTGCTGATCGAGGCCGGCGCAGGCCACTACCAGCTCGATGACGACGTGGGGGAATTCTCCGACATCGACTACTGGCTGCAATCCCGCCGGGCGCGCGGAAGCGCCGATGAGGCCGCGCAGGATGGCCCCGGGCGCATCCGCCTCGCCGCCGGCAGCTTCACGACCTGTCCCGAGGGCGACGACAGCTGGTGGCTCACCGCCGGCAGGATCCGCCTGGACCAGGAGAGCGGACGCGGACACGGTTACGACGTGACCCTGCGCTTCAAGAACGTGCCGATCCTGTACACCCCCTACATCAACTTCCCCATCGACGACCGCCGGCAATCGGGGGTGCTGACCCCTTCTTTCGGATACAGCTCGAAAAGCGGCCTCGACCTCTCCATTCCCTGGTACTGGAACATCGCGCCGAACTACGACGCGACGTTGGCCCCGCGCATCCTGTCCCGCCGTGGATTGATGCTGGAGTCCGAGTGGCGCTACCTCCGCCCCAGGATGGGCGGTACCCTCGACCTCTCCTACCTGCCGAATGACCGGCTGGCCGACGACGAAGATCGCCACATGGTTCGCTGGCGGCACCAGGCCTCGATCCGACCCGGCCTGGCCCTGCGCGTCGACGCGACCGACGTGTCGGACCAGAGTTTTTTCAAGGACTTCGGCTCGGACGTGTTCACCTCCAGCACACCGGTCGCCGAACGCCGCGCGGACCTCATCTACAGCCAGCCCAACTGGCGCCTGACCGGCCGGGTGCAGGATTTCCAGTCGCTCGATCCAACGCTGTCCCCGGGTAACGAGCCCTACAGGCGACTGCCCCAGGTCCTGCTCCAGGCTGGCCAGGGCCTGGATTCCGGCCTGTTCTGGACACTGCGTTCGGAATTGGTCCGGTTCGATCGTCGGGCATCGGTCACCGGCACCCGCTTCGATCTGGAGCCGGAAGTCGGCTTTCGGCAGGACGGCGGAGGGTACTTCATCGAGCCCCGCCTCAGCCTGCGTCACACGAGCTATGAACTCGATGATGCGCTTCCAGAAGCCGGGCGCAGTCTCAGCCGCACCCTGCCCAGAGCCAGCGTCGATACGGGTCTGGTGTTCGAGCGCATCCTTGATGACGGGGCCATGCAGACACTCGAGCCGCGCCTGTTCTACGGCTACGTCCCGTTCCGCGACCAGGATGACATTCCGCGGTTCGATACCGGCGAGCGCGAGTTCAGCTTCGACAGCCTGTTCACCACGCAGCGGTTCGTCGGCGCGGACCGGGTGGGCGACACCCACCAGGTGACGACTGCCGTGACCAGCCGCGTGATCGACCCGGATACCGGCACCGAGCGGCTCAGCGTCTCCGCAGGGCAGATCACCTACCTGGACGATCGCCGCGTCCGTCTGCGGCCCACCGACCCTCCGCGACAGGAAAACCGCTCCGACCTGGCCGCCGAGGCCCAGGCCCGGTTCTCGCCAAACTGGCGGGGACGCGCCTCGATCATCTTCGATACCGATCGCAGCCGCGCGCCCCTGGCCGCAGTGGGTTTCTCCTACAATCCACAGAAACGCGCCCTGCTGAATCTGGGCTACCGCCTCCGGGAAGACGAGATCGAACAGACCGACATCTCCGGCTTCTGGCCGCTGACCGACCGCCTGCAGGCCGTCGGGCGCTGGAATTACAGCCTCCTCGACAGCCGGAATCTCGAACTCCTGGCGGGCCTTGAGTATCGTACGTGTTGTTACGGTCTCCAGGTCGCGCTGCGCCGTCACCTCACCGATTTCGACGGCGAGTACAATAACTCGATCTACTTTCAATTGACGCTCGACGGGCTGACCCGACTCGACACCGGGCTCGACAACCTGTTACGCGAGGGAATTTCCGGGTATGGCACACATGAAGACCGCTACTAGCGCGCTTGGCACTCTGATCCTGTCCCTGTTCCTTGCCGCGGGTACCACCGTCCATGCCCAGGAGCGCGACCGTTTCATGGACCGCATCATCGCCGTGGTCGGCGAGGACGTGATCACGCAACGCGAACTCGTCTCACGCATCGACCTTACTGAGCAGCAACTGGCGCAGCGGGGTGCGCAGATGCCGAACCGCGACGTACTCGTGCGGCAGGTCATGGAACGCCTGGTGGTGGAGCGGGTGCAGCTTCAGGAAGCGGAACGGGTCGGCATCAACATCGACGAGATCACGCTGAACCGCACCATGGAAAACATCGCTGCGGAGAACAACCTGACCCTGCTGCAACTGCGCAATGCGCTGGCCGCGGAGGGCGTGGATTTCGGCGCCTTCCGGCAGCAGATCCGGGACGAGCTCACGATCGCGCAGCTCCGACGGCGCCAGGTGGACAATCGCCTGCGGGTGAGTGAACAGGAAATCGACGACCTGATCGCCGCGGAGAGCGGAGCCATCGACCGGGATGTCCGGTATCAGCTGTCGCACATCCTGATCGCGCTGCCGCAGGGGGCCGACTCGAGCACCATCGCCACTGCTCAGAGAAAAGCGGAGGAATTGCGCGCAAGAGCCCGTTCTGGCGAGGATTTCTCAAGTCTGGCAATCAACCATTCGGATGCTCCCGATGCCCTGGACGGCGGCGACATGGGCTGGCGCGGGGCGGCTGACCTGCCGACCCTGTTTGCGCGCAACGTGATCCTGATGCGCCCGGGTGAGATCAGCCAGGTCCTGCGTTCACCGAGCGGCTTCCACATCGTCAAGCTGATCGACCGTGAGGCGGGCGCTGAACAGAAGGTGAGCCAGACGCGCGCCCGGCACATCCTGATCAGCCCCGACCGTATCCGGACCGACGAGGAGGCGCTGGCCCAGGCCCGCAGCCTGCACAGCCGGATCCGCCAGGGTGCCTCCTTTGGCGATCTCGCCCGCGCCCACTCGGACGATGCCGGCTCGGCCGCCCGGGGCGGCGAACTCGGTTGGCTCAGCCCCGGGGAGACGGTGCCCGCGTTCGACGAGGCGATGCGCGGTCTCGCCGTGGGTGAACTCAGTCCGCCGATTCAGAGCCCGTTCGGCTGGCACATCATCGAGGTCCTCGATCGGCGCGAGACAGACGCCTCTCGGGAACTCCTGCGGGCCCGGGCGCAGGAGATCCTGCAGAACCGCAAGCGCGAGGAAGAGACCGAGTTGTGGCTGCGGCGCCTGCGCGATGAGGCGTTCGTCGAGTACCGCATCGAGGGACTGGGCGCCTGAGCGGGGGCCCGGGGTTTCCGGCAATGAGCCAGCATGTTGCGCGTCTAGCACTGACGGCGGGGGAACCCGCCGGCATCGGTCCGGACCTCCTGCTGCAACTCGCCGCGCACCCGAGCGGAGCGCAGCGCGTGGTGATCGCTGACCCTGACGTTCTGGAACAGCGCGCCCGGCAACTGGGCCTGGCGGTACGCCTTGCGCGCTTCTCGCCCGACACGCCGCGCCGGCCGACGGCGGCCGGGGAACTCCTGGTGATACCGATACCGGTGGCCGCCCCGGTACAGGCAGGGCGTCTAGACCCCGTCAATGCCGGCCACGTGCTCGCGCTTCTCGAAACGGCCGCCGCCGGCTGCATCGACGGCGTGTTCGACGCGATGGTCACGGGCCCGGTGCACAAGGGCGTGATCAACCAGGCGGGACATCCTTTCACCGGACACACGGAGTGGCTGGCCGAACGAGCCGGCGGCGTGCGGCCGGTGATGATGCTGACCGCGGGCAGCCTTCGCGTGGCGCTCGCCACGACCCACCTCCCCCTGCGCGCCGTGGCCGACGCCATCACCCAGGAACTCCTGACCGAGGTCATCACCACGCTGGATCACGACCTGCGCCGGGACTTCGGCATCGCCAGGCCGCGCATCGTCGTCTGCGGGCTGAACCCGCATGCTGGAGAGCAGGGTGTGCTCGGACATGAGGACGACGGCATCATCGCCCCCGCGCTCGCGGCCCTGCGCGAGCGGGGGCTGGACCTGCGGGGTCCCCTCCCTGCGGATACGGCCTTTACGCCCCGGGAGCTGTCCGGCGCCGACGCCGTGCTCGCCATGTACCACGACCAGGGGCTCCCGGTGCTGAAACACGCGGGCTTCGGCCTGGCCGTGAATGTCACGCTCGGCCTGCCGTTCATCCGCACCTCCGTGGACCACGGCACCGCGCTGGACCTGGCCGGCACCGGCAGGGCCGACCCGGGGAGCTTCCTGGCCGCGGAGCGGCTGGCGGGCGAACTGGCGGCGCTCAGGCGACCGGCCGTTTCCGCCCCGGCAGAACCCGCCGGACCGGCATGGACCGGCACGTGAGTCACCCGATCCGGCCGCGCAAGCGCTTTGGCCAGAACTTTCTGCATGATCCCGCCGTCCTGGGCCGCATCGTCGCCGCCATTGGGCCGCGTGCCGACGACACGATGATCGAGATCGGCCCGGGGCTGGGGGCGCTGACCGGCCCATTGCTGCAGCGTCTCGAACACCTCGAAGTCGTGGAAATCGACCGTGATCTCGTCGCCGCACTGCGCCAGATGGCCCCGCCGGAGCGGCTGACCATTCACAACGCGGACGCGCTGCACTTCGATTTCGCCGCGCGAGCCCCGGCCGCCGGCGGACTGCGCATCGTCGGCAACCTGCCCTACAACATCTCCACTCCCCTGCTGTTCCATCTGCTCGGGCAGGCGGCCGCGATCCGGGACATGCACTTCCTGCTGCAGAAAGAGGTGGTGGAACGCATGGTGGCCGAGCCCGGCAGCAAGCGCTACGGACGACTGACCGTGATGCTGGGCGCTCGGGCACAGGCGCGGCAACTGTTCACGGTGGGGCCCGGCGCCTTCCGGCCGGCACCAAAGGTCGACTCGGCCTTGGTGCGCATCGAACCCCTGGCCGAACCCCTGGTGCCGCCGAGCCTCGAGGGCAGCTTCCGCAAGGTCGTGAACCAGGCCTTCTCCAACCGGCGCAAGACCGTGCGCCGGGCCCTGACCGGCATTCTCGACCCGGCGGCAATCGAAGCTGCGGGAATCGACGGCGGGCACCGGCCCGAGCAACTCGCCATCCGCGACTTCCTGGCGCTGGCCCGTGCAGCGCAGTCCACTGCGAACCCTGCGGTTGCGAAGCCCGACCCTGCCGCGGACGCGCTGCCGACCAGGGGCGATGCTTTCGAACCGGGTGGCACCACCGTGGAGCAGCCATGAGCTTCCTCGTAGCCGATATCGGCGGCACCAAGACCCTGCTCGCCCTCGCCCAACCGGGTCCCGAGGGCTGGCGTTTCGAACACAAGACCCGTCTCACGAGCAGCGATTTTCCCAGCGCCGGGGACCTGATCCGACATTGGCTGCAGACTGCGATGCCGGAAGGCCGTCCGCTCGACGGTATCGGGCTGGCACTCGCCGGGCCGGTAAAATCGATCGACGGATCCGTGCGCGCAAAGGCCACGAACCTGGACTGGCCGGTCATGGACGAGGGGGAGCTGGGCCGTGAGCTGGGCGCACCCACGCTGCTGATCAACGATTTCGCCGCCATTGGCGCCAGCCTGGACGCGCTGGAGCCGGATGACACGGTCACCCTGCAGCCCGGCGCCGCAGAGTCGGCGGGTCTGCGCCTGGTCGTGGGTGCCGGCACCGGACTCGGGACCTGCGCCGTCGGTCCACCGCCCCGCAGTCAGCTGTTTGCCGGTGAAGGTGGACACGCCGATTTCGCTCCCGCCGATGACTGGCAGGCAGCCCTCGCGCAATGGGTCCGCGGTCAGGAGGGGCGCTGCAGCCGCGAGCACCTGCTGAGCGGTCCCGGCATTGCGCGCATCGCGGCATACCTGCAGCAGCAGTCCTCCGATACCGGGCTGGCGCAGGCTTTGCAGGAGGCCGATCCGGCCGCCGCGATCGGGGCGCTGGCGGCACAGAGGCACGCCGGGGCCTTGCAGGTCGCCGAGCGGTTTGTCAGCATATACGGTGGCCAGTTGGGCGATCTCGCCCTGTCGGCCCTCCCGCGCGGCGGTGTCTTCATCGCCGGCGGCATCGCTCCCCGCTGGCTGCAGCATTTCCAGACCCCGGGATTCCTCCGCTCCTTCCGCAACAAGGCGCCGATGCAGAAGCTTCTGGAAGAACTGCCCCTGCACCTGATTGTCCATTCTGAACCCGGCCTGCTGGGCGCGGCCGTCGCCGTGCATCGGGCCGTGGAAACTGTCGGAGAAAACGCATGAGCCCTACGGAACACCGCATCGAGATCGAAGTTGCCACTGCCTACATCGAAGAGCAGTCGGATCCGGAGGCCTCTCGTTTCGTCTTCGCCTATCACATCACCATCCGCAATACAGGGGAGGCATCCGTGCAACTGCTGAACCGGCACTGGATCATCCGCGATGCCCGCGACCAGACCCAGGAGGTCCGCGGCGAGGGGGTCGTCGGCAAGCAACCGCGCATCCCTCCTGGCGAGGAGTTCGAGTACACCAGCGGCACCGTCATCGAGACCCCGGTGGGGACCATGGAGGGCAGCTACGAAATGCGCGACGACGCCGGGTTCACTTTCCAGGCACCGATACCGCCCTTCACCCTCTCCGTGCCGCGCTCCCTGCACTGATGCCGGTGCGCCAGACGCAGGCGGCGCCCCGCCCGATCCGCGGACCCGGAATGCCGGGGCAGCCGCACGACGCCCACGTGCGGTTTGATCCGGTTGATCCGGTTCGCCGCGCCGGCGCCGACAGCTGAACCACGATGGCTGTCTACGCGGTAGGTGACCTTCAGGGCTGTCTTGCGCCCCTCCAGCGACTGCTGGAACGCGCGCGCTTCGACCCCGCCCGGGACCGGCTCTGGCTCGTTGGCGATCTGGTGAACCGCGGACCGGATTCGGGCAACTGCCTGCGCTATGTCCACGACCTCGGGTCCGCGGCAGTCACCGTGCTCGGCAATCACGACCTGCATCTGCTTGCCACTGCAGCGGGGCTCCGCCAACCGCGCCCGAAGGACACCCTTGCGGAAGTCCTGCAGCGTCCCGACGCCGAAGAACTCCTCGAGTGGCTGGCGGCGCGCCCGCTGGTGCATCACGACGCGGCGCTTGGCTGGACCCTGGTCCACGCCGGGATTCCCCCACAATGGGATCTCGAGCGGGCATGCACCGAGGCCCGGGCAGTCGAACAGGTTCTGCAGGATCCGCAACGACGCAACGAGTTCCTCGCGCGGATGTATGGCAACAGTCCGGAACGATGGGACGATACCCTGAAGGGCGTGGACCGCCTGCGTTACACGGTGAATGCCCTCACCCGCATGCGTTTCATTCGCAAGGACGGCGGACTGGACCTGGAGGAAAGTGGACCACCCGGGTCTGTGCCCTCCCGGCTGAGCCCGTGGTTCGAGGTGCGCAAACGGCGGATGGGCGGCCAGGCGATCGTGTTCGGGCACTGGTCCGCGCTCGGGTACCGGCGCGGCACCGACTGGCTGTCGCTGGACAGCGGCTGCGTCTGGGGTCGGGACCTGACCCTGGTGCGCCTGGATCCGGCCACGCCCGACCAGCGAACCCTCTGGCAGCAGCCCTGCCGCTGACCGGCATTGGCCGGCGTCGGAATCCGTGGGCTCTGCTTGCGGACTGGCAGGTCGGCCCGAAGCGCCACACGGCCTCGGTCCGCCGCGAGGGGCTCGGATCAGCGGAACGGCGTCATCGGCATCAGGCTCTCCGGCCGCGTCATCCGGTTCATGTCCACCGATATGCGACCCATGGAGTCGGACATGGCTCCGGTGGCGTGCGTCATCCGCGACACCGAGGCGTCCATTCCGTCGACGTTCCCGGACATGCTCCGGACACTCGAGGTGATGCTGTCGATATCGGCGTTCATCCGACTCATATCGGCGCCCATCCACTCCGTGCCCGCGCGGACGCGGGCGAGTTCCCCCGAGATCCCTGCCTGGCCCTCGACCATGCTGTCGGCCATCAGGTCCATGTCACCCACCATCACATCCATGTCCACGGCCATGCTGGAGACGTCGATACCCATCTGACTGACGGCCCTGGTCATCGTGCTCATGTCGCGGCCCATGTTGAACATGAACCAACCCATGCCCGCAAACGCCAGGGCGACAACGACCAGCAACACGGTCACGCCGGCCACGCGTGCTCCCGCGACGATGCCCGTGCCCCGTTCTTCCCCGTTGACCTGATCAGCCATCGCCTGCTCCCCAGCGTGTAGACGACCGCGGGTTTCCCACGCGATGCCTTGCTCCGGCGACTACGCAAACCGCCCGCTCGCCGGCCACCAGGAAAGCATAGCCGACGCGGGCAGCGGGCGCACGGGCGGAACGAGCCGACAAGGCATCCGCCCCGCCAGGATCCGATCCGGTGCGTCACGCACCGTGCCGGCGCAGGTTCTGCACCACAGCGCAGCACCGGGACGGCAAGCGCCATGCCGGACAGCCCGTAGCGGCACCGGATCCGCTGGCAGCAAGCTCCAGCTTCGCCCGCACGGGCCACAGCCGCAGCCATGTGCCGCGGCCAGCTCCGGGACGACCCCTTCGGACCGAGGGGTCCGGAATTTGCTTGTTCCGTGTTTCCGTTTCCCCGCACGCCAAGAGGACGCACACCGTGACCACGCCCCACGCCGTTTCCGAGGAACGCGAAGTTGATGGCCTGATCGTGGGCGGAGGCCCGGGGGGCATGAGTGCCGCGATCACCGCCGCCCAGGTCTGGCCCGGGCGCAAGATCCTGCTGATCCGCCCGGAGGAGGAGCCGGTCGTGCCCTGTGGGATTCCCTACATCTTCGGCACGCTCAAGGGTGTGGAACATGACCTGCTCAGCAATGCGCCCTTCCGCATGCTGGGCGGCGAAATTCTCTGCGACCGGGTGACCCGGGTGGATCTGCAGACGCGGACGGCGCTGACCGAGTCCGGTATCCGGGTGCACTGGAAGCGCCTCGTCCTGGCGACGGGGACCGTCCCGCACCTGCCGCCCATCCCGGGCATCGAGCGTCCGGGCGTTTTTGCGATCCGCAAGGACTACGATCACCTGGAACACCTGTTCGAGGACCTGATCCCGAAGGTCGAAAGACTCGCCGTGGTCGGTGGCGGTTTCATCGGCGTCGAGTTCGCCGACGAGGTCCACAAGGGTGGCCCCGATGTCAGTGTCATCGAGCAGCTGCCGCATATCCTGCTGCGCAACTTCGACGAGGAAGTCTCGGTACGCATCGAACAGGAACTGCGTTCCAGAGGCATCACCGTACACACCGGTGCCGGCGTGACCGCGTTGGAAGGCGACGGCGACGACGGCCCGGTGCGCGCAGTGCGCCTCGCGAATGGCGAGAGCATCCCGGCGGAAGCGGTGCTGGTCGCGATCGGGGACCGGCGCAACACCATACTGGGGGAGGAGCTGGGGTTCACCATGGCGCGTGGTGGTGGCATCTGGGTGGACGCTTTCCAGCGTACCCGCGAGGATCCGCACGTGTTCGCAGTGGGTGACTGTGCCTTCAAGCAGGATTTCCTGCTGCGTCGCTCGGTGCCCTCGCTGCTGGCCTCGACCGCGGCCGCGGAGGGCCGCACGGCCGGCATGAACCTGTTCGGGCTGCGCAACGAGCGTTACAACGCCGGCACCATCGCCATCTATGCCAGCCAGGTCGGGGATCTGGCGTTCGGCTGCGCGGGGATGACCGCCGCCGCCGCCCGCACCGAGGGCCTCACGGTGGTGGTCGGGCGGGTCGTGGTGCCCGATCACCACCCGCCGAGCATGCCCGGTACGCGCATGATGACCTGCCTGCTGGTGTTCAGCCGCAGCGGCCTGCTGCTCGGCGGGCAGGTGCTGGGTGGCCCGACCACGGCCGAGGTGCTGAACGCAATCGGCATCGCCATACAGGCGCGTCTGAGCGTGCACGAGTTGGTCAGCTTCCAGTTCGGCAGTCACCCACGACTGACCGCGCCCGCGCATCCGATCGCGCTTTGCGCGCTGGACGCGATGCATCAGCTGAGCGGCAATGGCAAC